>JANXUX010000014.1 GCA_025351965.1 Actinomycetes bacterium | reverse complement strand
GTGCGGAACGAGTGCACGATCTGATCGGCGATCTCGGTGAGGGTCTCCTCGGTGATCATCTCGATCGCGACCTCGACCGCGTCGCGATCGATCGACGGATCACGGTCGAACAGTCGCCCGAGATGGTCGACACCGTTGAGGCGCATCATCGCGTTCTGCAGCTGCGATGCATCGACGGCGCCGACGAGGACCAGTCGGGTTGACAGGGCGTAGTCGGTCTCACGCTCGGCGAAGTAGACCAGCCCGTTCATCAGGTAGACCTTGGTCTCGGTCGGCGACGAGGTCGTCAGCGCCAGTTCGCCCGTGACGCGCATGCTGCACGCGTCCTCGATGACCTGCCACGCGGTCTGTCCGGTCGCGGACGTGACCGAACCCCTGCCGTTGGATGCGAACTTGTGTTCATGGATCATGGTCATGCGGCGCCTCCCGGTGCTGCGAGTGCAAGGTCGGTGGATTCGAGCAGGGCGACGAGGACCTCAGCGACCACTTCGCGACCGGATTCGGGGTCGATCAGTTGACAGGGGATCGCCGGGACGTCGGCGGCGGCGCCGAGGAACTCGGCGACCCTGCGAGCCTGAGCGCGATCGTCGCAGCGGTTGACGGCGACGACGAGCGGCACACGGAGGCCGTTCATCACGAGGGCGAGCATGTTGCGGGCCTCGGCGAACGTGGCCGGGGCGCGACCGTCGACCACGAAGGTGACGACATCGACATCGGCCTTGAGGATGTCGGTCATGAAGCGGAACCGCTCCTGGCCGGGCGTGCCGAACATGAGTAGGTGGACGGGCTCCTCGCCGGAACCGGTGTCGAGGGCGAAGGTCCCGAAGTCCATCGCGACGGTGGTGTTGGCTTTGACGGCCGCTTCGTCGCCACTGGTCTGGACCTCGGTGGTCACCACGGGGCTCTGCGAGATGGACTGGATCAATGATGTCTTTCCGGCCGCGAAGGGTCCGGTGACGAGGATCTTGAACGTGTGATCGGAGGCCTGCTGGTCCGTCATGTCAGGTGCCGCCGCGCACGACCGAGCGCAGGGTCTCGACCCGGGCCCGGACTTCGGTGGTGATGTGGTGAAGGTTCGTGCTCGGCTTGGCGAGCACCGTGAGCACACCTTCGGACCCGACGGCGAAGACGATGACGGAGCCGGCATCGGACCGCACCACGACTTCTTCGAGCTGGCGACCACCGACGACGCCGATCAACTGACCGGCGAGGCCCATCGTCGCGGCGATCATCGCCGCCCGACCGGGATCGTGGTTCAGCTGATCGGAGTGGGCGATGCTGCGACCATCGGCGCTCGCGATGGCAGCACCGATCACGCCGGCGACCGACCGGACCAAGGAGTTCAAGATCGCGGTGGGGTCTTGGCGCTCATGGAGCAGGGCCGCAAGCGACGGACTGGTCACTCCAGCACTGGGATCGATCATGGTGAGGTCCGTCACAAGGAAAACATCGGCAAGCTCCGAGCAACCTTGAAGGGAAAAAATTGACAGTATCTCGACAATTGGATGCGTGACAGGAGGCGCTCCGGGGACTATGGGAGTTCGGCCCCCGAGCGCGAAACGGATGTCCTGCTGCTCACGGCTTCCCGCTAGTCTGTCGGGCGGAAGGGTGCCAGAGCGGACGAATGGGCCGGTCTCGAAAACCGTTGAGGCGTTCTGCGTCTCCGTGGGTTCAAATCCCACCCCTTCCGCCAAATTGTTCGTCTGCAAACACGAACGAGTGAAGGCCCGAGCCCACCAGCTCGGGTTTCTTCTCTTTGTCGATCGTCGTCATTACCCGACGACGGCCGGCTGGCCTCGGCGGCCGATTTGCGCAGAGCGGCATGGCTGAGAGGTTGCTCGCGGATCGCGCCGACGAGACCCGATGAGCGTCTGCTTGGACTCGTGGGCGATCGTGGCCTGGCTCGACGGTGAGGAACCGCTGCGCACGGCATGGCGCTCCTCACCGGTGACCCCGAGATCCTCGACCTCGCTGACCGTCCGTGCGACGTGGAGGACCTTCGTTCCGCACCGAGGTGACGCGACAGCAGGCCGCCTGATCATCAGCCGCAGCGAGTGCCCTTGGCGGGCACCTTCAGTTCGACGAGGTAGTTGTCGACGTTGTCGTAGGAGCACTGGTTCACGCCGTAGCCGGTGTGCTGGTCGGCGACGACGGTCAGCAGCACCCCGTTCTCGAGGTCGTTGGCCATGTTCTGGCTGCTGGCGAGCGGAGTGGCTGGGTCACCTGTTGTTCCGACGACCAGGATCGGACCTGCTCCGACCCCGGTGACCCTGACGCGAGGATCGTCTGCAGTGGGGAAGAACGTGCAGAAGTAGGAGCCGGTGGTGCCGGGTGACAGCCGAGGTGCGATTTCGTTGAACTGCGGTGCGGTGGCGTCGTCTTCGGCGACGGTCGGCCGCTCGGTCACGTCCATGCAGGTGATCACCTGGAAGGCCTCGAGCGAGTTGTCGTAGGTGCCGTCGGGCTGGCGCTGGAAGTACTGGTCGTAGAGCGTGAGCAGACCTTTGCCGTCGCCGTTCTGGGCGTCGGCCAGTGCCTGCTCCAGCTGCGGCCACGACGACTCGCTGTACATCGCCTCGATCACGCCGCTGATCGCCACGCCACGGGTGACGTCCGGACGGCCCGATTCGCTGGGGATCGGCTTCTCGTCGAGTGCCACCATCAGCGTGTCGAACGCCCCGGCGGCGTCACCGTCGTTGTAGAACGGACAGGCCTTGTCTGCGCTGCACTTGGTGAGGAAGGTGTCGACCGAGTTCTCGAAACCCTTGGTCTGCTGCAGGCCGCTCGTCAAGAAGTCGGCCTCGGGATCGGCCGCACCGTCGAGCACGGCGGCACGAACGGTGTCGGGGAACAACGTGGCCCAGGTCGCCCCGAGCTCGCTGCCGTAGCTGAATCCGAAGTAGCTGATCGTGTCCTCGCCGAGGCCCTTGCGGATGGTGTCCATGTCGCGGGCGGAGTTGTTCGTGCCGACGTACTGGAGGATGTCGGCATTCTTGGTCGTGCAGTCGACTTCGAATTCTTTGGCCAGATCGATGATCTGCTGCTTCTCGGCATCGTCGTCGGGGGTGATGTCGGTGCTGGCGAAGAACTTGTCGTAGTCGTCGGTGCAGTCGATCGCGGGTGTGCTCTGACCGGTACCCCGAGGATCCCAGGCAACGATGTCGAAGTGGTCGAGCAGATCCTGGCTGTAGATCTGGTCGGCGTAGATGCCGAAGTCGCTGCCCCCGAAGCCTGGCCCACCGGGGTTGACGAGCAGACTGCCGATCCGTTCGTCCGGTTTGGCCGCCTTGTGCCGGGTGACGTACAGATCGAACGTTGCCTTGGACGGATCCTCGTAATCGACGGGCACGATGATGTGGCCGGTCTGGATCGTGTCGTCGCCGGCCGTGTAGTCGCGCCAGTCGAAGGTCGCGCTGGTCGGGTCGTTGCTCGCACCGTCTGTTCCAGTCGGCGCCGTGACGTCGGTCGAGGGACTCCCGACGGTTCCCGTGGTTGGGCTGCCATCGCCGGTCGATGGCGTCGAGTCACTGCGCATCGCCGTGACATCGCTGCCGCTGTCGCCGCACGCAGTGGCCGTGAACAAGCAGGCGGAGAGAGTTGCAGCGATGAGCAATCGGGAACGCATTCGGCGATGGTAGCGGTCGTTGCGCAACCAATACCCCGCAGGCGAGCGGTGACGCGCGCCTCGTTCTGGCGGTGTCAACCGGCGCACTGGAGTTCGTCGATCGGTACGGTCAGATCGACGAGGTAGGCATCGACAGCTCGGTCGACGCACTCGTTGGCGCCGTAGCCGGTGTGTTGGTTTGCGGTGACCACGATCAGGCGGCCGTCCTCGAGGGCCTCTGACTGGTGGCGGGTGCCGGCCAACGGCGTTGCCGGATCCCCGGTGGTGCCGACGACGACCACCGGCCCGGCTCCGCGGGCGTCGACGGCGACGGGTGGCGCGGCGGGCACCGGCCACGAGGCACAGAACTCGAGCTCGAGGATCCAGCTCGCGCCGAGACGCGGCGCGACATCGGCGAACTGCTGTTGCATCGCGAAGACCGCTTGGGGATCCTTCGAGCCGGGATCGTCGAGGCAGTTGATCGCGAAGTACGCCTCGAGCGCGTCGTCGTACGACCCGTCGGCGCTGCGGCCGTAGTAGTCGTCGTACAGAGCGAGGACGCCGATGCCGTCGCCGTGCTGCAGGTCGTCGAGGGCCTTCGCCAACTGTGGCCAGTACGACGGCGAGTACAGCGCGTCGGCGACTGCGGTCGTGAGCACGCCCTGGTTGATGTCCGGGCGACCGTCATCGGCGCGCACCGGGTCACCGTCCGCTGCGACACTGAGCGCGTCGTAGGCGTCGGCCGGATCACCGCCGTTGTGGAACACGCAATCGGTCCGCCGTGCGCAGTCGGCCAAAAAGGCGTCGAACGTCGACTCGAAACCGGCAGCCTGCTGGAGGTTCTGCTGGAGATAGCCGACGGTCTGGTCGGCGGCGCCGTCGATGACCATCGCGCGCACTGTGTCCGGGTACAGGCTCGCCCACGTCACACCGAGCTCGCTGCCGTAGCTGAACCCGAAGTAGCTGATGGTCTCTTCCTGCAATGCGTTGCGGATCGCGTCCATGTCGCGGGCCGAGTCCTCGGTCGAGATGAACGGCAGGATCGCCCCGCTGTGCGCCTCGCAGTCGGCGCCGAACGTCGTCGCCGCGTCGACGATCGCCTGTTGCTCTGCGGCGTTGTCCGGTGACGAGTCGAGCGAGAAGAACGGGTCGTACTCGTCCACGCAGTCCACCGCCGGTTCGGAGCGACCGGTGCCTCGAGGATCCCAGCCGACGATGTCGAAGTGGTCGAGGACGTCTGTGCCGTAGACGGACTCGGCGGATTCGACGAGGTCGGTGCCACCGTAGCCCGGGCCACCCGGGTTGACGAGCAGCGATCCGATCCGCTCGTGCGACAGTCGGGCGAGGTGCCGTTCGACGAACAACGAGAACGTGCCGGCGTCGGGATGGTCGACGTCCATCGGCACCGTGAGGTGCCCGGATTGCAGACCGCCGCGCGTCGGCCCCCAACCGAACGAGGCGCCGGAGTCGGGCCGATCGAGGTACGACGTGGCCGTCGTGGCCGTCGTTGCCGTGGAGGTCGACGGAGCCGTCGTGGCCGAAGTCGCCGAGCACGAAGCGGACGCGAGGAGCGCTGCGGAGAGCGCCACTGCACGGAGCGCGCCGGGTCGAGGCATCGACACAGCGTACGCGAGTCGTCCCACGACATCGCCGTAGCCTGGCCGGATGCGGATGTCGCCCTACATGATGATGCCCGGCGACAAGGACGCCGTGAAGGGCAAGCGGATGACGAAGGGCGCGTTGCGCCGGGTGTGGACCTTTGCCCGTCCCTACCGCCGCGCCATCTACGGATTCCTCGCGACCATCGTCGCTGCGGCGTTGCTCTCGCTCGTCGCCCCGTTCGCGTTCCGGCGCATCCTCGACCATTCCATCCCCACCAAGGACCGCACCGAGATCACCGTGCTCGCCGGTGTCGTCGTCGCGGCGGCGCTGTTCGATGCCGGCCTGTCCATCATCCAGCGCTGGTACTCGGCGCGCATCGGTGAGGGCCTGATCTACGATCTTCGCGTCGCGCTGTTCGACAAGGTGCAGCGGATGCCGATCGCGTTCTTCACCCGGACCCAGACCGGCAACGTCATCAGCCGGCTGAACAACGACGTGATCGGCGCCCAGTCCGCGCTGACGAGCACGCTCGGCAGCGTCGTCAGCAACCTCGTCGTGCTCGTGACGACCCTGGTGGCGATGGCGTCGCTCGAGTGGCGCCTGACCCTGCTGTCGCTCGTCGTCCTGCCGGTTTTCATCATCCCGGCCAAGCGGGTCGGGCGGCGCCTGCAGGGCATCACCCGCAAGAACATGGAGTACAACGCGCAGATGAACACCCAGATGAGCGAGCGGCTGAACGTCAGCGGCGCATTGCTCGTCAAGCTGTTCGGCCGTCACGACCGCGAGGTCTCCACGTTCGCGAAGCGCGCCGAGGGCGTGCGCGACACCGGCATCCAGTCGGCGATGTACGGACGGGTGTTCTTCGTCGCCCTCGGCCTGGTCGGCGCGCTCGGCGCGGCGGCCGTGTACGGCATCGGCGCACACCTCGCCGTGTCGGGTTCGCTCTCGCCGGGCACGCTCGTTGCCTTGGCGACCCTCGTTGCGCGGGTGTATCAGCCGCTGACGGGGCTGACCAATGCCCGGGTCGAGGTCATGACGGCGTTCGTCAGCTTCGACCGCGTGTTCGAGGTGTTGGACGCGCCGGTCTCCATCGTCGATGCTCCTGGCGCGGTCGACTTGGTCGCGCCGAGAGGTGCTGTCGAGTTCGACGACGTCACGTTCCGCTACCCGGGCGCAGCTGACGTCTCGATCCCGTCATTGGAGGCGCCGGGGCCGCAGGGCCTGGACCCGGATCGCGACGTACTGCAGGGTCTGACCCTGACGATCGCTCCTGGTGAGACGGTGGCGCTCGTCGGGTCCTCGGGTGCCGGCAAGACCACGCTCGCCTCGTTGATCACACGTCTGTACGACGTGACCGACGGTGCGGTCCGCGTCGACGGCTTCGACGTCCGGATGCTCACCGGTGAGACCCTGCGTGCTGCGATCGGGGTGGTGTCGCAGGACCCTCACCTCTTCCACGAGAGCATCGAGGCCAACCTCCGGTACGCCAAGCCGGACGCAACTCGTGCCGAGCTGGACGAGGCATGCCGCGCCGCGCGGATTTACGAAACGATTGAATCCCTGCCCGACGGATACGCGACGATCGTCGGCGAACGCGGCTACCGCCTGAGCGGCGGCGAGAAGCAGCGCCTGGCCATTGCCCGGATGTTGCTCAAGGATCCGGCCGTGATGATCCTCGACGAGGCGACCAGCCATCTCGACAACGAGAACGAGGCGCTCGTCCAAGCGGCGCTCGACCACGCTCTGCAGGGCCGCACGGCGCTCGTGATCGCCCATCGCCTCTCGACCATCCGTGACGCTGACCGGATCGTCGTGCTGGACAACGGACGGCTGGTCGAGCAGGGCACCCACGAC
>JANXUX010000452.1 GCA_025351965.1 Actinomycetes bacterium | reverse complement strand
CTGCGGACCGATGTGGTCGTCGCCGGCGCCGTCGTCGCCGCAGTGGTGATGTCCGGTCTGGCGACGGCGAACGCACTCGGCACCCAGAATCCAGGACCGCGCAACTCGCGGATCGTCGGTGGCATCGATGCAGTGATCCGTCCCGCCCTCGACAAGCAGAGCCGGTATCTGCTTCGTTGGGACGACCCGGCAACGCTCGGCGGCGTGCCCTTCGGGGTGCTGCTCGATCTGGAGCAGCGCGGGTACCACCTCGGGGTCGATGCTGCTTACTCCGCCGCTGCGCTGCCCCACCGTGTCCTGCCGGAGTCCGACGCGAACGCAGTCCTGTGGGTGGTGCTCGGGGAGACGAACATCGCCGAGTTCCGGGCGCGCGCCGACGCCACCGAGCTGGGGACGTTCGACCAGCGTTCGCCGGCCGAGGTGACCGAGGCCGCAGCGTTGCGTCAGCACCTCGTCGACCGTCTCGTCGAACTGGACCAGGCCTGCCTGGTGCCGCGTATCGACGAGCAGTACGGCCTCGCCTCGTTCTTCCTCGGCGACGCACCGGTGCCACGCGACGTACAGCTCATCGCGAGTGACTACACCGCGCTCGGCCTGCCGGTTGCGGTGTTCACCCTGCCACCGTTCGCCGCCCCCTTCGATGCGCCGGCCGCGGCGTGCTGAACGACGTCATCGGGCTATGGTCGTGAGGTGAGCGAGAACCCTCCGGCGCCGGCTCTCGGGCCCCAGGACTTCACCAGAGATCTCGTCCGCTGGAGCGAAACCCTGGCCGGCATCGCCCGTACGGGTCTGAGCTTCACCCAGAGCCTGTACGAGCAGGAACGCTTCGAAGAGGTTCTCCATGTCGCCGCCGACATCAAGGCTGCGGCCGACGATGCCCTCGAGATCCGACGCGAGCAGGACCACTTCATCCAGGAGTGGATGGAGAGCGTCGGCGAAGGCATACCCGGCTACGTCACCCCCAAGGTCGCGATCGGAGCGATCGTCGGCAACGACGCAGGCGAGATCCTGCTCGTCCAGCGCTCGGACAGCTTGATCTGGCTGTACCCGACGGGCTGGGCCGACGCCGGCTACTCGCCGTCGGAGGTCGCAGTGAAGGAGGTGCACGAGGAGACCGGCATCGAGTGCGAGCCGATGCGCCTGATCGCTGTCCTGGACGGACAGCGGATGGGCTTCACCCGCTTCGCGATGTACATGCTGCTGTTCCACTGCCGGGCCACCGGCGGCAGCCTCCAGGCCCATCCGCTGGAGACCGCCGATGTCGGTTGGTTCTCGCGCGACGCACTGCCGGCCAACGCCGCAGGCGCACAGTGGTGGGGCGAGATGGCGTTCGCGGCGATCGACGGTGAGGCGCTACCGACGATGTTCGAAGCGCCCCGCGAGCCGATCTGGCGCGGCCAACACTGACGCTCGGGCTAGGGCCGGGCTAGGGCCGCTGGGCACGCACCGCCGCCGACCACCGTCGCAGCGCATCGGTCGAAGCACTGACGACCTCGGCATCGCTGCGGCCGTGATGATGGCGGGCCACAGCGTCGTGGGCGATCAGGGCGGCGACGACCGGTGCGCCACAGCCGTCGGTCAGGTCTCCCCATTCGCACCAGCTGGCGGGTGAGTCGTACCAGCGCATGTAGCCGCTCGGAGTCGCCGGCCACCAGCGTTCCTCGAACCGCATCAGCACCTTCTCGACGACGCCCATGCCGATCCGTGCGAGCGCGTCGAGATGCCGCGACGGCAGCCCCGGTCGTAGCACTGGCTCGCCTCGTTGCAGCAGTGAAATCGGCAGGCTGGCGATGCAGCGATCGGCCTCGATGACTCCGAGATCCGTCGTCAGCGCAACACCTGCGGCGTGCCACTCGATCATCCGCACCGGCTCGGCGAGGCGCACGTGCAGTCCTGCGGCGAGGTGCTCGACGACCTGGCGGTAGCCACCCGGGATCCAGTGATCCTCGTTGCCGACGCCGTCCTCGGCAAAGAACCAGCGCGCCGAGGTGTCGTCCATTCCGCCGCCGGTCTCGAGCACGATGTCCGCGTCGACCGCGTGCTGCATCGAGCGGGCTGCGTCACCACCAAGGCCGAGCGATGCGGCCACCACGTCGAGCGAGACATCCCGTGCGCCGGGATCTCCCGTCGCTGCCAGCGCGGCGAGACGCAGTGCCTCGAACGCCTCGGCCACCGCACCGACGTGGCCGTTCGCCGACCCAGCAAGCGGTGCATGGAAGTCGGTCGGCACGGGCTCGACGCCGAGCGAGCGGACGACATCGGCGAACGGGTTGCGGGCGAACTGCTGTAGCCACGCCGCACCCGCATCGGCCCCG
Source organism: Actinomycetes bacterium (assembly GCA_025351965.1). Taxonomy (GTDB): domain Bacteria; phylum Actinomycetota; class Acidimicrobiia; order Acidimicrobiales; family Ilumatobacteraceae; genus WLMZ01. The sequence continues at coordinate 4,927 of JANXUX010000452.1, read as the reverse complement.
ACGGCGGCGCTGTTCGTGCCTGGCGGGCCGTCGAGTTGCACGGTCTGTGCCCGCCCGCCGAGACGATCGCGAGCCTCGACGAGCACGCAGTCGAAGCCCGCGTCGGTCAGCGTCCGCGCCGCGCCCAGGCCGGCGAACCCACCTCCGACGACGACGATTCGCTCGCCGGGCGCGGCGACACCGAGGCACCACTGTGCGGCCCGAACGCCGCTGGCGTGGGCGCCGTGCGTCATCGCGGCCTGGTCGGTGCCGACCGCTTCGCCGCACAGCACGAAGCGCTCGTCGATGGGCTCGGCGAGCGTCCATCGGTCAGCCGGTGAACCACCGGGGCGCAGGTAGCTCCACGAGCCGCGACTGAACGGTTCGTCGCCCCAACGCGCAACATGCCAACTGATCGGCAGCGGCGCGTTCTCGTCCATTGGACTGGCACGATAGTGAGATGTTGACGCCCACATCCGGCAGTCCCAACGGCAGCACCACGCCCGGGCTGGTGTGTGGGCATCACCACCTCTATTCGGCGCTCGCCCGGGGCATGCCGGCGCCGCCCCGCCAGCCCGTCGACCTGACGTCGATCCTCCACCAGATCTGGTGGCGACTCGACGCTGCGCTCGATCTGGAGATGCTCCACTGGAGCGCAATGCTCGGTGCACTGGAGGCGTTGCAGTCCGGCACGACGGCGATCATCGACCACCACGAAGGCCCGAACGCGATCGAGGGCAGCCTGCACGTCATCGCCGACGCGTGTGCCGAGGTGGGCGTGCGCGTGAAGTGCGCGTACGGCGTGACCGATCGTTGGCAGGACAGCGGCGAGCTCTGGCCGCACGACGGCACCCCACCGCCGGCAATGACCGACGCCGCCCGGCGTGGCCTCGACGAGTGCGCTCGGTTCATCCGTGCCGGCGGCAACGGGATGGTCGGCATCCACGCCGCGTTCACCTGCAGTGACGAGACGTTGGAGGCCGCGGCCGGCCTCGCCCGCGACCTCGGCGTCGGTGTGCATGTCCACGTCGCCGAAGGCGCCATCGACACCCCTGCCGCAGCTCGACTCGAGGCGCTGGCTGCCGAGAACTGGTTGCTGGTGCACTGCGTCCACCTCGACCGCGAACTTCCCGGGGCCATTGCGCACAACCCGCGCAGCAACATGAACAACGCTGTCGGCTACGCCCGGCCGGCGACTCGGCCCAATGTCACGGTGCTCGGCACCGACGGCATCGGTGCCGACATGCTCGAGGAGTTCCGCCTCGCCTATGTCGCTCACCGCGCCGACGACGTCACGGCCTCGCCGGACACCGCCTGGTCGTGGCTCACCAACGGCTGGACGATGATGCCCGAGGCTGCGGCCGACACGGTCACGTGGAACTACGACCACGTCGATTCGCCCTGGCACATCGCCTTCACCCCCGGCATCCGCGCCCTCGACGTCACCTCCGGCAGCGGCGAGGTCCTGCTGCGTGACGGTCAGCCGACCCGCGTCGACGCCGTCGAAGTCCGCGCCAAGGCCGCCGAACAGGCCCAGCGCCTCTTCGCCCGCCTCTGACGGGCCAGCGTTTTCCGGTCACACAGACGCAATCGCGCTCACCCAGACGCACCCGCGCTCACCCACAACGTCTGTGTCACCACATACGCCGCCGGACTTCAACCTTTGTCGTGACACAGACGCTGTGTGTGAGCCCGAGGGGGCGACGGGGGCGTGGGTCGGCAGGTGATCAGCCGGCGGCGGCGGCGGTCGTCCCGGCGGCGGCGGTGCTGTCGGTGACCGGCGGCCAGGTCTCGACGTTCGCACGGGCGGCGGCGATGCCGTCCCAGACGAGGGAATCATCGCTGCCGAGCGACCAGATTGCGATCCCGCCGAGGTCCTCGCGCTCGGCCAGCCAGGCCCGCTCGTGGACCGCCTCGGCGTCGGAGTACCAGACGGTGTGGGTGACGGTGCAGGACACTGCGGCACCCGTCTCGTCGACGCCCGACAGCGGCTCGGTGTAGCTGAACGTCCGCTCGGCGGCGGCAGCGTCCCACGTCGGCGTGATGCCGAGGCTGGCGGCGAGCACGGCCGCCGACTTCGTCGACACGTTGCTGCGCTTGGGCTGACCGGCTTCGCCACCGGGGCACGTGCCGCTGATCGACGTCGGCCAGTCGTAGCCGTAGACCGGCACGCCAAGCACCAGCTTGGCCGGATCGACCAGTTCCTTCGCCGAGGCCACGACGTCGCGGACCCACTTGATCGGTGCGACCGGGCCGGCCTCGCTCGTGCTGTAGTCGTAGGCCATGATCCGGATCGCATCGACGACCTTGCCGATCGCCCCGTAGTCGTAGACCCAGTAGTCGCCCGATGGTGGCGCGCTCACGGTCAGCGTCTTGCCGGCGCCGTGCAGGGCCGCGGCCAGTTCTTGCACGAACGTCACCCAGTTCGGCCGGGTGGCTTCCCACGTCGCCCGTCCATCGCTGAACGCGAACTTCTCGTAGTCGAGGTCGATGCCGTCGAAGTCACCGTCGGTGGCGAGGGCGACGATGGTCTGCACGTGCGTGGCACGTGTGATGGCGTCGGCCAGCACCGCGGCCATGCCGTTGGCCGGCATGTCGTCGATGATCGATGCGGTCAACTTCACCCCGGCATCGTGCGCAGCCGATCGGTACCTCGACGTCACGCCGGAGCCGAGTCCGTTGTACGCCGTCACAGAATCGGCGGCCGTGGCGTGGAAGGCAAAGAGCGACAGGTCGCTGAACACGGCGCTGTTCGCCGTGAACGATGCGAACGCCGAGTCGGTCTGCCAGTACGGGGCCCAGGCGCTGACGGTGGCGGGCGGCCCGCTGCGCTGCCATGACTGGTCCCGGGTCAGCGCATAGCCAATGATCGCCGCGAGGATCAGCGTCGCCGCACCGCCGAGGAGCAGGAGCCGACGGAGCGGACCCGATTCGGGTGGATGGAGGCGACGACGACGACGTCGACGAGGAGTTTCGTCCGCTGACTCCTCTGACTCCATGGCATCACGCTTGGCACGCTCGCGTGTGGGCGAGCCGTACGTCGTTGCCATCGGCCTTCACCGTACCTGTCCGCTCAGCACCACCCGTGGCACCCCTCGACACCGAGCGACGGACGGACTGTTCAATCTGGCGCTCCGCACTTCTCGGTGACGTTTCGGCCCCCGCTTCGCTGGCCAAGGTGGGTGCCGTGTTATAGCGTCGGTGCGGTCGCTTGGTGGAGAAGGATCTCGCCGGCTGCTGCTGAGAGCTTCTCCATTTCGGTGATGATCTGTTCGAGGTGCCGGCGGATGGCGATCCACTGCCGGTAGGGGTCGGCTTCGGGTCCGTTGAGTCGTCGGCTTTCGGTGTGGCCGGCGACTGCGCAGCTCCATCGGCGTTAGGGGTGCGTTAGGGGCCATGGCGTTGGGGCGGGTCGGCCTGGCAGCGGCAGATCGGCTTGCCGCATGAGGTGGTGCGGATGACGAGGCTGCCGGGGCTGATGAAGCCGATCTCGGCGAGTTCGGCAGCGAGGGCACGGAAACGGCGTTCGTAGGTTCCCGACCCGCGAATACTCGCGATCTTCAACACGATCGCCCGTCACCGCCTGATCACCCAGGGCGCAACTATCAGTGGTCGGCGGTTTCAAGCCGAGACGCTCATCTGCGACATCGCGAGTGATCCATGTCTCGGGCATCTGTGGCCGTTGGCTACAGTCGAGCCGGGGCAGGTGTCGAGATGCAGTGCTCAACTGAACAAGTCAAGATCGCCGGTCGGATCGGCCAACTCGCCGCGTCTCGTGGCGTTGCCGGCCACGGTGATGAGCTGCTCGAGCTGTTGCGTCCGGCATGTCGATTCGAAGCGGCTGGGATCGTGCGTTGGGACACCTCGTCATCTCGCCACGTCAATCTCACCAACATCGGCTACGACGACGGGCTGAGCAGCTATTTTGCCGACACGTTTCCGTCCACCATCGCCTCGAACCGCATCCGCAGCGGAGGTTTCCCACTGCGCATCGACGATGCTCCGTTCGACTTCCGTGAGTCGCAGGCCTTCACCGACGAGCTTGCACCGCGCGGTTTCGACGACGGACTGTCCGCACCGCTGTTACTTGACCATGGTGACTACGTCGGCATGCTGCACATGAACTCCGACGCCACACGGCAATTCAACGATGACATCCGCGACTTCGTGGCAGCGGTGTCGCCGCTGATCGCGAGCATGGTGAACCAGCGTGGTGAGCAAGCCATCGTGCCGGTTCGGTGGATCGGCATCGACGAGCCGCCAGCGTCGGTTGCAGTCGCTGCGGAGCGCTTTCAACTCGGCCACAGCCGGTCGTTGCGCGCGCTGTGGTTCGAAGACGGCGACTGGCAGCACATCGAGTTCGTCCGGTCCACAGCGTCGGACGGGGAGGTCGCGGCGACTGTCAGCCAAGGGCCGGTGCCGTATCGCCTGACACGACGCGAAGTCGAGATCGCAACGGCCCTCGTCAGCGGGCTCCCGAACAAGGCGATCGGGACCTGCCTGCAGATCAGCCAACGCACGGTCGGCAAGCATGTTGAGCGGATCCTCGACAAGCTGGAGTGCTCCTCCCGGTCGACGGCAGCCAGCATCTGCCTCAGCGAAGGCATCATCGATCTCGCCTTCCTCGGCCTCGACTGCCTCACCGGCGACCGGGCCTTCTCACCGTTGCCGTGACCGCCCTCGCCGGGCACCGTACGTCGAATGACGTATTGATTGCAGCGGCACCCATGGCCAAGATGCCTGAATGTCCTCCACCGGGTACGTCTGGCATGAGCGGTTCGCCTGGCACGACACCGGCACTGCCGCGGGGTTGGCTCCGTCCGGCCCGACGGTTCAACCGTTTAGCCATTTCGAGTCACCCGAGTCGAAGGCTCGGATGGCATCACTCGTCGAGGTCAGCGGTCTGGCTCAGTCGTTGGACCGGTTGACGATTGCCGCAGTCGATGAC
>JANXUX010000447.1 GCA_025351965.1 Actinomycetes bacterium | reverse complement strand
CTCGTGGATCCGGATCGAGCCCGATCCGAGTTCCCAGCCGTTGAGGACCAGGTCGTAGGCCAGGGCGCGGACCGACATCGGGTCGGTCTCGAACTTGTCGAGATCGTCGGGATGCGGGCGGCAGAAGGGGTGATGGCCGGGTTTGGGCTTGCCGGTTTCCTTGTCGATCCCGACGAACAGCGGGAACTCGGTGACCCAGACGTACCGGTACGGTCCCTGCCACACGGGAGGCCGGCCGAGGTCGTTGCGTAGTTGGCCGAGCACGTCGCAGGTGATCTCCCACTCGTCGGCCACGATCAGGATCAGGTCGCCGGGGATCGCTGCGAAGCGGTCGATCAGCGCTGCCTGCTCGTCGGCACCGAGGAACTTGGCGACCGGTGATTCGAGTACGCCATCGGCATTGACTTTCAGCCAAACAAGACCCTTGGCCCCCATCTTCTTGGCCTTGTCGGTCAGGCCATCGAGCTTGTTGCGGCCCATTTCCTCGGCCTTGCCCGAGGCGTTGATGCCCTTGATCGTGGTTGCGCTGGAGAATGCCTTGAAGTCGGTGGTCGCGAACACGTCCGTCAGATCGACCAGCGTCATCCCGAAGCGGAGGTCGGGCTTGTCGACACCGTAGGTGTCCATCGCGTCGCGCCAGGTGATTCGTTCGATGGCCGGTGGCGTGACCCCGGTGACGGCGAAGGCAGCGGCCTCCACCGCCTTGCTGATGGCCTCGAGCACGTCGTCCTGGCTGACGAAGCTCATCTCGGCGTCGAGTTGCATGAATTCGTACTGACGGTCGGCGCGCAGATCCTCGTCGCGCAGACAGCGAGCGATCTGGTAGTAGCGGTCCATACCGGCCACCATCAACAGCTGCTTGAACAACTGTGGGCTCTGCGGCAGCGCGTAGAACGAACCCGGATCCTTACGACTCGGGACGAGGAACTCACGGGCACCCTCGGGCGTCGACGGAACCAGCATCGGTGTCTCGACCTCGACGAAGTCCTGGTTCTCCATCGCGGCGCGGATGGCCGAGTTGACCTTGGCTCGCACGCGTAGGTTGCGCTGCATCCGCTCGCGGCGGATGTCGAGGTAGCGGTGCTGCAGACGGGTGTTCTCGTCGACCTTGTCGGCGCGGGCATCGATGGGGAACGGCGGCGGCTCGGCGGTGCGCAGCACTTCGACGACGCACTCCCCCAGCTCGATCTCGCCGGTCGGCAGGTTCGGGTTGACCGTGCCCTCGAGGCGGGCGCGCACGACGCCGGTGATGCGCACGACGTACTCGCTGCGCACGTCGATGTCGTTGTGGACCACGCACTGGACGACGCCGGTGTGGTCACGGACGTCGACGAACGCGAGCTGGCTGCCGTGCTCACGTCGGCTCGCCACCCACCCGCAGACACTCACGGTCTTGTCGACGTCGGACGAGCGGAGCTCGCCGCTCATGTGGGTGCGCATGCTGGTTGCACTCATGCTGTTGCCTCTTTCACGGCCAGGAGTACGGCCTTCGTCACTGCAGAGATCAGGTCGCGACGCGGGACTTCGCGCTGCTTGTTCACGTCGACTGCGCCCCGGAGAGGTCGCACGACAACGGTGCCGGCATCGAGCTCGTTCGAGCCGATGATGATGGCCACTGCGGCGCCGCTGCGGTCTGCGGCCTTCATCTGGCTCTTCATGCTGCGATTCTCGAACGCGCGGTCGCAGACGAGTCCGGCATTGCGCAGTTCGGCGGTGATCCGCAGCGCCTGGCGCCCGCCGGTCGAGTCGACGACGAACACGTCGACATCGGTGTTCGGCGCGGCGAAGACGCCCTCGTCGTCACATGCGAGCAGCGTGCGGTCGAGGCCGAGCGCGAAGCCGATGCCGGGCGTGGGTGGACCGCCGAGCGACTCGACCAGGCCGTCGTAGCGACCGCCGCCGCCGAGCGCGTTCTGGGCCGAGTCGAGGGTCAGGCCAACGAACTCGAACGTCGTGTGACGGTAGTAGTCGAGCCCGCGAACCAGCTTGGTGTCGATCGTGTAGGGGATGGCGAGGTCGTCCAGACCTTGCTGCACTGCATCGAAATGGGCCGCAGCATCGGGGCTGTAGAACTCGGCGATGCGTGGCGCGTAGGCAATCAGTTCTGCGTCGAACTCGCGCTTGGAATCGAGCACGCGCAGTGGGTTCTTGTCGAGCGTGATCCGGCTCTGCTCGGTCAGTCCATCGAGGTTGGCGCGGAAGTAGATCTCCAATGCATCGACGTACCGGGCCCGGTCCTCTGGCTCGCCGAGGGAGTTGAGCAGCAACTGCACGCGCTCCAGACCGAGCTTCTCGTAGAACTCCCAGCCGAGCGAGATCACCTCGACGTCGAGGTACGGATCGTCGGCACCGAGGACCTCGATGCCGACTTGGTCGAACTGGCGATAGCGGCCACGTTGGGGCTTCTCGTAGCGAAAGTTCGGGCCCGCGTAGAACACCTTCCACGGCGTCGCCGGACGGTGCTGGGCGTAGGCCCGGCAAACGCTGGCGGTCTGCTCCGGACGAAGCGCGACGTGCCGGCCGCCCTTGTCGTCGAAGTCGTACATCTCCTTGGTGACCACGTCCGTGGCGTCACCGATGCGCTGGAAGACGCCCAGGTCCTCCATCAGCGGCGGCATGATCTCGCCGTAGCCGGCAGATTCGACCACTCCGGCGAACACCGACTGGAACCGCCGCCAGCGCGCCGAGTCCGGAGGCAGGATGTCGCGCATCCCTGGGCTGGTCTGGAACTCTGGCACGGTCCCCAAGGCTAGAGCGTGAGCCCCATGAACCGGCGGACGGTTTCGGGGTGTGGGTCAGCCGCCCTTACCGGGCACCAGGCGGTAGGCGTCATAGACACCATCGATGGTCTTGATCGTCCGCAGCACGGCTTCGAGGTGGGTCGGGTCGGCGAGCTCGAACTCGAAGCGCATCTTGGCGACTCGATCGTTACCGGTGTGGGTGCTGCACGCGACGATGTTGACGTGCTGCTCACTGAGCGAGTTGGCAACGTCGCGGAGGAGGCGCGACCGGTCGAGGGCGACGACTTCGACGCCCGCACGGAAGACCGCCTTGCGGCTGCCACCGTCCCACTCGACGTCGATCAGGCGCGAGGCCTGGTCGCTCATCAGCGACACTGCGTTGGCGCAGTCGGCGCGATGCACACTCACACCGCGACCGCGCGTCACGAAACCCATGATCTCGTCGCCAGGCACCGGCGTACAGCAGCGCGACAGGCGCACCAGCACGTCGTCGAGACCTTCGACGTGAACGCCGACCGCTGAGCGGGCACGCTGGAAACCACGCGGTCGAAGTGCCGGAGCGGCCGACAGCTGCTCTTCTTGGTCGCCGGTACGCATCACGCGGGCGACCTTCTGGACCAACCCACGCGCCGAGAGGTGGTGCTCACCGATGGCCACGAGTGCGGTGTCGAGGTCGGCGTATCCGGCGGCAGTGATCTCACCGAGCATCACGTCGGAATTCCACATCCCCTGCACCGGCAGCGACTCGCGGCGGAACTCCTTGGTCAGCTCCTCGCGGCCGGATTCGAGCGCATCGTCGCGGCGCTCACGGCTGAACCACTGACGGATCTTGTTGCGGGCCCTCGGCGATTCGACGAAGGTCAGCCAATCCCGCGAGGGGCCGGCAGTTTCCAGCTTGGAGACGAAGATCTCGCATGTGTCGCCGCTGCGGAGACGATGATCGAGCGGCACCAGACGACCGTTCACCTTCGAGCCGATGCACTTGTGTCCGACCTCTGTGTGTACCGCGTAGGCGAAGTCCACCGTGGTCGAATGGATCGGCAGCGTCACGACGCGACCCTTTGGGGTGAAGACGAAGACTTCTTCCTGTTCCAGGTCGGTCTTCAGGCTCTCCATGAACTGGTTTGGATCGCTGACCTCGGCCTGCCAGTCGATGATCCGGTTCAACCAGTCGATGTCCTGCGTCGGGGCATCTTCTTTGTACGCCCAGTGCGCAGCGACACCCCACTCGGCCCGTTGATGCATCTCGCGTGTGCGGATCTGGACCTCGATGGTCTTGCCGTCGGGACCGATGACCGTGGTGTGCAAGCTCTGGTAGAGGTTGAACTTGGGCATCGCGATGTAGTCCTTGAAGCGACCGACGACCGGCTTCCAACGGCCGTGGATGCAGCCGAGCGCGGCGTAGCAGTCCTTCACCGAGTCAACGATCACACGGATCGCGACGAGGTCGAAGATCTCGTCGAAGTCGCGGTTCTTCTGGATCATCTTTTCGTAGATGCTCCACATGTGCTTGCCACGGCCGGTGATCTCGGCGCTGATGTTGAGATCGGAGAGGCGCCCACGAACCTCGGCGAGGGCCTTGGCCAGGTACAGGTCGCGGCCAGGGCTGCGGGTCATCACGAGATGATCGAGTTCGGCGAACCGCTTCGGGTACAGCGAGGCGAAGCTGAGGTCCTCGAGATGCTGTCGCAGCTCCTGCATCCCGAGGCGATGGGCCAGCGGAGCGTAGATGTCGAGTGTCTCTTGGGCGATGCGACGCTGCTTCTCGGCCGGCATGCCGGCGATGGTGCGCATGTTGTGCAGGCGATCCGCCAACTTGATGATCAACACACGCAGGTCACGGGCCATCGCGACGAGCATCTTGCGCATCGTCGCGGCCTGCTGGGCTTCTTTGGAATCGAACTGCAGCCGCTCGAGTTTGGTGACGCCGTCGACGATCGCAGCGACGTCGGCGCCGAACTCTCGCTCGACGTCGAGGAGGGTGATCTCGGTGTCCTCGACCGAGTCGTGGAGCAGCGCCGCGGCCAGCGACGTCTCATCGAGACCGATGTCCGCGACGATACGGGCCACGGCCAGGGGATGGTTGATGTATCCCTCACCGCTACTGCGCATCTGATGGCGATGGGCTTCGCTGGCGGTGGCGAACGCCTTGGTGATCATCACCGTGCTCGCCTTGGGATGGCGCTTGCGGTAGAGGGCGAGGATCGGCGCGAGCTCGTCGTGGGTGACATGTTGTTGCCGTCGCCACGGCAGGACTCGATCGACGGTGCCCATCCGGTCAGTACACCGCCAGGCTCTCGACCCGGTGGTCACCGAGCTTGTTGCGACCGGCGAGGTCGCCGATCTCGATCATGAAGCCGAGCCCGACGATCTCGCCGCCGAGTGCCTCGACCAGCCGTGCCGTCGCCGACGCCGTCCCTCCGGTCGCAAGGACGTCGTCGATGACCAGGATGCGCTCACCCGGATGGATCGCGTCGCGGTGGATCTCGAGCTTGTCGGTGCCGTACTCGAGCACGTACTCCTCGCGGATGACCTGCCAGGGCAGCTTGCCCGCCTTGCGCACCGGGACGAATGCCGCGTTCATGTGGAACGCCACCGGCGCGGCGAGGATGAACCCACGGGCTTCCATGCCGAGCACCCGGTCCACCTCGACCCCGGCAAAGCGTTCCACCAGGTCGGTGACCGCGCGGTGGAAGCCGGCGGCGTCGCCGAGCAGCGGCGTGATGTCTCGGAACGTGACCCCTGCCTGGGGATAGTCGGGAATATCACGGATGAGATCGCGCAGCCATTGCGCGTCCGACAGGACTGGATTCGTTGACGACGGTTCGGCTGCCATCCCTGCAGGATACAGACGCATTCGTGTCGAGGCAGGACGCTGTTGGTCACCTGCAGGTCGAGGGACGTGCGGTCCTGCTAGCGGCGCGTCTTCTTGCGTGGTCGCGGTGGATGGGACAGCAACTCGTCAGCCGTCTGCGGTTTGCGCTCCACGGCGGCTGCGTCGGCCTGGACAGAGCCGGTGGTGCGGGAGCGCTGGACATCGCGCTTCACGGCGGGCGAACCGCCGAGGACGAGCAGTTCCAGCTCCATGCCGGTGGCCCGGGCAGTGGTGATCGCCTTGTACTTCTGCGACCTCGCCTTGAGCGCAGCGAGCAGCGGAGCGGCGATGAAGATCGACGAGTACGACCCGGTGATGAGACCAACGACCAGCGCGAGCGCGAACTCGCGCAACGCGACCGCACCGAGGAACCCGGCACCGACCACGAGCAGCGAGAGCACGGGCAGTACCGCCGCAATGCTCGTGTTCAGCGACCGCATCAGCGTCTGATTCATCGAGACGTTGATGACGTCGTCGTAGGGCAACCGAGCGCTGCTGAAGCGAGTCGTGTTCTCCTTGACCTTGTCGAACACCACGATCGTGTCGTACAAGGAGAAGCCGAGGATCGTCAAGAACGCGATCACCGTCGCAGGGGTGACCTCCAGCTGCAGGACCGAGTAGACGCCGACGCTGATCAGCACATCGTGCAACATCGCTGCGATCGCACCGACGGCCATTCGCCACTCGAAGCGCCAGGCGATGAACATCGACACCAGGATGAGGAACGCAATGAGTGCGCGAACGGCGGAGTTGGTGATCTGACTACCCCACGAAGACGTCACCGAGTTGGCGCTGATGTCATCGGAGGTGACCTGAGCTGCGACGGCCAGGTCGTCGTAGACCTTCTGGATCGTCTCCGGCGACTGCTCGCCGACCTGGATGCGCAGTCGGTCGACTCCGCTCGCCGTGACCTTGACGATCTTCGCGTCCGTTGGGTTGATGCCGTCGTTGCTGAGGACCTGACGGGCATCGGCCTCGGTGAGGTTCGTCGCCGGGACCTCCCATTGCACACCTCCCTCGAAATCGAGTCCGAGGTTGAGGCCCTGGGCGAACAACGAGACGATCGTGACGACGATCAACAGGCCGGACGCACCAAGACCCCACCACTTGCGACCCATGAAGTCCATGCGGGTCTCGCCGTGGTAGAGCCGGCCGAGCAACTTGCGGCGGGTCGGCAGCTGGGGCGTTGTCACAGCGGCGGTCATGTCCTTGCTCCGGTCAGCTGGCCAGTGTTGGGTTCGTTGTCCGTCGCCAGGCCGAGCACGTGGTCGCCACCCATGAACTTGGTCCGGGCCAGCAGCAGCACTGCCGGTCGGGTGAAGAAGTAGGCGACGAAGATGTCGGTGATCGTGGACAGACCGAGGTAGAACGCGAACCCTCGAACAGCGCCGATGGAGAGGTAGTACAGGACACCGGCACCGATCAGTGAGACCGCATCGGCGATGAGGATGGTGCGGAAGGCAGCCTTGAAGCCGCGCTGGGCCGAGTTGCGCAACGAGCGGCCGCCGCGCACCTCGTCCTTCAATCGTTCGAAGAAGACCACATAGGAGTCGATGGTGACGCCGATCGACACGATCAGTCCGGCGATGCCGGACAGCGAGAGGACGCCGTTGTAGAACCGGGATATCAGCGCGGTCATGCTGTAGATCAGCGCGCCCGAGATCAGCATGCCTGCGATGACCACGACGGCCAAGCGGCGGTAGTACAGGATCATGAACAGCACGACGAGGCCGATGCCGATGCCGCCCGCGATGAGGGCCGCCTTGAGCGAGTCCTTGCCGAGGCTGGCCGAGACGTTCTCGACCTGCTCGGCCTTGAGCGTGACGGGCAGAGCACCCGAGTTGAGTACCTGGGCGAGTTGCTCGGCCTCGCCCTGGGTGAACTGGCCGGTGATCTGCACTTTGCCCGTGAATTTGTCCGCATTGACCGTGGGGGCCGACTGGATCTGACCGTCGAGGACGATGGCCAACTGGCGCGACGGGCACGTCGTGCCGCCGCTGTAGCACTCCGCGGCGAGGGCGTTCCACACGCCTTCGCCGGAGCTGCCGATCTTGAGGCCGACGGTGACGCCCCAGCCGCCGCCGATGATCTGGGCCTGGGCGGAGTCCTTCTCGAACACGGTGCCGTCGCCGCCGCTCGGTCCGACCTGGCAGGTCTGGCCGTCACGGTTGCTGAGCAGGCCGGAGCTGGCATAGGGAAGCACCGTCGTGGCGGTGGTGGTGTCGGCCACGGTCGACGATGTCGGATCGACGCCCGTCGTGGTCGACGGTGTCGCCGTGGTCGGCGGTGTCGCCGTGGTCGAGGACGAACCGTCGGTCGGCGGCACGGTGTCCACCTTGCGGGACGGGCCCGGCGAACCGGTGACTGCGGGCGAACCGGTGGCGGCGGTCGTGGCGCCTGTCGAGGTGGCGACGGTGGTCGGCGTGGCACCTGTCGAGTCACCGGTGGTCGTCGATGTGTCGCCAACGGTCGTCGAGGTGCCCGTCGTCGGTGTCGGCGTGTAGCAGCCCGTGACCGGGCGGAGCTCGACCTTGCCGCTGACCGACACGAGATCGAGTGCATCCTGACGGTTGTTCACGCCGGGGAGGTTGACGACGATCGCATTGCCCTGACGGATGATCTCGGGCTCACCGACACCCTGACTGTCGACGCGATCGCGGATGCGCTCGACCGCGAGATCGAGGCTGTCCTGGGTGTAGGCGCTGTCGACCGGCTTCAGCGTCACGGAGATGCCACCGCGCAGGTCGAGTCCGAGCGCCGGGTGGTAGCCGAGGCCGACGTTGAGCCCGAGCAGGCCGGACGCGACGACGACGATGCCGA
>JANXUX010000444.1 GCA_025351965.1 Actinomycetes bacterium | reverse complement strand
AGCTGCTGTTCTTCAACTACGGTACCGACGCTCCCTACATGCACTACGGCGTGGTCGACGCCTCGAACACTCTCGTTCACTACACGCCGGTCCCGCTGCCCGGTCCGCGCCTGCCCCACGACATGGCGTTCACCGAGCACTACGCGATCCTCAACGACTGCCCGATGTTCTGGGACCCGAAGCTGCTCGAGCGTGACATCTACGCCGTCCGCTACTTCCGCGACCTCCCGACCCGGTTCGCAATCATCCCGCGCCGTGGCGGCACCGAAGACATCCGCTGGTTCGAAGCCGACCCGACCTATGTCCTGCACTGGATCAATGCCTACGAGGACGGCGACGAGATCGTGCTCGACGGGTTCCACCAGGACCAGCCGAACCCCACGGCTACCCCGGGCTCGACGATCTTCGAGCAGATGTTCCGCTTCGTCGACCTCGCCCAACTCCAAGCTCATCCGCATCGCTGGCGGTTCAACCTGCGTACCGGCCAGACCACCGAAGAACGCCTCGACGACCGCATCCTCGAGTTCGGGATGATGGACAGTCGGGTCGCCGGGCGGCCCTATCAGTACGCCTATGCGGTCAGTGCGAAGCCCGGCTGGTTTCTGTTCAACGGGTTGCACAAGCTCGACGTGCACACCGGCGCAGTCGAGTCCTACCACTTTCCCGATGGCGTCTTCGCCAGCGAAGCACCGTTCGCGCCGAGGATCGGCTCGACGGTCGAAGACGACGGCTACCTGCTGTCTTTCACGACGGACATGAACGAGAACGCGTCGCACTGCATGATCTTCGACGCCCAGGACATTGCCGCCGGACCGATCGCAAAGGTCCGCCTGCCGGATCGGATCAGCAGCGGGACCCACAGTTGCTGGGCCCCCGCCGACGCGCTCAGTTGACCCGCTCGACCTCGAACGATGACGACGTGTTGACCGCCAGCGCAGACAGGGCTCCGGCGGCGTACCGGATCTCGATGACGTCGCCCTGGGCGGCCGAGACCAGCACCGTGTCGAAGACCGTCGTCGCGACAGACAGCAGGATCGAGTTCGTTGGACCGACCGGGTTCCCGCCGACGTAGATCTGCACGCTGCCGAGTGCACTGAGTCCGACGTTCAGCCGGTACGCGACCCGGTAGATGCCCGCCGAGTTTGCGGTGAACCCAGTGGTGTTGCTGCCGCTCGTCACTGGTGAGATCGTGCCGAACAGTGGGCTCTGGGTGGTGAACGGGACCGGAGCCGAACCGCCGAGGGCGAGGTTGACGGCGACGCCGCCGAACGCTCCGGCGCCGGCGAGGATGCCGCCGACGCCAGAGGCGCCGACTGCGCCCGCCGACCCGGTCGGACCCGTCAACCCGGTCGCACCCGCCAACCCGGTCGCACCCGTCGAACCGGTCGCACCCGTCGAGCCGGACAGGCCTGTCGCACCCGCAAGTCCCGTCGCACCCGCAAGTCCGGTCGGACCCGTCAGACCCGTCGCACCGGCGACACCGACTGGACCCTGCAACGAACCCTGGCTCGTCCATGCGCCCGCCGCCTTGGTCGAGAGCAGACCGGTCAGGATGTCGATGTAGATGTCGCCATCGGCACCCGTCCCGGCGGTCGGACCAACGAGCCCGGTCAGGATCTTGGCCCCGGCCGCGCCGGCTGCACCCGCAGCGCCCGCCAGACCTGCCGTGCCGATCGCACCGGTCGCGCCAGCGGCACCGACAGCACCGGTCGCACCAGCGGCGCCGACAACACCGATCGCACCGGTCGCACCGGTCACGCCACTGGCACCGACAGCACCGGTCGCACCGATCACGCCAGCGGCACCGATAGTCCCCGTCAGGCCCGTCAGGCCCGTCAAACCCGTCAGGCCCGTCAACCCCGTGGCGCCAAGAGCCCCAGTCAACCCCGTCGGGCCGAGCAACGATCCCTGGCTCGACCACGCACCCGACGCGTTCACGTACAGCGTGCCGGTCAACACGTCCACGAACAGATCACCGTCTCCACCTGCCCCGGCAAGGGGGGCGACCATGCCCGTCAGGATCTTCGCCCCAGCCGCGCCGATTGCGCCCACGGCGCCCGTGATACCCGTCAGCCCGCCGGTCCCGGTCGATCCCGTGGCGCCAGTCGGACCGCGTAGCGAACCTCCGGCGGCCCACGCCGTCGCGCCCCTGGTGGAGACGGTGCCAGTGGTCGTGTCCACGTAGAGGTCGCCGCCGACGCCGTCCGAGGACTGCGGCGGGACCGGTCCGCTGAGGATCTTGGCGCCCGGGGTCCCGACGAGGCCGACGGCTCCGGTGGGGCCCGCCGCCCCGGATGGCCCGGTGGCGCCCGCCGCGCCTGCCGCGCCGACGGCTCCAGTGGTACCCGTGGCACCCCGAGCACCCGAGGGTCCGCTCGGACCCACGGCACCGCTCCCGAGGCGGACACCCGGCATCGGCCAGGCCCCGTCGTGGCGAGGTCCGAACAGGGTCGCATCATCGGTGTCGATGTAGTAGTCGCTGTCGTTACCGAGCATCGACGTGGGTACGGCGGTACCCGACAGCAGGCGACCACCGGACTGCTGTGCGCTGCTCAACGCAACGGTGTAGCCGACGAGGTCGATGACCACATTGACTCTGCCGCGCTGGTTGAAGATGCTGATCCCGCCGTTGCCCAGCTTGGCGAGCATCGAGTTCCCGGCGATGCTGCCGGGGAGCGCGTTGTTGGCCGAGGTGAACGGCTGGGGCTCGCCCTTCGGCCAGATCGTGAGGTAGCTCGCCAGGGTGGCGTCGTCATCGATCGTGATGTTGATCAGCACGGCACTGGCGTTGGCCGGCACTGCGGCGCCGTCGCCGGCCAGGGCGAGGTCGAACTGAGCACCCGGACCGAGCATCGCTGCGATGGGCACACCGATCGGTCCGCCCCCGCCGGCTCGGGTGTCGAGGACTCGCACGGGGCTGACCGCGATGAACACCGAAGCCGATTGGGCGCTGGCGTCGTCGAGCGAGGCGACAGGACGCATCGACGATCCGTCGCCGCGCGAAGCACTCCCCGCAGATGCCGACGCGTCACTCCCCGTCACGAATCCGGCCGACATTCCGAGGAGGGCCATGACCCCCAGAGCACGTACGACCCGAGACCGACTGTCGTCGGTGACCGCGCGCCGGTGCATACGAACTCCTCAATGCTGAATCAGCAACCCTGTGCCAGAAGTGGAACACCTGATTCATCGGACGAACGTTGATCCCGCTTGAGCGCCGTGCGCGCCAACGGTGCGATCGTCATCACATGCCGACGTGCGGCACGGCTGCCTAGGAGATCCAGCCCTTGCCCTTGGCGATCGCCCAACAGCCGGGCACGATCACGATCGCGCTGCCGATCAGGAGCGCGATGCTGACGTTGCGACCCTTGAACAGGGCGGCGATGCCGGCGAAGAACAGAGCCACGGCGAGGAAGACGGACGCGAGGTCCATGTTGTCGCCCTGGTCGTCGACCGCAGCAGCCTGGTCGAATTCCTTGTTCGACTGGTCGAACATCGTCTGGTACGTGGTGAGGTCCTCCACCACGTACGCGGGCGTGTCGAGCGGGGTCGGCAGGTCGTTCTCGCCGGTGAGCTTCTCCCACGCGACGTACGCCGTCTCCAGCTCCGGCGAGAACAACCGATCGCGGATCACGCCGGCGACCGAATCGTTGCCGGACTCGACCTGGATCTGGTACTGCAGGAAGACGTTGGTGTCCTGGGCGACTTTCTGGCCGTAGTCGGCGTAGTAGCCGTTGGCCTCGTTGCGCGAGATCGTGGCCTTCGAGTAGCCCTGAATCGCGTCCCCGCCGGCAAGGCCCCCGTAGTACGCGGCATATGCCGTCAACAGACCTGCGAGACCGAGCAGGATCGCTGCAACGACCTCGATTCTGCCACGATCGTTGTCGTCTTCTTGCTCGACGACTTCCCCTGGTACATCCGACATGACGCTCTCCCTTGTCCGCTCGCCTCGATGCGGGCGAACACTAGTGAGGGTCCGGCCTCAGAACGCGGATTCAAGCAGTCAGGACAGGACCCGCCGGCGGAACCCGGCGACCCCGACGCGCAACAACAACGCGCCTGCGCCGGCGAGCACGAGCAGGACGACTGGCCAGGCCATGTGTGGGACACCCGTGGTCAACGAGGAGCGCATCCCCTCGCTGAGGTACACCAGCGGGTTGGCGAGCACCAAGATCTGCAACCAGCGCAGCGGCTCCAGCGACTGCCAGGGGTAGTAGACGGCCCCGAGGAACGTCATCGGGATGACGAGCAGACCGAAAATCAACGGCACCTGGCGGGGCTCGACCCGCGTCCCGACGAACAACCCGAGCGAAGCGCTCATGAAGGCACCGAGGATCATGACCGCGGCCAGCAACGGGTAGTTGATGTGCAGGTCGATGGCCGTCGCCGGGATGAACAGGCCCATCGGGAACACGAGCAGCCCGGCCACCAGCGCCTGCACACCGCCGGCGACGACCTTCTCGAGCGCAATTGCCGAGACCGGCAATGGGGCCAGGACCCGGTCCTCGATCTCGCGAGTGAATCCGAAGTCCTGGACAAGCGGGAGCGCGACGGCCTGGATGCCCTGGAAGATCATCGTGCTCGCGATCACACCACCGACGAGCAGCGTGGAGAACCGCGCAGCACCTGCGCCGCCGCCGACGCCCTGTCCGATCTTGGGGAACACATAGGTGAACACGAACATCAGCAGCAGCGGCTGCATGACCGTCCGGGCCAGGAACATCTTGAACTCCTTGCGCAGCACGGTGAGGTCGCGGGCCAGCAGGGCGAGGAACGCCGCCTTCGCCGTGGCCTGGGTGGGTCCGGTCGGTGGTGCCGTGATCGTGATCGCTGCCATCAGTCGCGCAGGTCCTTCCCGGTGAGCTGGATGAACACGGTCTCGAGCGAGGGCTCGGCGACCGAGACGTCGGAGACGTCGAATCCGGCGTCGGCGGCGGTCGCCATCAGACGGGGCACGATGCCCGCGCCTCCGCGCATGTGCACCTCGACACCGCGCGGTGTGGCTTCGGCCTTGACGACACCGGTGGCCGTGGCGAGCGCAGTCGCCAACTGGCCGGCGTCGCCACCGGCGGTGACGGTGACGACTGTGTCGGCATCGACGGACCGTTTCAGTCCATCCGGCGTGTCGAGGGCGAGGATCCGACCGTGGTCCATGATCGCCAAGCGCCCGCACAGCGAGTCGGCTTCTTCCATGTAGTGCGTGGTCAGCAGAACGGTCTGGCCGTCGGCGTTCAATTCGCGGATGAGCTCCCAGAGGCTGAGCCGGGTCTGCGGATCGAGACCGGCCGTGGGCTCGTCGAGGAACAGCACCGACGGACGGTGCATGATCGAGCGGGCCACCATCAACCGCTGGGCCAGGCCGCCGGACAGTGTTTGCACGCCGACGGTGCTCTTGTCGGTCAGGCGGAAGACCTCGAGCAGCCGGTCGGACTCGGCCTTGGCCTGCTTGTTCGTCATCCCGAAGTAGCGTCCGTGGAAGATCAGGTTCTCCCGAACCGTGAGCGCACGGTCGAGGGTGTTCGTCTGAGTGACCACGCCGATGTGCTGCTTGGCTGCCGCTGGATCGGCGACGACGTCGACGCCGGCAACCATCGCCGAGCCCGACGTCGGCACGATGCGCGTCGTCAGCATGCCGATGGTGGTGGTCTTGCCGGCACCGTTCGGCCCGAGCAGACCGAAGATCTCACCTCGGCCTACGTCGAGGTCGAGCGAATCGACGGCTGCATCGCGTGGGCGCTTCGGATCTGCACCCGGCGGGCGCCCAACAGGTGGTCCGCCGGGTCGGGCACCGGGAGGTGCGAAACCGCCGAACGCTGGCGCCCCGGCGTAGACCTTGCGCAACTGCCGCGTGCGGATCACCGCATCTGCCTCGCCTGCACCGTTGATCATCGTCGTCATTCAACCACCGTCCTCGTCGATGGACCTGACCATGCCGTCTTCCGTTCTACGGAAGATTGCCGATCCGTGGCACGGGGTCTGTACGTTTTGTACAATTGCGGCCTTGTGCTGGTTCGAGGGCACTCGAGGACAGGGAGATGCGACATGGCACTGGCCGAACGACTGCAACGACTGGGCACCGAGACCGCGTTCTCCGTCTCCCTCGCCGCCGCCGAGTGGGGCGCGAAGGGCAACCGCATCTACCCCTTCCACCTGGGCGACCTCAATCTCACGACGCCGTCGAACGTCGTCGCGGCGATGGACCGGGCGGTCGCCGACGGCAAGACGGGCTACTGCCCGGCCGCCGGTATCCCGCAGCTACGCGAGGCGCTCGCCGAGGACATCGGGATGCGTCGCGGCCTGCAGTACTCGCCAGGCCAGGTCGTGGTCCAGCCCGGCGGCAAGCCGGTCATCACCAAGTTCATCCAGGCCGTGATGAACCCCGGCGAAGAGGTGCTGTACCCGAACCCCGGCTATCCGATCTACGAGAGCCAGATCGAGTACTTCGGCGGCGTGGCCAAGGCCTACCGCTACCTGCCCTCCCCCACCGGCTTCAACATCGACCTCGACCAGATCCGCTCGCTGATCACGCCGGCCACGCGCGCCATCATCTACAACGATCTCCAGAACCCGATCGGCTCGGAGTCCACCGATGCCGAGCGTGAGGCCATCGCCCAGATCGCGATCGAGCACGACCTGTGGGTGCTGTCCGACGAGGCCTACTTCGAAATGCGCTACTCCGGCACCTCCAAGTCGATTGCCTCGCTGCCGGGGATGCAGGAGCGCACCGTGATCCTGTACACGTTCTCGAAGAAGTTCGCGATGACCGGCTGGCGGCTCGGCGCAGCGGTCGGTCCGGTCGAGATCGCAGACACGATCGCCAAGCTGAACACCAACGACGAGAGCTGTACGACCCACTTCGTGCAGTACGCCGGCGTCGAGGGCATCCGCGGTGACCAGACCGAGGCTCGGGCGATGCTGGACGTCCTGGTCGAGCGCCGTGACGCAGCCGTCGAGGTGGTCAACGCGACCAAGGGGATGTCGGTCCTCGCTCCCGAAGCCACGTTCTACCTGTTCCCTGACGTCACCGACGCGATGGCGATCGTCGGTACCGACGACCTCGCCGTGTTCGCCGAGCAGGCCCTGCACGCCACCGGTGTGTCGTTCTGCACCCGCCGCCACTTCGGTCGCCCGCAGCCGGGCGAGGAGCGACAGTACGTGCGCTTCGCCTATTCGGGCATCAGCACCGAGGACATCCGCGAAGGCCTCGGCCTGCTCCAGGACTGGATCGGAACGTTCTGATGCCAGCCCCCCAGCGCGTCGTCATCACCGGTCGGGTGCCGAACGAGGCGGTCGTGATGCTGTCCGCCGCAGGCCACGAGGTCGAGTCCTGGGACAGCGAGATCCTGGTCACGCGCGAGGAACTGCTCACCCGCGTCGCCGGTGCCGACGCGATCCTGTCGCTGCTGACCGAGAAGGTCGACGCCGAACTGCTCGACGCCGCCGGCCCGCAGCTGCGCGTCGTGTCGAACGTCGCTGTCGGCTACAACAACATCGACGTCCCAGCGTGTCGAACGCGCGGCATCATCGCGACGAACACCCCGGGTGTCCTCACCGACGCAACGGCCGACATCGCGATGGCGCTGATCCTGATGTCGACCCGCCGGCTGGCCGAGGGTGAGCGGGTCATCCGCGATCAGCAGCCGTGGCAGTGGGGCATGTTCTACATGCTCGGCACCAGCATCCAGGGCCGCCAGCTCGGCATCGTCGGTATGGGCCAGATCGGTGCGGCGCTCGCCCGCCGGGCCAGGGCGTTCGGGATGACCATCGCCTACTCCAACCGCAGTGCGATCGCCCCCGAGCTCGCCGCCGAACTTGGCTGTGTGCGGATGGAGATGGACGACCTCCTCGCGACCAGCGATGTCGTCTCACTGCACTGCCCCTACTCACCGGCGACCCACCACCTCATCGGCGCTGCACAACTGGCGACGATGCGTTCCGACTCGTTCCTGATCAACACCGCTCGAGGCCCGGTCGTCGACGAGGCTGCGCTCGCCGATGCGCTCGCAACGGGGGAGATCGCAGGGGCGGGCCTCGACGTGTTCGAGAACGAACCGACGATCCACCCCGGCCTGCTCACCCTCGACAACGCCGTGTTGATCCCCCATCTCGGGTCGGCCACGGTCGAGACGCGCACCGCGATGGCAACCCTCGCCGCGACGAACACCCTCGCCGTGCTGCGCGGCGAGCCGGCGCCCACGCCCATCCCGGCCTGATCGACATGTCCCGACGCCCCAGTTCACGAGGCCGGGCTGCGCCGGCGGACTCCTGACGGAGCAAGATACGACGTGCTCATCGTTGCCGACGACCTGACCGGAGCTGCCGACAGCGCAGGGGCCTTTGCTGCGGCTGGACACAGCACCGTGGTCGTGCTCGGTGGGCCGGCGAGTGTGCCGTCGAGCGAAGTGGCCAACGCCGGCGTGGTCGCGATCGACACCAACGCACGGATGCTCGACGAGGACGACGCGTTCCTGGCGACCGCGACGGCCGTACGGGCTTCGCCGCATCGCCCCGTCTTCGTCAAGATCGACTCCACGTTGCGCGGGCACGTCCGCGCCTCGGTGCTCGCGGTCTTGTCGGCGCTGGAGACACCGCCGAAGCACGTCGTCATCTGTCCGGCGTTCCCGGCGCTGGGCCGAACCGTCGTCGACGCCTGTGTGCACGTCGACGGCGAACCGTTGGAGAACGGCAGCCTGCGCGACGCACTGCGCGGGTTCCCGGCCGATGCCGGCCTGTTCATCCCGGTCGTGCGCACCGACGAGGATCTCGCTGCGGTCGTCAGACGGATGCACGACCCGGCCCGGCCCGGCGACACGCTCTGGGTGGGATCGGCCGGCTTGGCCCGGCACCTCGTCGGCTTCGCCGATGCCCCGGCAGCGCCGACCACGGTCGCGCTGACCGATGCCGACCGCATCGCGATCGTCGCCGGCTCACAGCACGAACGTACGATGGCGCAATTGGCCCGACTCGACGGCGCCGCGCAGCGAGCCACCAACAGCCAGGTGTTCCGTATCGATCCCCACGACGCGGACTTCGTCGACCAGATCGTGCCGACGCTGCGCAAGGTCGATGGCCTCGTGCTCACCGGCGGGCAGACGGCACGGATGGTGCTCGACGCGCTGGGCATCCACCAGCTCACCGTCGGCGGCGAGGTCGAGATCGGCATGCCGTGGGCGACGGCGACCCTCGACCACGACGGCGAGCAACGGTCGATCACACTCGTCACCAAGGCCGGCGGGTTCGGGGACGAGGCTGCTCTCGTCGCGGCAGCCGAGTTCCTCTACCGCGGCGGACCGCCCGGCACGACCCGGGATCCCGGCGCGGTGTGACGGTGGGGACATAATGGATCGCATCATGCAGCCGTCCACCGACACCCGACCGGTCATCGCGATCACGATGGGTGACCCGAGCGGCGTCGGGCCCGAGGTCGTCGCGAAAGCACTCGCCCGGCCGGACGTACTGGCGATGTGCAGGCCGCTCGTGATCGGCGACACCGCCCGGCTCGAGGCCGCAGCGGCGCTGTGCGGGGTCGTGCTCGACCGCTCCACCGTCGAGATCGTGGACGTCGGCTCCGTGCCCGCCGACCTGCCCTGGGGGCAGGTCTCTGCGGTCGGCGGCGATGCCGCCTACCGCTACATCGAGCGGGCCGCCGAGCTGGCGATGTGCGGTGAGGTGCAGGCGATCTGCACTGCGCCACTGAACAAGGAGGCCCTGCACGCGGCCGGCCACGTCTACCCCGGGCACACCGAGTTGCTTGCCCACCTCACCGGCACGGACGAGGTCTCGATGATGCTCGTCGCCCCCGGTCTGCGAGTCGTGCACGTCACCACGCACATCGGCATCATCGACGCTGTCGCCAAGATCGAGCCGGGCCTGGTGGCGCGTACGATCCGTCGCGCCCACGAGACACTTCTCCGCTCCGGCATCAGCGCGCCACGCCTCGCGGTCTGCGGTATCAACCCTCACGCGGGCGAGAACGGCCTGTTCGGCCACGGCGAGGAAGGCTCCAAGATCGAGCCGGCCATCGCCATGGTCCGTGCCGAGGGCATCGACGCCGTCGGACCGTTGCCCGCCGACACGCTGTTCTTCCGGGCCCGGCGCGGCGACTTCGACTGCGTCGTCGCGATGTACCACGACCAAGGTCATGGACCCATCAAGGTCCTCGGTCTCGAGGCCGGGGTCAACATCACGATCGGCCTGCCCGTGGTGCGCACTTCGGTCGATCACGGCACGGCATTCGACATCGCCGGAACCGGTGTCGCCGACGAACGGTCGATGGCCGAGGCACTGCGCCAGGCGGTCGGCCTCGCCGCCGTGTCGGCCCGCCCCGGACGATGAGCACGCCCGCGGCGACCAAGCGGGGCACGCTGCGCGTGTACCTCGGTGCCGCCCCCGGGGTCGGCAAGACGTACGCAATGTTGGAGGAGGGCCGGCGCCGGTCGGGGCGCGGCACCGATGTCGTCGTCGGAATCGTCGAGCCACACGGGCGCACGGCCATCCACGACCTCCTGACCGGTATGACGGTCGTGCCACCCCGCTCGGTGTTGCTCGCCGGGGTGGCGGTGCCGGAGATGCATCTCGAGGCAGTCATCGCGGCCCGGCCGGCGGTCGTGCTGGTCGACGACATGGCCCACCACATCGCACCGGGCGAGCACCGCTGGCACGAGGTCGAGCAGCTCCTCGCAGCTGGCATCGACGTGGTCACCACTGTCGGCGTCGAGAACCTCGAATCGATGAACGACGTGATCGCGACCATCACGGGAACCGCACCACCGGAGACGATCCCCGATTCCTTCGTCCGTGCTGCCGATCAGATCGAGCTCGTCGACATGAGTCCGGAGGCCCTGCGTCGCCGCCTCGCCCACGGCAACGTCTTTCCCCCGGAGCGCATCGATGCTGCACTCGCCGACTACTTTAGGCCCGGCACCCTGGGCGCGCTGCGTCAACTCGCCCTGCTGTGGGTCGCCGACCGCGTGGACGAACGCCTGCAGGACTACGTCACCATCCACGGCATCGCCGAGCCGTGGGAGATCCGCGAGCGGATCGTCATTGCACTCGCCGGCTTCGGCGGCGGTCACGTCGTGCGCCGTGCGGCGCGCATCGCCGGCCGGGTCCGCGGCGAGCTCGTCGGTGTGCACGTCGTTGCGGATGAGCGCCAGCCGGGGCCGGACCTCGAGCTGCAGCGCCGGCTCCTGACCGAGCTCGGTGGCGCCTATCGCGAAGTCGTCGGCGACGACGTCGCCCAAGCACTCGCCGCCTTCGCGCGTGTCGAGCAGGCAACCCAACTGGTGCTCGGCGCGAACCGACGCGTCCCCGGCAAACGGGCTCGCAGAGGTCGGTCCGCGGGCTCGATCGCCAAAGCGCTCATCGACGAGCTCGGCCACATCGACGTGCACGTGATCGGCACCGACGCGCCCGAGTCACGCGCCCACTACTCGATGCCGCGACTGCCGCACCTGCGCCGCGTCGTGCCCGTGCGTCCCCGGCTGCGCTCGGCGGCGTGGTTGCTGTGCCTCGTCGGTCTCCCGCTGCTGACGCTCGTGCTGACGACGATTCGTCAGCACATCTCGCTCGGCACGGCGTTGCTGCTCGACCTGTGCGTGGTGGTGGGTGTGGCCACGCTCGGCGGCCTGATCCCCGGTCTGGTGGCCTCTGCGCTGGCGTTCGCGTTGACCAACTGGTTCCTCACCGAACCGCTGCACACCCTGGCCGTCACCGACGCGCAGAACGTCGTTGCGTTCGCTGTGTTCGTCGCAGTGACGATCGTCGTCGGCGCCATCGTCGACCGATCGGCAAGCCGCTCGCGCGAAGCCGTCCGCGCTCGCGCCGAGGCGGGAGCGCTCGCCCGATCCGCGGCGACGCTCGTCGGGGCTCACGACCCGTTGCCCGAGTTGCTCGAACAGCTCCGGGCCACGTTCGGGCTCGAGGCCGCTGCGCTGCTGGAGCGCCAGGAGCACGGCTGGTGGCCAACGGTGCTCGTCGGCAGCCGCGAACTGCTCGACCCGTCCGACGGCACCACCGTCGATCTCGAAGAGGACGGCAGCATTCGCCTGGTCGTGTCCACCGAAGCTCTCGGACCCGATCAGCTCGAGGTGCTGCGGGCCTTCGGTGATCAGCTGTCGGTCGCGCTGCGTGGCCGTCAGCTGCGCGCCGATGCCGCCAACGCCGAAGTCCTCTCCGAGGCCAACGCGCTGCGCACAGCGCTCCTGCAGGCGGTGTCACACGATCTGCGCACGCCGCTCGCGTCCATCAAGGCGTCCGCCAGCGGGCTGCTGCAAACCGACGTCGAGTTCAGCGCCGAGGATCGCACAGCCCTCCTCGTCAACATCGACCAGGCTGCCGACCGCCTCGACGGGATGGTACGCGACTTGCTCGACATGAGCCGGCTGCAGGCGGGCGTCATCGGCCGCGCGACCGGCAAGGTCGCGCTCGAAGAAGTCGTTGCCTCCGCCCTCGGCACCGCCCCGACGAGCGTGGACCGGGTGAACGTGTCGGTGTCGGAGTCGCTGCCGCTGGTCCACGCCGACGCCGGTCTGCTGTCCCGAGCGCTCGCCAACCTGATTTCCAACGCAGTGGCCTGGTCGCCGGACGAGGCAATGGTGCGCATCGATGCAGGCCTGGTCGGCAACTTCGTCGATCTGCGGATCATCGACAGGGGCCCGGGCATCCCTGTCGCCGAACGCGACAGGATGTTCGTCCCGTTCCAACGACTCGGTGACCGATCGAACGATGCCGGAGTCGGCCTCGGGTTGGCCATCGCCCGTGGATTCATCGACGCCATCGGCGCTCGACTCGAGGCCGAGGACACCCCCGGTGGTGGGCTGACGATGTCGATCCGGCTGCGCGCGGTCCTCGACAGCGGGTTCGATCCAACGATGGCCGACCCGATGCTGACTGAAACAGAGGCCGCACCATGACCCGCATCCTCGTCGTCGACGACGAGAACCAGATCCGCAAGGCACTCGATGTCAACTTGCGCACCCACGGCTACGAGATCGAGCTCGCGTCGACCGGCGAGCAGGCCCTCGCCGCCGCCGCCGCCCATCTGCCCGATCTCGTTCTGTTGGACCTCGGGCTACCGAACATCGACGGAATCGACGTGATCCGCGGGCTGCGCGGCTGGACCGACGTCCCGATCATCGTCGTTTCTGCGCGCTTCGGCGACGCAGACAAGGTTGCTGCGCTCGACGCCGGCGCGGATGACTACATGACCAAGCCGTTCAGCATCAACGAGCTCCTCGCCCGGGTGCGCGCCTCGCTGCGCCGACACAACCCGGTGCCCGAGGAGCCAACGGTCTCGACCGCCGACTTCGTCATCGACCTACAGAACCAGCGCATCACCCGCGCCGGGGTGGAGGTGCACCTGACGCCCACCGAGTGGGCCATCGTGGCGTACATGGTCCGCCACGTCGGTCGGCTGATCAGCCAGCGACAACTGCTGCAGCACGTCTGGGGACCCGCCTACGTGAGCGAGTCGAACTACCTCCGTGTGCACTTCGCGGCGATCCGGCGCAAGCTCGAACCCGATCCCGCGCAGCCGCGCTACTTCCTCACCGAACCGGGCGTCGGCTACCGGTTCGAGGGCGTCTTAGCGGTTTCTTAGCGCGTCTGACCCGAATCTTGGCGGCGTGTGAACGTGTCGTGAAGGACGTTCGCGCTTCATTGGTGAGGTGATCGATGACAGGGAACTGACTTCCACCCCGAGCGTTGCCCCAGCCCCGGCGACGGCTCCGTCCGGGGCCCCGCAGATGCCGCGCCGGGCCGCACCGCGAACGCCGGCGACCGGGTCGTCGCAGCTCGCCGAGCCGCTCGGGTACCGGATCAAGAACAAGCTGCTCGGGCCGCCGCTGCACACCGAACGTCTGGAGCACGAGACGCTCGGCAACCCCACGGCGCTCGCCGTGTTCGCCTCCGACTGCCTGTCCTCGTCCGCCTACGCGACCGAGGAGATCCTGCGAGTTCTCTTCCCGTACATCGGGCTCGCGGCCTTCACGCTCGTGACACCCGTGACGATCGCGCTGCTGGTCGTGCTCGGCTTCCTGATCCTGTCCTACCGCCAGACGATCAAGGCCTACCCGTCCGCCGGCGGTGCCTACATCGTCACTCGCGACAACTTCGGTCTGCTGCCCGCGCAGGTGGCCGGCGTCGCCCTGCTCACCGACTACATCCTCACGGTCGCGGTGTCCGTTGCGGCCGGCAGCGACGCGCTCGCTTCGGCGATCACTCCCCTGGCTCCGTACAAGCACTGGATCGCGATCGCGTTCGTGTTCATCATCATGTTCGGCAACCTGCGCGGCACGAAGGAGTCCGGCAAGATCTTCGCCGCCCCCACGTACTTCTTCGTCGCCAACGTGTTCGTGTTGATCGGCGTCGGCATCTATCGCTCGTTCTTCTCGACGATCACCAAGTCGGTGAGCAACCTCGCCGGCATGGTCCCCACCGGCTCGCACCACGGCAACGGCCTCTTGATGGGTGCCACCGTGTTCGTCGTCTTGAAGGCATTCGGGTCCGGCGGCGCAGCGGTCACGGGTGTCGAGGCGATCTCCAACGGCGTGCCGGCGTTCAAGGCCCCGGCATGGAAGAACGCGCGCAAGACCCTCGTCATCATGGGTGTGCTGAGCGGCATCATGTTCCTCGGCCTCTCCATGCTCGCCGCACGCACCCACGCCACGCCCTACGACGGTGGGGTGCCATCGGTGATCTCCCAGGTCGGCAAGCTGGTATACGGACCGAGCACACTCGGCCACGTGTTCTTCTATCTCCTCCAGGCCGGCACGATGCTGATCCTGGTCCTCGCCGCGAACACGAGCTTCGCCGACTTTCCCCGCCTCGCCTCGTTCCATGCCGGCGACAACTTCATGCCCCGTCAGTTCACCGTACGCGGCCACCGCCTGGTGTTCTCGAACGGCATCATCTTCCTCGCCATCGCCGCAGTCGTCACGCTGCTGGCCACAGGCGGCGAGGTCAGCCGGCTCATTCCGCTGTACGCGATCGGCGTGTTCACCAGCTTCACCCTGTCCCAGTCCGGAATGGCCAAGCACCACATCCGGCTCAAGGAGAAGGGCTGGAAGAGCGGCATGGTCATCAACGGCATCGGTGCTCTGCTGTCGCTGCTCGTGCTCGCCATCGTCGCGACCGTGAAGTTCACCGAGGGTGCCTGGGTCATCGTCCTGCTCGTACCGATCATGGTCGTCGGCCTGGTCCGGCTGAACAAGGCCTACGAGGCCGAGGACGTGGAGCTGCACGAGGACGCCAAGGCGGCCGCCGAGGCACCGACGTTGCGCAACCACACCGTGATCGTGCTCGTCGACAACCTCGACGCAGCAACGGCACGGGCGATGCAGTACGCCCGCACACTCACCCCGGATGACCTCCGCGCCGTGCACTTCGACCTCGACTCCTGGAAGACGGGTCTGCTTGTGGAGTCCTGGAGTTCGCTCGGCTTCTCCCGCTTCCCGCTCGACATCATCGAGTGCCCGGACCGACGGATGTCGCGCGCAGCCCTCGACTTGGTCGCCCAAGTGATCGACGACAACGACACCGAGGTGACCATCCTCATCCCGCGCCGCGAGTACACCAAGCTGTGGCACCGGATGCTGCACGACCGCTCGTCCAATGCGATCGCCGCATCATTGGCCAACGTGGCCCACTGCAACGTCACGATCGTGCCGTATCACCTCGGCTCGGCGGCCGCTTCGGCGTCGACCGACACCCGGACGGGACCGGCACCGACGGCAGGTGCTCGCGACGCCGACACTGTCACGCCCTCACGCCCCCTACACGCCAGCCAGGCAATGACGACGACGATCACGGTCTCGCTGCCGGTGGACCGGGTCAAGATCGCTGACGTCGCGGTGCGCCAGCGGGCGACTGTCGCCGGCCGGGTCCGGGCGATGCGCATCCAACCATGGGGTGGCAACCCGAGCCTGGAGGTGTCGCTGTCCGACGAATCCGGCAGCGTGACCGTGGTCTTCTTCGGTCGCCGCGCGATCGGTGGCGTCACGCTCGGATCGGTGATGACCGTGACCGGCGTCGTCGGCGAGCACCGCGGTATGCGCGCAATCCTCAACCCCGGCTACACGCTGCTACACACCCCAACCGCTCCGGAGAACCCGGGCGAGCACCACTGACCGCCACATCGGGCCAGCGGGCAGCGCAGACAGGCAGGCAGGCAGGCAGGCAGGCAGGCAGGCAGCGCTACCCGCAACGGCGGCAAGGGTCTAGGAATCGCCGCGGGTCTCGGAGTCGGTGCGTGACTCCGGGAAACGCACGAGCGGGATGGTCCGCTCGGTCTTGGCCTGGTAATCGTTGTACCAGGCCCTGTCCTCGGTGAGCAGTGCCCAGATGCGGGAGTGCTCATCGCCCTCGAGGACGTCGGGCACTGACCAGAACGTGCCGTGCTGGACCCGACAATGCACCTCGGGGTTGGCAACTGGATCAGACAGGTTGAGGAACCACGACGGGTGCTGCGGTGCGCCGGCGAACGACGCAACGACCACCCGCAGCCCGTCCCGGTCGCGCCAGAACGGCAGAGCGACCTTGTGCGGGGTTCCGCTCTTGCGGCCGAGCGTCGTGATCACAACGTGATGCATCCCGGCCAGCACCCACGCTGCGTCCGCATCGGTCGACTCCAACCCGGCGACATGGGCCTTGGTGATCGCCGGGATCTCGTCCCGTGACGGTGTTGCCCAAGCCTGCTCGACGCGCTGATCGGTTCCCATTGCGTCAAGCCTGGCATATCGTGCGTGCCCCCACCGGCTCGGACCGACGGCCCGAGCCGGTCAGGTCATGGCCGGGAGGTCAGTGCAGCTACGGCAGCGACCACGTCGACAAGTCCGGTCCCCTTGTCGTAGGACGTGCGGTACCCGTTCACCGACGTGTACGCAGCACCGTCGGTGTAGGGATGCGCCGACGACTTCAGCGCCGCCTCGACCTCTGCAGGTGTGGCGGTCGGATCCGCCTGGAACAACTGGGCGACGATGCCCGCAATGTGTGGGGCAGCCATCGACGTACCGCTGATCGTGTTGAACGTGCCGATGTCGAGCGGCCCCGGACCGTTGTTCGGGGCGAGACCCGTCGAGCAGATCACGAGGTACGGACGACATGACGACTCGATGTCCTCACCCGGCGCCGACAGATCCGGCCAGGTCGTTGGGTCCGTCACCGCGCCGCGCGACGAGAAGTCGCTCACCGTGCCGCTACGGGTCCCGGTGTTCTGGTCGAAGTACGACGCCACGGACAACACACCGCCCGTCGGGTCCTGCGATGGTGGGTTGGTCATGCTCGCCGAGCCGTCACCGCCGTCGTTGCCGGCGGCCCAGACAGTCACCACGCCGTCGGCGGCGAGCGCGCGCTGCAACAGGACCGTCGCCGACTGCGGATCGAATGCCCCACCGCCCGTCGGCCCGTAGGAGTTGTTGGTCACCTTGATCGGTGGGCAGGTCGCTGCGCTGACGTCGGGTCCACACGGTGCGTCATGGTTCTCGAGCACCCAGTTCAGCGCAGAGTCTGCGCCGACGATCAGCAATGTCGCCCCGGTCGAGATCGAGACCAGGCTCGCACCAGGTGCGGCGCCCTGGAGTTGCGTGCCATCGGTCAGCGTTGTCGGCCGACCGCCGACGATGCCGTTGACGTGTGTGCCGTGGCCACCGACCGACAGCGCGTCGGTGTCGATCACGGTCGGCACGTTGACCACGCAACTCGTCGTCGTGGTGCTCTCGTCGAGGCAGACGCTCTTGAGGCTGGCGACGACGGCGGTGGAGCCATCAGCGTTCTGCAGGAAGGGGTGGGTGGGGTCGACGCCGGAGTCGATCACTGCGACCGACACGCCGGAGCCGTCGAGGGCCTCGCCGTTCGCACCGGTCAGCGTGGCCACGGCCTCCGCCCCGCGTGTCGCGACGTTGCTCGTGTCCATCGTGAACGCGATGGGCGTGTTGCCCTCGAGGTACGTCACACCCGGCTCGGTTGCGGCATCGAGGATCTGCGCCCGGGTGCCACGCGCGACCGCAACACCGATCCGGTCGAAGGTGGTGACGAGGCGCAGACCGGAATCGGCCACTGCGTGGCGGGCTGCGGCGATGTCGACGCCGTGCACCATCACGGTCGTGCGACCCAGACCCAAGACTGCGAGCCGAGTGACCAGGAACGGTTGGATCCGCGCCGCGCTCACCGCCACAGGCCGGGGTGCGACACCTGCTGACACTGCCTGTGTCGAGGACGCGGCGATCAGGCCGGCCCCCAGGAAAACTGCCGCTCGTCGTCGCCGCGTCAAACGGATATGGGATCGTGACTGCATGATGAATCCTCTCGCCGTGGATGTCGCCGCCCGCAGTAACCCTGAATATCCCCCGCGACGTACCCACCGCAGCGCAGGACGAAACATGGCGCGGCGCGAAATCCTGTCAATCTGGTGCCGATGCCGATCCGCGCGATCCGGTCCCCCGCGATACACCTGTTCAGCGCATTGAAGGAGACGCCGGCGTCAGAGCCTCAGTACATTGACGGCCATGTCCATCCACCCCGACGACAAGAACTGGACGTGGGTGCTCGCGCGCCCCTGCCCGGAATGCGGTTTCGAGGCCGGCGCATTCGACCCGCTCACGATGCCGGAAGCGATCCGCGCGAATGCCGCGGCGTGGACCCCACTGCTGTCGGGCCCCCGGGCTCGTGAACGGCCCCATCCGGACCAGTGGTCGGCGCTCGAGTACGGCTGCCACATCCGCGACGTGTTTGCGCTCTTCAACGAACGGCTGCGGCTGATGCTGGAGAACGACGACCCGACGTATCAGAACTGGGACCAGGACGCGACTGCGGTCAGTGAGCGCTACAGCGACCAAGATCCGGCCGACGTGATCCCAGCGATCGCCCACGCGGCCGAGGAGCTCGCCGAGCGGTTCGAGTCGGTTCGGCCCGAGCAGTGGTCACGCACCGGAACTCGCAGCGACGGAGCCAAATTCACCGTGTACTCGTTCGCGCAATACCTGATCCATGACCCGGTGCACCATCTCCACGATGTCCGCGAGGGGCTTGCGGCACTCGCTTCGAGCTGACACCGTTCACGACAGAGATTCGCAGGGGGCGACGATGCAGAGAACAATCAGGACCGGAGTGCGCCTCGGAGCGATCGTTGCGGTGACGACCTTGCTCGCGTCCTGCGGCGGATCGTCGGGTTCCGCGGCCGACTCCACCCCACGGGTCGCCGCCGCGCCGGACCCGACGAGTGCGCCGGCGGCGACGGACGGCACAACAGCCGCGCCGGTTGCGACGGCCGCGACCACCGATCCGCAGACGACAGTTGCCGAGACGACAGTTGCCGAGACGACGGTCGCAGCGACGACCGACACCGCGGCCACCGGTCCTGCCGCCAGCGGTCCGCTCACTGTGCAGCAGCTGCTCGACCTCGGTCGACCCATCGTGCTCGCCCATGCAGCCGGCGAGAACGAGCACCCGCACTCGACGCCGTACGGGTATGCCGAGAGCGTGGCCGCGGGTGTGGATATGCTCGACTTCGACGTGCAGCTCACCGCTGACGGCGAGCTCGTCGTCCAGCACGACGACACCACAGGTCGCACGACCAATCAGGATCTGGTCGTTGCGGACACGGACTACGCCGACCTCGCGATGTTGGACAACGCTTACTGGTTCACCGCCGATTGCACCTGCACCGGTCAGCCCGACGCCGCGTACGTCCTGCGCGGGATGCGCACGGGCACCGTCGCGCCGGTGCCCGGATATTCCCCCGACGATTTCGCGATCGCACGGTTCGAGGACATGGTCAGGCGCTTCCCGGCGATGCCGCTGAACATCGAGATCAAGGGCACCGGTGCGCCCGCGGTCGCCGCTGCCTACGAGCTGGCCCGCATCCTCACCGACAACGACCGGCTGCAGAGCGCAGTGGTCACTTCCTTCGACGACGTCGTCGTCGCAGCCTTTCATGAGCTCGCCCCGACGGTCGAGGTCACGCCGGGCCTGAACCTGTCCTCCGCATTCGTCCTCAACGGCACGCCGTTGCCCGACGGCATGCGCATCCTCCAGCTGCCTGTGCAATTCGGCGACATCGAGGTTCTCACGCCGGAGACGATCGCGGCGTCACACGACGCCGGATACGTCATCTGGGTGTGGCCCGACGACCGCTCGTGGGAGAACCCGGACGGCTACACGAAGCTGCTCGAGATGGGCCTCGACGGCCTGAACATCAACGTCCCCGACGAGGGCGTCGCAGCAGTGCAGTCCTTCATCGACTGAACCGCAGGCCGGCTGATGCTGTCGCCGGCTGATGGTGTCGCCGACTCATCGTGCCCTGAGGACGTCAGGCCACTCCGTCAGGCCAGTGCGTCGACAGGCACCGGCGAGGCTGCACCTGCGGACTCGAGCACGGCCCGCGCCCCGTCGATCTCTACCGACACCCGCTGACCCGCTCTCAGATGCGATGCGGTGGAGCTGTTCAGGTGGGCGTGGATGAGCGTGTCGAGCACATCGAGGCGCACACCGACCACGGTGGAGGCACCCTGGAACGTGGTCGCGGTGACCGTGCCCGCGAGACCGGGCTGATCGCTGTCACGAACTGCGACGTCCTCGGGACGGCCGAGGAAGACCACGGAATCCCCGGTGTTGCGGGTCAGCGCGCTCGGCGTCATGATCGTCTGCCCACCGACGTCGACGGCATCCGGGCCACGCACGGTGCCGGCAAGTTCGTTCATCGAGCCCACGAAACGGGCCACGAAGGCGCTGGCCGGTCGGCTGTAGATCTCGCTGGGTGCGGCGAGCTGCTCGAGCCGGCCAGACGACATGACGCCGACCCGGTCGGCGATGCCGAGCGCCTCTTCTTGATCATGGGTCACGAGCAGGGTGGTGATCCCGAGCTCGGTCTGGATCCTGCGGATCTCGTCACGCAGCGCCAGACGAACCTTGGCGTCGAGGGCGGACAGCGGCTCGTCGAGCAGCAGCACCGACGGACGGATCGCGAGGGCACGGGCGAGAGCGACGCGCTGTTGCTGGCCGCCGGAGAGCTGGTGCGGGTACCGCTCGCCCATCCCGCCGAGCTGGACGAGCTCGAGCATGTCGGCGACACGCTTGCGACGCTCGGGAGCGGCGATCTTGCGGGTGCGCAGGCCGAAGTCGACGTTCATGTTCACCGACAGGTTCGGGAACAGGCTGTAGCTCTGGAAGACCATGCCCATGTTGCGCTTGTGCGCCGGCTTGCGGGTGATGTCCGCGCCGCCGACCGTCACGGCGCCGGAGTCCGCGAACTCGAAGCCGGCCGCAATGCGCAGGGCCGTGGTCTTGCCGCAGCCCGACGGACCGAGGAGGCTGATCAGCTCACCCTCGCGCACGTCGAGGTCGAGGCTCTCCAGCGCGACCGTGGGCCCGAAGGTCTTGCGAACCGAGATGTAGAGCAGGCCGGTCATTCGTGGTTCCTCATCTTCCTTGCTGACTCCGGGTGATTCCTGCGAATGCCATCGTCTCAGCCATCGCCGGGTCGGTGAGCGCAGACTTGACCTTGCGGCTGCCACGCTTGCGGGTGGCGACGGTGAGCAGTGCGAACAGGCCGGTGGTCGCGACGAGGGCGAGCAGGTTGAGGCCATAACCGCCCTGCGGTTCGCGTTTGACGTAGGTGGCCTGGAAGGTCGGCAGCGTGTTCTTGAGCAGCGTCGACGCAATGGTGAACTCGCCGAGTACCACGGCGGTGGTGAGGAACGCCGACGAGATGATGGCCGTGCGCAGGTTCGGCACCAGAGCCCGACGCAGTGTCGTGCCCCATCCGGCGCCGAGGCTGCGTGAGGCATCGACCAGCGTCTTCAGATCGATCGAGCGCAGACCGGCATCGATCGAGCGATAGGTGAACGGCAGGGCGAGGATCACGTAGAACGGCACGAGTGAGTAGTCCGAGTCCAGGAACCAGCGCGCGTGCGGCTTGACGACCACGATCCCGGCGACCAGCGCGATGGCCGGAATCACGTACGGCAGCACGGTCACGAACTCGATCACGGCCCGCATCCTGGGCAGACGCATGTGCACCCAGATCGCCGTCGGCAGCAGCAGCGCGAGCGTGAGCGTCACGGTGCCGAGGGCGAGCTTGAGACTCAGCCGCAGCGTCGGACCGAACTGCTTGTCGCTGAACGCCTTGGTCAGGCCGCTGAGCGACCACTTGTCGAACATCGTCGACGCACCGAGGCGGATCGTCGGCACGTTCTGGAGCGCATAGCGGGCGAGCGTCAACAGCGGCGCGATGAAGAAGATCGCGCACAGGATCAGCACGAGCGTGGGGCCGAGGCGACCGAAGCGGACCGCGGGGCGGCCGGCACGGGGCGGCACGCCACCGATCGGTGCGGTCGGCGGCCCGCCGATCTCGGGATCGATCGCCAGCGGCATCGCCGGCGCGAGCGGGTTTATGTCTGCCATCGTTCAGCCCGCTTTCTGAGCATCCAGTAGAAACCCATGCAGACACCCATGATGATGACCATCCACGCGGCGAGGGCGTAGCCGATGGCGTCCTGGCCCACGTTGATGTCGCCGCCGAGGAAGAAGCCGAGTCGGAGCGAGACGATCTTGGAGTTGTCGGTCATCACCTTGGCCGTTGCGAAGGCGCTGAACGAGTTCGCGAACAGCAGCAGGAAGCCACCGAGCAGGGACGGCATCAACACCGGGATACCCACTCGCCGCCAGTAGGTGAACGACGAACCGCCGAGGTTCGCCGCGGCCTCACGCCAGGAGGCCTTGAGACCGTCGATGGCAGGCAGCGTGATGAGCACCATCAGCGGGATGTTGAAGTAGGCGTACACGGTGATCAGGCCGCTGACCTGTCCGAGCTGGAAGTCACCGGCGTACAGGTTGTAGCCGAAGTAGCTCAGGATCTTGGTCAACACACCCTGGCGTCCGAGCAGGGTGATGAACGCGAATGCGAGCGGCAGACCGCCGAGGTTCGCGGCGACGCCACTGAAGGAGGTGACGAGGCTGCGCAGCCACTTCGGGCGCTTCGCCGTCACCGCAGCGTAGGCGAGCAGCGTTCCGATGATGACCCCGACCGCGGACGCCCCGGCGGAGAAGCGGACCGAGAACCAGAACGCGTCGAGGTTCTGGCCCTGCACGGCCGCCTTCATCGCATCGAAGCCGAAGGAGCCGTCGTTGTTGTGCAGCGCCTGTTGGAAGACGCTGATGGCGGGAACGATCAGGAACAGCAGGAGGAAGGCGAAGAACGGCACGACGCCGAGCCAGGCCCAGCTCAACCGTTTCCTGGCCCGCGCCACGGGGGCCGCACGCACGGTGCGGCCCCCGACAGCGGTGCCATCACTGGCAGCAATGATGTTGGTCACGTCTGCTGACAGATGTCA
This sequence comes from Actinomycetes bacterium, assembly GCA_025351965.1. GTDB lineage: Bacteria > Actinomycetota > Acidimicrobiia > Acidimicrobiales > Ilumatobacteraceae > WLMZ01. The sequence goes on along the minus strand of JANXUX010000444.1, from coordinate 11,425 downwards.
GGAAGCGTCAGCAACCATCGGGCCCCAATTGGTCGCCAGGGTGTCCTTGGCAGCGGCAATCTGGGCCGGGGTGAGGAATGCGATCTGGGAGATCAGCTCGTCCGGGGGCAGGTTCTTCTTGAGCTCGTCGGTCACGAGACCGGCATCCAGCAGCGCCTGGTACCGAGCGGGCATCGCGCCACCGGCGAGATAGCCGAGGGCTCCCTCGTTGGAGAGGATGTGCTCTTCCCAGACCTTCGAGCAGGCCTGGTGCGGCGAGCCCTTGACGACGCCCTGGGCGTAGAAGCCACCGTAGACACCGTCGGTCGGGAAGTTGGTCTCGACCGTGAGACCGGCGGCCTTCAGGTCGGCGGCCAGGCCCGGAACGTTGTAGCTCCAGTCGATGGCGATCGGGGTCTCACCGCTGAGCACCGTCTCCTTGGTGACGTCGGTGCCACCGAGGTTGCCCGACTTCTTCAGGTCAGCGAAGTACTTGATGCCGGGGAGGATGTCGTCGGCGCTGCCGCCGTTGGCGAGCGAGGCGGCCATCACGGCTGCGAACGCGGCGCCGGCTTCACGCGGGTCACCGTTGAGGGCGACGAGGCCCTTGTACTCCGGCTTGGTCAGATCGGCGAAGCTCGTCGGAGCGTTCGGGACGATCGTGGTGTTCGTGGTGATGGCCATGATGCCGTAGTACGCAGCGACCCAGTTGTGGTCGGGGTCGATGAGGCCGGCGGGGATTTCGTCGGCGAGGGTCGGCGTGTACGGCTCGAAAAGTCCCTTGTCGACCATCTCCTGGGCGATGGCCGGGCTGACGTCGACGTTGTCGGGCTGGTCGGCCTGGCCAGCCAGAGTCTCCACGGCGTTCATCTCGTCCTTGGACGAGCCCTCGGGGTTGGCGACGTCATGGGTCACGTCGGGGTACTTGTCGCCGAAGGCGGCGAGGATGCCCTTGTAGTTGGCCCACTCGTCCGGGAGGGCGATCAGGTTCACGGCGCCTTCGGACTTGCACTCTGCTTCGAGCGCAGCGAGGTCGCCGCTGGCAGCGGCGCCGGTGGTGTCGGTGGCGCCCGTGGTCTCGGTCGCACCGGTCGTCTCTGTCGCGGCCGCGGTGGTCTCGGCGGCTGCAACGGTCGTCGGGCTGTCCGAACTGGTCTTGGTGTCGCTACCGCACGATGCGGCCATGAAGGCAACAGCGACGGACAGCGCGATGCCTTTCAGGTAGTTCCTCTGTAACACGTGTCTCCCCTTGATTGGTGGTCGAGGGCACCTTAGCCCTTCGCACAGCGGGTGAACTCCACATGTCGGAGGTCGGCGATCAAGGTTCACGGAGCAAACAGGTACCCGTCATCTGCCGTTCATCTCTCGTTCACCTTCGCCGTCGGCCATGGATCACAGCCCGATGACCGCGAGCACCGCAACGGCGTGGCGGCGGATCATCGAGCGGGTGACGACGGCCGATCCGGGGAGTTCGACGAGGAAGCTCGTCGCTCCGCTGATGGTGGAGTTGACGAACGTGCCGGCAGTCCCCGTGCACAGCGCCGTGCACGGCACGCTGCCGGTTCCCAGACCGACGAGCTTGGCGTACAGCGTCGGGATCGCTCGCCGCGAGCCGTTGACCGACACCACGTTGGCGTCCTGGTGGTACCAGATCGCCACCGACGGTCGGATCTGGACGACGAAGGCCTCGACGGCCTGGGTCTCGGGCTGGTCGGCCGGCGCCTCGCCGCTGTACTGACGGTTCGTCGTGCTGCGCGGGATGTAGTTCCAGCCGGACTCGAAGTTGCGGTTGAGGTCGACGCCGTTGGCATTGCCACGCGTGCCGTTGGCGACGCCGTCCGGGTTGATGCTGTCGATCAGCCACAGGTCGATGTCCGCAGGCGTCGGCATGGCCCGCAAGGCCTGCGTGATCAGCGCACCTTTGGCCTCGTCGCCGTGGATGACGCCGATCACGAGCACCACACGGCCGCCGGGCGTGCCCATCCGGACCGCTGTGATCGGCCGGCCCTGTACCGACGTGCCGATCACCCGAGTCTCACGGATCTTCGGGGCGATGGGGGTCGCTCTCGATTCCGGCTGCGCCACCGCCAGTGCCGCGCGCGTTCGCGGTCCGACGACTCCGTCGATCAACAGGCCGTGCTCGGCCTGGAACGTGAACACGGCGAGCGAGGTCGACGGGCCGAAGGAGTCGTCGGGACCGACGACACCCGCAGCGCCGAGCGCGATCAGCCGCGACTCGAGGCAGCGCACGTCCGGACCCTTCGACCCCTCCTGCAACGTCACGGTCAGCGAGCAGGTGGTCGCCCCAGCCGTACGGGCTGACGCCGTGGCGGCAGCGGGACTGCTCACCGCCACCACGATCGCGCCAGCCGCAACGAACCTGAGGACCCGGCGAACGTTCACGAGATCCCGCGTTGCATGCTGGCGTTGGTCACCCTGCCAGTGTGCACCAGACCGGGTCAGGCGCGGGCGAGCATCGCTGCTTGGCGTCGCTCGGCTCGCGCCGCCAGCGCCTTGGCCAACTTGCCGAGCCGTTCGAGGCGATGGAGCAGCGCCTCACGGGCCTTCTCGGCTGCGGCGGTCAGACGCTCGAGGTGCTGGATCCGCCAGTGGTTCAAGATCACCGGCATGAACACCTGCTCGTGCAGGATCGTCGCGTCGTAGATGCCTGCCGCGGAGATCGCCGCGCTGTGCCGGTCGAAGTCGAGGATCCCCGTCCCGGGCATCGCGAACGTGCGCACCACGTCTTCGAGCGCAATGACCATCTCTGACGGGTTGAGCTCGATCGCTGCAGTCGCGAGGTCGCGGTAGAACAGGTAATGCAGGTTCTCGTCGTTCGCGACCCGGGACATGACCTCGTAGCCGGCCGGATCGCCGATGAGCTTGCCGGTGTTGCGATGAGCGATGCGTGTCGCGAGTTCCTGCAGGCTGACGTAGAGCACGCCGGCGAGCGGTGACTCAGGAGTCGGCACCTCGCCGCCGCTGACCTGGGCCATGCGGGCCCGCTCGAGCTGCACCGGATCCACGGCGCGCGTCGCGATCAGGTAGTCGCGGATCGCAATCGAGTGGCGACCTTCTTCGGCTGTCCAGCGCCGGTTCCAGGTCCCGAACGCACTGTCCATGCCGAACATCCGCTCGATGTCGCGGAAGTAGTAGGGCAGGTTGTCCTCGGTGAGCAGGTTGACGAACAACGCACTGCGCACTGCCTCAGGCAGCGCTGCGCCGGCGAGGTCGCTGTCAGCGCAGGACCACTCGTAGCCCTTGTCGAAGTCATGGCCGCGGCTGTACGGAACCAGCTCATGCGGGAACCACTCCTTGGCGGTGGCGAGGTGGCGGTCGAGCAGCTTGGCTGCGACGGGCTCCAGCTCGGCGACAAAGCTCTGATACGTCATCGACACAGCCTACCGACCGGTAGGTAGTTTGTCAGGTCGTGCCGAGCAGGCCGGACAATTTCTTCGGCGCGACGCACCGGAAGGCGTCGATGCAGATGCTGCCGATCTCGTCCCAGTCGGGTTCGCGGTCGAGCCGGACACCGAGCCATCCCCGCCCGCCGACGTAGGGCGGAACGAAGAACCGTTCGGGATCCTCGTCGACCATCGTTGCCTGCACACCGAGCGGGGCCGCGACCCACAACGCGAGCCGGCCGTCGTCGTGATGGTGGTCGAGAAACATCACGAAGCACTTCTTGCCGCTGACGAAGAACGATGGCGCGCCATGGCTCGGCCGCTCGACGACCTCGGGCAGCGCCGAGCACGCGGCGCGGACCCGCGCCAATGCGTCCGCGGCATGGGCAGCCGGCGCGCCAGTCACCGGAACAGGTCTCGGCTCTGATCGCGCAGCACCGGCGCAATCGTGGCGGTGTCATCGGGCTCCCAGGAGTGGCCTCGGATCACGGCGAGCGGGATTCGGCTGACGTTGCCCTTGACCAGCTCCGCGGCGCCGGCGAGTTCGTCGGCGATGCACAGCGCCTGCACATGGAACTCGTGACCGTGCGGGTCGACCTGGCCGATGTAGCTGAGGATCGGCTGAATCCCGGCGATCCCGATCGCGATGTCTGTCTGGCCCTCGCGCCAGGCCCGGCCGAACGTGTCGCTGACGACGACGGCGATGTCGAGCCCGGCGGCGGCCAGGCCGGCACGGATGCTGCGCGCGCTGGCATCGGAATCGAGCGGCAGCAACACGGCGCGGCCCTTGGCCCCGCTGCTCGACTGGTCGACACCCGAGTTGGCGCACACGAATCCGTGGTGGGTCTCGGTGATCAGGATCGGTCCGACCTGGCGGACGATCCGCTTGGCCTCGCGCAGCACGATCTCGGTGACGGCCGGGTCCTTGCCCCATGGCTCGGACCAGGCCAGTGCGAACGGCGACGGCACGATGTCGGCCAGCTCCACGGTGCGGCCCTCGGCCTTGCTGACGATCTTGCTGGTGACGACGAGGACATCGCCGCTCTGCAGCGGTGTGCCGGCCGCGTCGGCCGTCTCGACGCTGAGCGCAGCGAGATCGTCACCGGCTTGGACCTCGGCGAGCCCGGGGAGGCCGAAGATCTGCAGACCGGTCATGACGCGAGTCTTGCCGATCGGAGCGGTGAGAGACCAACATGGCGTGTGGTCTCCGACATCTTCGATCCAACGCTGTGGTGCGACGTCCCCGGCTTCACCTTCACCGACATCACCTATCACCGGGCGCTCGCCCACGGCACGGTGCGCATCGCGTTCAATCGGCCCGAGATCCGCAACGCGTTCCGCCCGCACACCGTCGACGAGCTGTACACCGCACTGGACCACGCCCGGATGAGCACCGATGTCGGCTGCGTACTGCTCACCGGCAACGGCCCGTCCGCCAAGGACGGTGGGTGGGCGTTCTGCAGCGGCGGCGATCAGCGGATCCGCGGACGTGACGGCTACAAGTACACCGTGGAGTCGGGCGACGGCAGCCTCGGCGAGACCGCCGCCACGATCGAACCCGGGCGCGCAGGCCGCCTGCACATCCTCGAGGTGCAGCGCCTGATCCGGTTCATGCCCAAGGTCGTCATCTGCGTGGTGCCCGGTTGGGCGGCGGGAGGCGGGCACAGCCTGCACGTCGTCAGCGACCTCACCATCGCCAGCCGCGAGCACGCCCGGTTCAAGCAGACCGACGCCGACGTCGCCAGCTTCGACGGCGGCTTCGGCTCGGCGTACCTGGCCCGCCAGGTCGGCCAGAAGTTCGCCCGCGAGATCTTCTTCCTCGGTGACGAGTACTCCGCCGACGACGCCCACCGGATGGGCATGGTCAACGCCGTCGTCGCCCACGCCGACCTCGAGAACACCGCCCTCGAATGGGGGCGCAAGATCAACTCGAAGAGCCCGACCGCGCAGCGGATGCTCAAGTTCTCGTTCAACCTGATCGACGACGGCCTGGTCGGTCAGCAGGTGTTCGCCGGCGAGGCGACCCGGCTCGCGTACATGACCGACGAGGCCCAAGAAGGGCGCGAGTCGTTCCTGGAGAAGCGGGACCCGGACTGGTCGCCGTACCAGTGGCTGTTCTGAGCAGCGCCGCTCGTGGAGGCATCCACCCGAGCCCACCAACGCCTCGATGATCCTGATCGAGGATGCCGACGACTCGCGCATTGCATTGTTCCGTGCGACCGAACGCCGGCTGAACACACGCGCTGATCGTCGCGAGCGAATCGTCGCCGCCGGGCTGTTCATCGCCGAGGGCGATCTCGTCGTCGAGCGAGCGCTGGCCGCCGGCTGCACGCCCGTCGCAGCCTTCGTCGATGCGGCCGCTCCCCCGTCGGTCGTCGACCGATTCGATGACTCCGTGGTCGTGTACGGCGGCGACGAGAACGTCCGCAGGGCCAGCATGGGTCTCGGGGTGCCGCTGTCGATCGTGGCTCTGTTCCGTCGCCCGGACCCGCTCCCTGCGGCGATCGTCGCCTCGTTGCCGCGCGTCGTGGCCCTGGAGGCGGTCGACAACCCTGTCAATGTCGGCACCGTCGTGCGCAGCGCCGCAGCACTCGGTTGGAACGGACTGCTCCTCGACCGCACGAGCGCCGATCCACTCGCCCGCCGGGCTCTTCGCGTCTCGATGGGCAACGCCTTCGTACTGCCCTTCGCCCGGGCCCACTCACTCGTCGAGGCGGTCACCGATGCTCGAGCCGCAGGGACGCTCGTGGTCGCGATGACGCCAGCCGCCGGGGCGATGCCGCTGCAGGCCGTGCTCCCCGCGATCGGCCAACCGGCGATGATCATGTTCGGCTCGGAGCGCAACGGGCTCAGCGACGAACTGCTCGCGGCGTCCAGCATCCAGGCGTGCATCCCGATGGCCGACGGCGTGAACTCGATGAACGTCGCCGCTGCTGCCGCAGTGGCGTGCTGGGCACTGCGGCCGATCCGGCGCGGTCAGCGACCGTAGGTCGAGCTGGTGATCGGCAGGCCGGTGTCATTGCGGAGGTGTTCGGCAGCCGGGACGAAGTAGTCGAGCAGTGCTGTGCGGGTGGATTCGTCGGCGCCGCTGGCGGCGATGGCATTCGACATGTGCAATATCCATCGGTCTCGTTGCAGCGGTCCGACGGGGAACGGGAAGTGGCGCATCCGCAGCCGAGGATGGCCTCGCTCGTCGTTGTAGGTGGTCGGGCCACCCCAGTACTGGGCCAGGAACAGCGTCAGCCGGTGGCGCGCACCGGTGAAATCCGGGTATTCGGGGTACAGCGGCGCGAGGACGGCATCGTCCTGCACTCCGGCATAGAAGTCGTCGACGAGTCGTTCGAAGAACGACATTCCGCCCACAGCGTCGTAGAACGACCGTAGTTCTTGCTCGTGAGCCTGCTCGTCAGCCATGGCTGACCAGACTACGGCTCAGGCTGCTTCCGGCTGGAAGAGGCGGTAGTCGACCAGGTCGCTGCGGCGCACGACGAAGGGGGTCGTGTCATCGCAGGCGTCGAGGATGACTGCATCATCGGTGGCCAGCAGAACCAGGGCCGAGATCAGCTCGCCGTCACGGTGCAGCTCGATGACGTCACCTGTTTCGATGCGCTCGTTCAGAATTGTGCTCATGGGTCTCTCCTCGAGAGTTGTCGCCGCTGTCCCATCTCTCGATGACGACGAAGTGCGGATCGTTGCTACCCAGCACCAACTGATCCATCGGCAGGTTTCTTCCGGACGTGAGCGTGATGTCCGTCACGGAGCGGAATTTCTTTGGGCAGACCTTGAAGATCGGCGACGTTGGATGACGGCTCCGGGCGCACATCCGTGACCAGGCACGGCGTGCGGGTCACGCGAAGGTGGGCGGCTCCCAACCAGGGAAGATCTCAGGCAACCCGTCGCTGACCCGGTCGGTGAACACCGCCGGGCGCTTCTCCAGAAAGCTGGTCACACCCTCGCGGGCGTCACTGCTCGCGCCGCGCACGGCGATGCCCCGGGAGTCGACCCGGTGGGCGTCCATCGGGTGTTCTGCGCCGAGCATCCGCCACAGCATCTGACGCGAGAGCGCCACCGAGACCGGCGCGGTGTTCGCCGTGATCTCGGCGGCGATCGCCCGAGCGGCACCGAGCAACTCGTCGCCGGGGTGCACGCTGCGCACGAGCCGGTGCCGCAGCGCCTCCTCCGCGCCGAACAGGCGTCCGGTGTAGACCCACTCCGCAGCCTGGCTGATCCCGACCAGACGTGGCAGGAACCACGACGAGCAGGCCTCGGGCACGATGCCCCGCCGAGCGAAGACGAACCCGAAGCGGGCACCCTCGGCGGCGAGGCGGATGTCCATCGGCAGCGTCATGGTCGCGCCGACGCCCACGGCGGCGCCATTGATGGCACCGATGACCGGCTTGAGGCACTCGAAGATTCGCAGCGACACCAGTCCCCCACCGTCACGAGGCACGCCGACATCGGTCTGGACATCACTGCCGCCCCTGGCGAAGGTCTCGCCTCCGCCGGACAGATCCGCGCCGGCACAGAATCCTCGGCCCGAGCCGGTGACGATGACGGCGCGCACGTCGTCGTCGGCGTCGACGGTGTCGAAGGCATCGATCAGCTCGTGCATCATCCGGTTGGTGAACGCATTGAGCTGCGCCGGGCGATTCAGCGTGATCGTCGCGACCTGGTCGGCGACGTCGTAGACAATCTCGGAGTACATGCGCCGAACCTAGTTCGGTCGACTGCCTCGGCGATCAGACGTCGAGGAATCGGCTGGCAGCGACACCGGACGCGATCGCGCCGGCGATCATGCCGAACGCAACGACGCCGAACATCACGCCGTTGAGGAAGCTGTCGCTGACGACGAGCGCGATGAAGCCGTTGTCACCTTTCAGCTTGACCACGCCGTTGGTCCACAATCGGTTGAAGAACAGCAGGAAACCGCAGGACAGCAGTCCGCCGACCAGGCCCTGGATCAAGCCCTCCAGCATGAACGGTATTCGGATGAACCAGTTCGTGGCGCCGACGAGTTTCATCACCTCGATCTCACGCCGCCGGGCGTACATCGCCGTGCGGATCGTGGTCCAGATCAAAATCAGCGCGCCGATGAGCAACAGGATCGAGAGACCGACGGTCACGGTCTGGACGAAGTCGCGCAACTTCGCGATCTGCTCGACCTGGTCGCGCGCCAGGACCACCTTCTGCACATGGGGCAGCGGACGGAAGCTGTCGGCCAACTGCACCAGTAGGTCGAGCTTGCCGGATTTCGGCACGACCTTGAACTCGGTCGGGATGTTGTTCGCGTTGAGCAGCGCGAACGCGCCCGGGTCGGCGGCGAAGAGCCTCTTGGCTTCGGCCAACGACGCCTCGGTGTCGAAGTAGACTAGCTTGTCGACGTCGATGACCGTGGGGTTCGACGACAATGCCTGCTGGATGGCGGTGATCTGGTCCGGTGTCGCCTGTGGCGTCACGTAGACGATCATCTGCACGCCGCCCGCCCATTTGGAGAGCAGGTTGTCGAAGCCGCGCTGCACGAGGAAGGTGCCGCCGACCAAGAACAGCGAGACCGCGGACGTGAGGATCGCCGCCACCGTCAGGGTGACGTTGCGGCGCAGGCTGGCGCCGGTTTCTCGGAACGTGTACGTGAGCCGGGACCACATTATTCGTACACCCCTCGGGCCTGGTCGCGCACGATGATGCCGCGGTCCATCTGGATCACGCGCTTGCGCATCATGTTGACGATGCGCTGATCATGGGTGGCCATCACGACTGTGGTGCCGGTCTTGTTGATCCGGTCGAGGAGGCGCATGATGCCCTCGCCCGTGCCGGGGTCGAGGTTGCCGGTCGGCTCGTCGGCGAGGAGGATCAGCGGGCGGTTGACGAAGGCACGCGCAATCGAGACGCGCTGCTGCTCGCCGCCGGAGAGCTGGTGGGGGAAGCGGTCCTGCTTGCCGGCCAGGCCGACGAGGTCCATCACCGCCGGCACCTGCTGGCGGATCACGTGCTTCGGTCGGCCGATGACCTCGAGGGCGAAGGCGACGTTCTCGTGGACCGTCTTGTTCAGCAGCAGCTTGTAGTCCTGGAAGATGTTGCCGATGTTGCGGCGCAGGTGGGGCACTTTGCTGTCAGGCATCTCGTTGATGTTCCGCCCGGCCACCCAGACAGCGCCCTTCTCAGGCCGTTCCTGCCGGTTCATCATCCGCAGCAGCGTGCTCTTGCCGGATCCGGACGGGCCGACCAAGAACACGAACTCGCCCTTGGCCACCTCGAAGGTGGCGTCACGGAGGGCGGTGACTTCTGAGTTGTAGATCTTGGTGACGTTCTCGAGACGGATCAACAGCGCTCCAGGGGCTGGGAAGGGACGTCAAAAGTTACCAGTGTGTGACGAAAAGCCACGGTCACCCTCGGTCGAGGTGACGGCACCGTGACGGCGCCACGACGGCAGGGTTGCGTCAGACGGGCTGACCGGCGTCGCGACGGCGACTCTGGAGGAACGCCTCCATGAAGCCGTCGAGGTCGCCGTCGAGGACGGCTGCGACGTTGCCCGACTCGTACTCGGTACGCAGGTCCTTGACCATCTGGTAGGGCTGCATCACGTAGCTGCGGATCTGGCTGCCCCAGCCGACCTGCGCGGGCCGGCCGGCGATGCGGTCCAGCTCGGCCTGGTGCTCCTCTTCGATGCGGGCCGCGATCATCGTCTTCAACCGGGTCATCGCCCGCTCGCGGTTCTGGAGCTGGCTGCGCTCCTCCTGCGAGGCCGAGACGATGCCGGTGGGCTCGTGAATCAGACGGACGGCGGACGAGGTCTTGTTGATGTGCTGGCCACCGGCGCCGCTGGCCCGGTAGACCTCCATCCGCACGTCGGCCTCGTTGATCTCGACATCGGGGTCCTCGAGCACGGGCCAGACCTGCACCGAGGCGAAGCTGGTCTGGCGCCGACCCTGGTTGTCGAACGGGCTGATCCGCACGAGGCGATGCGTGCCGCGCTCGCTCGTCATCAGGCCGTAGGCGTATCGACCGGTGAGCGTGAACTCGGCGGACAGGATGCCGGCCTCGGTACCCTCGGAGACGCCGTTGACCTCGAAGTCGATGCCCCGACGCTCGGCCCACCGGCCGTACATCCGCAGGAGCATCTCGCTCCAGTCCTGGGCGTCGACACCGCCGTCTTTGGCGTTGATCTGGACGATGCAGTCGAGCTCGTCGTGCTCGCCCGTGAACAGGCTGCGCAGCTCGAGCCGGCTGAGGATCCCCGCGGTGCGCGAGATGGCCTCGACGAGGTCGGGTTCCTGGCTCTCGTCGTCCACCTCGCGAGCCATCTCGTGGAGCAGCTCGGTGTCCTCGATGTCCGATGCCAACTGATCGAACGTGTCGATGTCGTGCTTGACGTTCGAGTACTCGGCGTTGGTCTTCTTGGCCAGGTCCTGGTCGTCCCAGAGGTCCGGGCGCGAGACCTCGAACTCGAGCTCGAGGAGACGGGCCCGGTTCTCGGTGATCTTCAGGTACGAGGACGCCTCGTCGAGGCGGCGGCGCAGGTCTTTGAGGTCGTCGGAGAAGTCGCGCATCGCGGCCTTACAGCGTGGCGCCGTGGCACAGCTTGAACTTCTTGCCGGACCCGCACGGGCACGGCGCATTGCGTGGCGTCTTGGACCACTCATCGTTGATCACCGGGGCCTGCTTGGCCGGCGCCTGCTGCGCTCCGGTGGCCGCCGCGATGAGATCGGGATCGTCGTCACCAGCGGCGACCTGAGCCAGGGCTGCGGAGGCGAAGCCCGACGTCTGGGCATTGTCGGCGGAAGACTGCTGCACGTTCTGCACGAGTGGCGCCGGCTCCTCGTTCCGCACGACCTGCACGTGCATGACGTAGCGGACGAAGTCCTGGGCAACACCTTTCATCAGGGTGCCGAACATCTCGAAGCCCTCACGCTGCCACTCGGTCAGCGGATCCTTCTGGCCCATCGCTCGCAGGTTACAATCTCGCGCGTGGGCGCGCGCGTGTCTTGAGCCCTTATCAGATGCACGGGCGCGGATATGGCCCGCCAGTCTTTCAGCGTCCGCAT
>JANXUX010000412.1 GCA_025351965.1 Actinomycetes bacterium | reverse complement strand
GACGGCATCGGCCCGTACGAGGTGCTGCAACGCGTACCCGGCTACGACATCCACTTCATCGGCCACGAGGTCGGCCCGGTTCGCAGCGAGAACGGGTATCTCGGACTGACCGTGGACGAGACGTTCGAAGACGTGCCGCACCCGGACATCATCGTCTTCCCCGGTGGCTTCGGCACTCGCGCCCTGATGACCGACGAGCGTGTGCTGAGTTGGCTGGCCGCGGCGCACGAGACCTCGATCTTCACCACCAGCGTGTGCACCGGGTCGCTCGTGCTCGGCGCGGCCGGACTGTTGAACGGCCTGACGGCCACCACACATTGGGCCTCGATGGACCGCTTGGCGACCACCGGGGCGATCCCGACCGGCCAGCGCGTCGTCGAGCATCTCGACCAGCGGATCATCACGGCGGCGGGCGTGTCGAGCGGTATCGACATGGCGATTCGTCTCGTCGAGTTGCTCGTCGACGAAACCGCCGCGAAGGCCTGTCAGTTGATGATCGAGTACGACCCGCAGCCACCGTTCGACTGCGGCGCGCCGGACAAAGCCGACGAGGCCGTGATGACAAGGGTGATCGAGTACTCAGCGGCCCGCCAATAGTCGACCGACGCTGAACGACCGACGGTTGGAGGGTTTCCGCCGCACCCGAGGTGCGTCGGAAACCCTCCGGTGCCGCAAAGCCTCCGAGGTGGTCAGCTGATCTTGAGGCTCGCGCTGAAGACCTTCTTCGGCTTCAGTTCGGTGGCGATCCGCTTGGCCATCTGTTCGAAGATGACAGCAGCTTCGCTGGTCGGGTCGACAGCGACGATAGGGCGACCGTCGTCGCCGCCTTCGCGTACGGCGTTGAGCAGCGGCAGCTTGCCGAGCAGCGGAACACCCAGCTCATCGGCGAGCTCCTGACCGCCGCCGCTGCCGAAGATCTCGTAGTGCTTGCCGTCGTCGCCGGTGAACCAGCTCATGTTCTCGATGATGCCCTTGACGGGCAGGTTGACCTTGGCGGCCATCGCCGCCGAGAGCCGGGCCACCTTCTGCGCAGCGGGCTGCGGCGTGGTGACGACGTAGACCTCGCCGCGGGGCAGGTACTGGCTGAGCGACAGGGCGATGTCGCCAGTGCCGGGCGGCATGTCGATCAGCAAGAAGTCGGGCTCGTCCCAGAACACATCGGTGAGGAACTGCTCGAGCGCCTTGTGCAGCATCGGTCCACGCCAGATCACGGCCTGGCCCTCGGGTACGAAGTAGCCGATCGAGATGCAGCGCACACCCCAGCTCTCCGGAGGGATCAGCATCTGGTCGATCGCGACCGGATCACGATCGGTGCCGAGCATGCGCGGGATGCTGTAACCGTAGATGTCGGCATCGACGACACCGACCTTGTAGCCCTGTGCAGCCAGCGACACGGCGAGGTTGACGGTGACGCTGCTCTTGCCGACGCCACCCTTGCCGGAAGCGATCAGCAGCGGCCGGGTCTTGGAGCCGGTCTCTGCGAACGGGATCTTGCGACCTTCGGCATGACCGTGAGCCTGGCCCTGACCCGCGGTGCCGGCCGGGTTGCCGTGCAGTTTGAGGCGCAGGGCCTCGCGCTCCTGATCGGTCATCACCGTGAAGTCGAGGGCGACACTGGCGACCCCGAGCGGCATGAGCGCGCCGGTCACCCGGTTCTGGATCTCGTTACGCAGCGGGCAGCCGGCAACGGTGAGCGCGATGAGCACCCCGACGGAGCCGTCGGCACGGATGTCGACGTTGCGGACCATGCCGAGATCCACGATCGAACGATGCAACTCGGGGTCCTCGACAGGACGGAGCGCTTCGATGATCTGGTCATTGGTGGGCATGAGTGCTCCGTGACGTGGGATGGACGTGCGAGCACGTCGAGGGGGTGCGGTGGCCGGGCGGCGGCCGGTGCGGCAATTACCACTACGCCGATAGGTAGAATACCGGCGTGGCTTCCAGCGCAAGCACTTCCACCCGCACTCCGGATGCCTTCAACGCGCAAGTCACAGCGATCACGTCGGCGTTCGGTGACCCGACCCGCCGCGGCATCTACCTGTTCGCCCGCGAGCACAGCCAGGGCGTCACCGCAGCCCAGGTCGCCGAGCACTTCGGGCTGCACCCCAACGTCGCCCGCCACCACCTCGACAAGCTCGTCGTCGGCGGCTACGTCGACGTCGCCGTCGAGCGCTCCGAGGGCGGCGGCGCCGGTCGCCCGTCCAAGCACTACCGCGCCGCAGCCGACAGTGCACCGCTCGACCTCCCGGTGCGCTCCGACGACCTCGTCCTGACGCTGCTCGGCAAGTCGCTCTCGATGCTGCCCCGCGAGCAGGCCGAGGAGATGGCCGAGCAGGTCGGCATCGAGTACGGGCGCACGCTCGCGATGGCTGTTCGCCTCACCGATAGCAACGGTGACACGGTGCAGCAGTCGTTCCGGTCGGCGCTGCACACCGTCGCCGACGCGCTCACTGCGCACGGCTTCGCCGCGCACACCGACCAACGCAACAACGAGCTGCGGATCATCAACAACCACTGCCCGTTCGGCGACATCGCGATCGACAACCCGGTCATCTGCGCCGTCGACCGCGGCATGGTCAAGGGCATGTTGACATCGCTCTACGGCGACACCGATCCGGCGATCGAGACGTCGCTCCCCCATGGCGACACCTTCTGCGTCACCAGCTTCGCCGGCACCTGAGCGATCCGCCGACGAGCTACGGTTCCGCTGAGAATCGGCAGGAGCGAGGGGGAGCACATGTTGTTCGAACGGGGACAGGTCGCGGTCGTCACGGGAGCCGGCAGCGGCATCGGGCTGGCGCTGGCGCACGCTTTCGCACGGGAGGGCCTGTCGATCGTGCTCGCCGACGTGCAGGTCGATGCGCTGGCAGCGGCCACGACGGCCATCGGCGAGCATGGTGTGCAGACACTGGCCCGACAGGTCGACGTCAGCAAGTCCGAGCAGGTCGAAGCCCTGGCGGCGGCTGCCATCGAGCGGTTCGGTCGGGTGCACGTTGTCTGCAACAACGCCGGCGTTTCGCCGAACGGCGACCCGTGGATGGGCCCGATCTCGACGTGGGAGTGGGTCATGGGCGTCAACTTCTGGGGCGTTGTCCATGGCATCCGCGCTTTCCTGCCGCACATGGTGATGAGCGGGGGCGGGCACATCGTCAACACAGCCTCCATCGCCGGTCTCTACCCAGGCTTCGCTGCCTCGTACGACGCGAGCAAGCACGCCGTGGTGGCCGTGTCAGAGGGCCTCTATCACTCGATGCAATCCGCTGGCCTGCCCGTCGGCGTGAGCTGCCTGTGCCCGGGATGGGTCCGCACGGGCATCCTCGACTCTGATCGCAACTGGCCGGCCGAGATGGGCGAGCGCCCGCCGGTCGATCCGGTGAGCGAGGTCGCGATGAAGTACGTCCGCCGCGCGATCGACGAGGGAATGACGCCGGGCGTCGTCGCCGATCTGGTGCTCGACGCCGTGCGCGACCAGAAGTTCTGGGTGTTCCCGCATCCCGACTTCTTGCAGATCGCAATCGATCGATTCCACCGCATCGAGGAGGGCGTGAACCCGGTCGCACCCGAGGACACCCCCGGCATGCCACCTCGCTCCCAGATGATGGCCGAGATGATGGCGGCGATGGGCATGCCGCCCGCCTGAACTGCGTGCTCTGATCCCGAACCGCTCAACTCCGATCAGCTTGCGTCGATACCTGACTGATGAACATCGCGGGACTGCGTCGTCGGAACCGTGATGAACGTCCCTGGAGCATCTCGCCGCCGGCGCAGAGGGTTCCACAGGATGATCACGCCGGCCAGAATCAACGCAAGGGCCATGACAACCAGGGCGAGGGTCAGCCCAGCTCCTGTGGTCGGCAAGGTTTGGACCGCGAACGTTGCTCCTCCAGCGGCGCCGACGCTGGCGCCCGAAGCAGCCAGTACCGGTACGACCGGGCTCGACGCCACATTGATCCCGCTCATGATTGTTCTGCTCCTGCTCTAGTTCGACCCGTATCGAATGACATCAGCGTAAGACGACGCTCCGTGAAGTTCGAGCACGGTCCGTGGTGACCGGATGACGAAACGTGAACGTGAGCGTGTC
Source organism: Actinomycetes bacterium (assembly GCA_025351965.1). Lineage (GTDB taxonomy): Bacteria > Actinomycetota > Acidimicrobiia > Acidimicrobiales > Ilumatobacteraceae > WLMZ01. The sequence continues at coordinate 9,626 of JANXUX010000412.1, read as the reverse complement.
CGCCACGAAACGCGGTCGCATGGCCACACTGCAACGGCCACGATCGATGTCGAGTTCGGACCCGGCGGACACGTCATGCCTGCCACGACTGATCGGCAGGACGATGATCGGATCCCGCTGCTCGAGCCGCTGCTGTCAGATCGCGACGACGGTGTCCTGCGCGCGATGGCCGTCGTCTGGCTCATCGCGCTCGCCGCGTTCTGGGGCTGGTGGCTGCAACCCGAGCACTGGGTTTCGGTTCTGGGGATGCTCTTCAACAGCACGCTGCTCGCCTGGCCTTCTGGACTGACTGCGTTCTTGTTCATCTACGCCCTGCGCGCAAGTCGCCCAAATCCGCTGGTCCACGCACCTGAGTCGCTCCGCGTCGCGATGGTGGTCACGAAGGCGCCGTCGGAGCCTTGGCCGCTGGTGAGGGCCACTCTCCAAGCCATGCTCGGACAGGACACCGACCGCGCCTATTCGGTATGGCTGGCCGACGAGCGGCCAGACGCCGAGACGATCGAATGGTGCGCTGCGAACGACGTGAGGATCTCGACCCGATTCGGCATCGACGAGTACCACTGCGCAGGTTGGCCGCGCCGAACCAAGAGCAAAGAGGGAAACCTCGCCTACTTCTACGACATGTACGGATACGACCTGTACGACGTGGTTGCTCAGTTCGACGCAGACCACGTACCGACGCCGACCTATCTTGAGACAATCTTGCGGCCGTTCGCCGCCGAGCAGGTCGGGTACGTGGCTGCGCCGAGCATCTGCGACTCGAATGTCAAGATCGGTTGGACCGTACGGGCCCGGTTGTACAAGGAAGCGACGCTCCACGGCGTGTTGCAGGCCGGCTGCAACGGGGGTTTCGCACCGGTCTGCATCGGCTCGCACTATGCCGTCCGCACCGCAGCCTTGCAGTCGATCGGCGGCATCGGACCGGAGTTGGCGGAGGATTACTCGACCTCGTTCCTGATGAACAGTGCGGGTTGGACGGGCGTTTTCGCAATCGACGCCGAAGCGCACGGCGACGGGCCGGAGAGTTACGGGGAAATGATCACTCAGGAACTGCAGTGGTCACGCAGCCTTGCGACGGTCGCAACCCGATACACACGTGGCAAGTGGAAGACCATCCCTTTTCCGGCCCGGCTCCGCCTCGGATTCGCGCTCTCGTTCTATCCCCTGTTCGGTCTGCAGTTGCTCGTCGGAACTGCGTTTCCGATCGTTGCCCTCGCCCTCGGCAGGCCGTGGGTCAGCGTTGGGCTGATCGACTTCTGGGCGCACGTCCTGCCGGCAAGCATCGTTGCTCAAGTGGCTGTGGCATTCCTGCGGCGTCGACAGTTCCTCCGTCCGGCCGACGCCCGGCTGACCAGCTGGGAGGTGATGCTCTTTGCGATCTCGCGCTGGCCCTGGATCCTGCTGGGATCGATCCAGGGAGCCTGGGTCGGCGTCCGCAAGCGGGATGTTGCGTTCAAGGTGACCCCCAAGGGCGACTCAGGCGCCAAGGTCCTTCCACTCCGCTACATCGTGCCGATGCTCGTGCTCGCAGGCGTGCCGGCGATTGCGATCGCACTCGTCCCTGGCGGCGCGGCGTCGGGCTACCGGGTCCTCTGCCTGATCAGCATTGTCACCTACCTGATCGTTCCGATCGCAATCATCACGCTGCACTGTCAGGACAACCGCCGCCGGCGAGAGATCAGCGGGTCTGGTCGACCGACATGGCGCGAGCGTCTGCCGCTCGGTGGCGCTGCAGCGATCGCAACGTGCTGCACGACGATTTTCGTGGTCGGACTCCTTGCGCACACCTTGGGAAGATGATCGAACGAGATCGCGCGTTCACATCTCGAGAGAGACCCTGATGCCCGTCAGTCGCCGGTGTGGCGCTGTTCCTTGAACGGATCGCCGTACATGTTGTAGCCGTTGCGCTCCCAGAAGCCGGCGCTGTCGGATTCACGCAATTCCAGACCACGAACCCATTTCGCACTCTTCCAGAAGTACAGGTGGGGCACGACGACGCGCACCGGGCCGCCGTGGATCGGCTCGATGTCCTCGCCTTCGAACTGATAGGCGATGATCGCATCGTCGGTGGTGATGTCGGGCAGCGGGATGTTCGTGGTGTAGCCGAACTCGGCATGCTCCATCACGTACTTCGCACCGTTTTGCACGCCGGCGCGCTCGAGCAGGTCGCGGATGCGTACACCCGTCCACGTCGTGTCGAACTTCGACCACTTGGTGACGCAGTGGATGTCGAACGTCGGCGTGACGGGCGGCATCGCTTTCAGCTCGTCCATCGTGATCGTGTACGGCGTGTCCACCAAGCCGTAGATGGTGAGGGTCCACTCGCCAGGCGCGTAGGTGGGCACATCGCCGACGTGCAGCACCGGGAAACGGTCGGTCAGGTACTGGCCCGGGGGCAGGCGGGACGGGTCGATGCCCTGCTCGTGCAGTGCTTTGCGGTTCCGTTCGAAGAAGCCCATGCGCATCAGTCTGCCAGCGCTGGGCCACTCGCGATCCCGACAGCGGCGCGTCGGGGACGGACCCCACTAGCATTTCGAGCGTGAGTGACTTCGACGGCGGAACCAGCGGGTTCCCACCCGCACCACCAGACCGACCGTCTGTGCCGCCACCGCCGCCGAACCTGAGTCCACCACCCGGTTACGTTCCGTACGGCGGTGCCAACCAGGGCGCGTTCGGTGCGTTCCAGCGCATCGGCGGGTTGGCCAAGTGGCTCAGGGTGTCGTTGATGACGTTGATCGCCGTGCAGGTCGCGAGCCTGGCCAAGTCGGCGAGTGACCGCGGCTCGGCCCGTGACCTCATCAATGGTCAGATCTCCGAGGACGAGTACACCAAGACCGTCGGCCTCTCGGCGTTGCTCGGGCTGCTCTCGTTCGTTGCGTTCGTAGCAGTCGCCGTGCTGACGATGATCTGGATGTTCCGCATCGCGAAGAACCTGCAGCTGATGGACCGGGTCGGGACGTGGAAGCCGGGGTGGGCCATCGGCGGCTGGTTCGTGCCGCCGTTCGTGCTCTACGTCGTGCCGTTCCTGATGGTGCGCGACCTGTGGAAGGGATCTGACCCCGACAGCGGTCCCGACTGGCGGGGGAACCGGGTCGCCCCGATCGTGAACCTGTGGTGGGCGCTCTACGGTCTTGCGCCCGTGCTGTTCCTCGGCGTCACGTTCTCGTCGTTCCAGCTCGACCGTTCGGCCATCGACGCCGCACGGGAGATCAACGACACGTTCGCGATCACGTTGCTGTCGAGTGCGGTGCAGGTCGCCGCCGCCGTCACGTTCCTGCTGCTCGTGCGACAACTCACGGGTCGCCACCGGCGGACCACGAACGAAGCCTGACCGTCGTCCATGTCCTGCGGAGCATCATGATCTTCCTCGTCCGTCACGCCAAGGCAGGAGATCGTCTGCACAACGCCCACGACGACCGCAAGCGCCCGTTGTCCAAGCCGGGCTGGGTGCAAGCCGAAGCGCTCGCCGACACCCTCGCTGCCGCCGGCGCAACAGGCCCGCTGCTGTCCAGCCCGTTCGTGCGCTGCCGCCAGACGCTGGAGCCGCTCGGCAAGCGGCACGGCCTCGACGTCCAGCGCGACACCTGTCTCGGCGAAGCCCAGCCGTTCCAGCCGATGCTCGACCTGATGCAGACGACGCCCGACGGCTCCGTGCTGTGCAGTCACGGTGACATGATCCCCGACATGATCGCCGGGCTGCAACGACGCGGTTGCGACATCATGAACGCGCCGCAGTGGAAGAAGGGCTCGGTCTGGGTCCTGGAACGCGACGATCACGGCAACTTCCTCACCGCCACGGCGTGGGCGCCACCGGCCTGATCAGCTGGAGCAGCGGAACGAACTGCCGTCGCGGTAGCAGTTGTCGCTCGTCGCGACGTAGACCCAGAAGATGGCACCGAGCGCGACGAAAACGAGGCCGACGATGATGCCGGCGAGCGCGAGGCCTTTACCGCGCGTCGAGGACTGCTTGGCCATCTGCGATCGGCCGACGAAGCCGAAGATCACGCCGAGGACCGCCGGGATCGGCAGGAACCAGAAGCACGGGATGACATTGACGAGGCTGAGCACGAGGCTGGCGATGCTCAACCCGTTGGTCTTGTCCGGCGGCGCCTGCTGCATCCCGTAGGGCTGATACCCGGGCGGCTGTTGGCCTGGGAAGCCGCCGGGCTGCTGGCCCGGGAAGCCTCCGGGCTGATACGGAGGCGGGTTGTTTCCGGGCGGCGGGGGCATGCTCATACGCACCGCACCTTACTCTGCGGTGCCCGTCGTGACCCCGGTGCCGGTGGTGACGCCGGTGCCATCGGTCGCAGACGTCGGGTCGAGCAAGGGGTCGACGAACCTGGCGATCAACCCACGCATCTCCGCAGACGGATCGGAGGCGAGACAGGTCTCGCGAGCCGGCGCCGCCGTGACCAGATCGCTCCTGAGGAACGCGGCGATGACGGCTTCGAAGCAGTGCGGTACGGCGTAGGAGGGATCGATCGAGATCGCCTTGTCGAGGTACTGGGCGCTCTGACCGAAGACCGTTGCCTTGGCCGCTTCGTCGCCCATGTTCTGGGTGGACACGGCCAGGACCCAGCCGGCGTAGGTGAGCGCTTCGACGTTGTTCACGTCGATGTCGAGCACCTTCAGGTATCGCTTGCTCGCCTCGCCGTAGTCATTCGCGGCGAGCAACGACTTGCCCTCGCTGAGCAAGGCTGCGACCTGGTCGGGCGAGGTGCCACCGGTGATCGTGTCGCCCGGGTCGCGCTGGCCCGAGGCACGGGCGACAAGCACGCCGGCGACCACGCCGACGAGGATCACGGCGAGCGTCGCCCCGATCACGCGCTTCCAGTCGCGGGGGCGCTTCGGCGGCAGACCGGAACGGCCTGCATCGATCGCGCGTAGCACTGCGGCAGCGCGGGCGGTGTAGCCATCTCGCAGGGCGGTGTAGTCATCGTCCTCGACATCGCCGGCGGCGCGCTCGCGCTCCAGGTCCGAGATCGAGCGCAGCAGGAAACGCTTCTCCTCCTCGAGCTCGGCGAGCCGGTCCGGACTGACATTCCCGTGCGACGGCGGCTCAGCGGCCATCGTCCTGCTCGCGCAGCGCATCATCGACGAGGGTCCGATCCTGCTCGGTCGGCACCGTGTCGGCCGCCAGCTTCCATCGCCGGAACGCCACGGTCAGCCCGCCGATCGCACAGACGCCGGCGAACACCGGAAGCGCCCAGACGATCGCGTCGAAGCCGGTGGCCTTGGGGACGAGCTGGGTCTTGGTGCCGAAGTTGGTCTGTACGTAGGCGATGATCTGATCGTCGGAGTACGTGCCCTGCTTGATCAAAGATGCGACCTGGATGCGGATGTTCGCAGCGGCCGGCGACTGGGATTCGTAGACGCTCTCGCCGTCGCACTCCGGGCAGGCGATGCGCTGGGCGATGCCATCGAGACGGTCAGCGTCGGTGAGCGGACCGGTCGAGCGGGTCGAGCCGATCAACAGCGCGACGACCACGACACCCAGCAGCAGGACCCAGCCCGGCCAGCCCTTCAGGCGGCGGTTGAGCGGTTTCGGTGCGCTCGCCGGCACGGCAGCGGTCGTCACGGGTTGGCCCCGGCGGTCGCTGGCGTGCCGTCGTAGATCGCGACCTGCTCGTTGAGGTAGCTGGTCAACTCGTCGTCGGTCAGATTGCTGATCACGCGCAGGACCACGTAGCCGTTCGGATCGATGATCCACGTCTCGGGCACCTTGGCGACGCCGAACTTGACAGCGATGTCGGCGTTCTCGTCGATGACGACGGGCCACGAGACCGGGTTGGTCCGGAAGAAGTCGGCGGTGCCGCCGTCGAGGTCGTTCCAGACCACGCTGTAGAGCTCGGCACCGACCGGGACCGGGTCCGCGGCCGTGTCCTGCTGCTCGGCGGCGAACTTGACGAGCTCGGGATGCTCCTTCACACACGGTCCGCAGGTCGCGTTGAAGAAGTTGAGCACGACCCAGCTGCCCTTGCGGTACTGCAGATCGAACTTCGCGCCGTCGAGTGTCGTGGCCTGCACCGCTGGGGCCGGCTTGCCGAGCAGCGGCGAGTACGCGGTCTCGGTGGCGTTGCCGTCGGAGCGGGCGAGGATCACGAAGAAGCCGGCGATCACGACAGCGACGGCGAGCACGATGAACGGTGCGACCCGCCGACTCGAGGCGCGGTCGGCGTCAGCGTCGCCAGCGTCGCCGGCGGCTGCGCCCGTGGTGCTGGGCGTCGGGTCAGACACTGACAATCTCCTCGCTCGGACGCTCGTCGCTGGCCGTCGATGCGGGAGCGTCGTCGTCGCGCGGAGGACGATCCGTCGATGGAATGAGTGCCGAGGTGGGGTCGGTCGGGAGCCGGCGGCGCTTGCCCGGGAAACCGGAGAGCGCTGTGCCGAGCACCATCAGCCCACCGCCGATCCACAGCCAGATGATCAGCGGCTTGATGAACACCTTGATCGACGCCGTGGTGTCACCGGGCTTCGAGCCGGGATCGAGTGTCAGGTAGATGTCGTTGAGGACCCCGTTACGCACCGAGGGCGTCGGGATGTTGCTGCCGAAGTTGGTGAACGTGGTGATCGCCGGCGCATAGGCCTGGCCGCCATCGACCTTGATCTGAACACGCACGCCGTTGCTGCGCGCCGTCGTGAAACCCTGGACCTCGACCAGCTCGAAGGTGTGCCCGCCGTAGCGCTTCACCTGCCCGACCTGCATCGCCAGCGTCGACGAGTGCGTGTACGTCGTCGAGGCAACGAGCGCAACGGCGACGATGATCACGCCGATGTGCACGACCATGCCACCATTGGCTCGACCGATCAGCCCACGCAGACCCTGGCGGCGGGTCGCCAGGATCAGCTGACGCGACGCCGCTCCGGCGGCGAACCCACCGAGCCCGAACGCCAGCAACGCGGCGAAACCTGTCGCTCCGAACGCGAGTGGAACCACGAGTGCGATCACGCCGCCCCACGCCGGCCAGAACAGTCGCTCGCGCAGCAGTTCGGCCGACGCCTTGCGCCACGGCAGCACCGGGGCGACCGCCATCAAGAACAGCAGGATCAGACCGAACGGGACCGACAGGCTCTCGAAGTAGGGCGAGCCGACCTTGATGGTCCGGTTCTGCAGCGCCTCGACGATGAGCGGGAAGACGGTGCCGAGGAGCACGACGAACGCGAAGATCGTGAACAGCACGTTGTTGGCCAAGAACGCGCCCTCGCGCGACATCGGTGAGTCGATCGCGCCGGGCGAACGCAAGCGGTCGCCTCGCCAGGCGATCAGGCCCAACGAGACGACGGCGATGACGCCGAAGAACCCGAGCAGATACGGCCCGATCGAACCGTTGCTGAACGCGTGCACACTCTTGATCACACCGGACCGGGTCAGGAACGTACCGAGGATGGTGAGCGCAAACGTCGACACGAGCAGCGTCAGGTTCCACACCCGCAACATGCCGCGCCGTTCCTGGACGAGGACCGAATGGATGTACGCCGTGCCGGTCAACCACGGCAGCAGGCTGGCGTTCTCGACCGGATCCCAACCCCAGACACCGCTCCAGCCGAGCACCTCGTAGCTCCACCAGCCGCCGAGGATGATGCCGATCGTGAGGAAGCCCCACGCGAACAACGCGAAGCGGCGGGTCTCGGTCAGCCAGCGCTCGCCGACGCGGCCGGTGATCAGCGCGGCGATCGCGAACGCGAACGGCACGGTCATGCCGACGTAGCCGAGGTACAGGATCGGCGGGTGGAACAGGACCAGGATGTGGTTCTGCAGCAGCGGGTTGGGTCCGAGGCCGCTCGTGACGCCGAGCGGGCCGGCCTTGAATGCATCGGCCGGGCCGAGGGTGAGCACGAAGAAGAAGATGCAGACGACGAACATCACCACGAGCGCCCAGGCCACGAGCGGATCGTCGAGACGCTTGCGGAACCGACGCGCGATGACTGCGGTGTACCCGACGAGGATCACCAGCCAGAGCAGGATGCTGCCTTCGAGCGCGCTCCAGATAGCGGTGATGTTGAAGATGAACGGTGTGTCCGCGGAGCCGACCTGCTGGACGTACTTGAGGCTGAAGTCGCGCTGGATGAGCGCTCGCTCCATCACCGCGAAGGCCGCGATGCCGGCACCGGCGACGCCGAACGCGTAGCGCTGAGTGCTGCGCAGCAGCCGGCCGTCACCCGTACGGATGCCGTAGACGGTCGCCAACGCACCGAACGTCGCGCAGACCAGTCCGATCAGCAGAACGGAGTGACCCAGCGTGCCGTTCACTGTTGCTGCGAGCATGCCGCCGATTCCTTGTTGGCTTCGTCGATGCGACCCTTGTTCTCGGCCTCGTACTCGTTGCTGTGCTTGACCTCGACCTCGTCACCGTCGAACACGCCGTTCTTCTCCATCACACCATGGACGACGACCGGGATGCATTCCTGGAACAGGCCGCCGGGATCACCGTCGTAGACGACCGGGACCGTGACCTTGTTGAAGGTCATGTCGAACTTCGTCACGCCGCCGCTGCTGGACAGCGAGTGCTCGTCGACGACGCCCTGGATGCGGAGCCGGCGTCCGGTTTCGCAGCCGTTCTTGTTGCCGACCTCGTCGACGTTGCAGTAGTAGTCGAGCGAGCTGGTCAGGAACTTGGTCAGCACGATGCCGCCGGCCCCCAGGACCGCGACCAGGAGGCCGATCGAGACCCACTTGCGTCGGTTGCGGACCCGCGGTGCGGGCGGGGTCGGTGTGACCCGAGGGCTCAGGTCCACGGTTTGTCCTCCGGCGGGAGCTGGGCCGCGAGTCTGCGACCGCGACGCAGGTAGTACGCGGCGAGCGCAACCGAGCCGACGAAGGTGGCGATGTACGAGGCGAGGATGAATCCCATGTCTTCCATCAGGCGTCGCCCTCCGTGTCGCCTTCTCGGCGGCGCTGCAGCAGCGCATAGTCGAGGCCCTTGTCATCGATTGCGTCCTGCATCGCCATCACCCGTTGGCGATGGATGACCAGCCACGCGTACAGCAGTGTGAACGCGATCACGGCGAGGAACAGCGAGAACAGCATCAGGTCGTGGAGCTTGACCTTGGTGGTGTCAGCGACGCTGGAATCCTGGTGCAGACCTCGCCACAGCTTCACACTGAAGTGGACGAGCGGGATCTCGAGCACGGCGAGCAGGGCAACGACCGCCGAGCGACGGCCGCGCTGTTGGTGGCTGCCACCGAGCCCGCGCACGGCGAGGTAACCAACGTAGGTGATGAACAAGAACGCGGTCGTGGTGACCCGTGCGTCCCAGACCCAGAACTTGCCCCAGGCGAGGCGGCCCCAGAGCGCACCGGCGAACAGGGTGAGCGCCATGAACAGCACGCCGACTTCGGCACTGGCACCGGCGATCCGGTCCCACGTCAGCGAGGTGGTGCGCTTCCACAGGAACGCTGCGGACGACAACGCGGTCATCCCGAAGGCGACATACGCGACCCACACCGTGCCGACGTGGATGTAGAGGATGCGCACGCTCTCGCCCTGCACGACGTCCTTCGGTGAGAGGAACAGACCGAACAGGACGAGGACGGTCATCGACACGATCGTCGCGATGCCGAGAACGCGAGTGAATGGGGTCCCGGTCGGCGACGAGCCACGCTTGGGCAATGACGGTTGCGACGGG
>JANXUX010000373.1 GCA_025351965.1 Actinomycetes bacterium | reverse complement strand
GATGGACCGTCGCACGACGGGCAGTCGCGCCCTGCCCAACGACCCGTGCGCCACCTGGGCCGAGTTCTATTCGACGTGCCGTCTGCTGCCCCTGGCCCGCCTCGCCGCCGACGCCAAGGTGCTGGCCACGACGACGATCACCCGGCTAGAGCAGCTCGCCCACTCACTCGACACCTTCGAGGACCACGCCCCGCCGTCGCGGCTGCACGGCGACCTGTGGGCCGGCAACCGCATCGTCGACACGAGTGGGCAGAGCTGGTTGATCGACCCGGCTGCACACGGTGGCCACCGCGAGTTCGATCTCGCGATGATGCGGCTGTTCGGCGGGTTCGGGCGCGACTGCTTTGCAGCGTACGACGAAGCCCATCCGCTCGAGCCCGGCTGGGCGGACCGCGTGCCGCTGCACCAGATCGCACCGCTCGTCGTCCACGCGATCAAGTTCGGCGGCCACTACGTCGAGGCCGCGACCACGGCGATCATGCGCTACTGAGGGGCCGTGCTCGTCCGCGATCGCGGCGTGAACCGGACGGGCATGTTCTGCAACCCGGCGATGAAGCTGGAATGCAACCGCTCCGCAGGTCCGTCGGGTGCGAGATCGGGCAGGCGCATCACGATCTGGCGCAACATCGCGATCGCCTCGATCCGGGCAACGTGCATCCCGAGGCACAGGTGCGGGCCGCCGGCACCGAATGCGACGTGCGGGTTGGGCGAACGTCCGACGTCGAACGTGTCCGGGTCCGTGAACATGTCTTCGTCGCGGTTGGCCGAGCCGTAGAACATCACCACTCGCTCGCCGGCGGCGATGCGCTGTCCACGGATCTCGGTGTCCTCCAGTACCGTGCGCTGGAAGTGGGCGACCGGGGTCGTGTACCGCAGCATCTCCTCGACCGCAGTCGGGGCCAAGCCGTCGACATCCGCGACCAGCCGCGCCCATTGGTCCGGGTGCTCGAACAGCAGCTGGATCCCGGCCGCGAGCAGATTGCGGGTCGTGTCACCGCCCGCATTGACGAGCAACAGGAAGAACCACTGGAACTCGGAGTCGGTCAGGCCCTCACCATCGACCTCGGCGTTGACGAGCAGGGTCGCGATGTCGTCACCAGGGTCGGCGCGCTTGCGGTCGGCGACCGTCTGGGCGTAGCCGAGCATCTCACCGATGGCCATCATCTGCTTCTGGTGGAACTCCGGCGAGTCGTCGTGGGTGTGCATGATCTCGGTCAACTGGTAGAGCCGCTCGCCGTCCTCGCGGGGCATGCCCATCAACTCGGCAATCAACCCCGATGGCAGCCGACCGGCGATGTCGCTGACGAGGTCGCACGAGCCGGCCTCGATGATGTCGTCGATGATCTCTGCGGCGAGTTCTTCGATGCGTGGCCCGAGCAGCGGCGCGTTTTTCGGCGTGAAGCCGCGGCTGACGAGCAGCTTGAACCGGTCGTGTTGCGGCGGGTCCATGTTGAGCATCATCAGCCTCTGGATCGACAGTCCCGCCTCGTCGGGCTCGGCCACCATCACGCCGCCAGCAGCGGAGCTGAACACTTTCGGCTGCCGACTGACGGCACGGATGTCGTCGTACTTGGTCAACGCCCAGAACGGCGCGCCTCCGTGCAGCGTGTGGCGGTGTACGGGATCGTTCTCGCGCAGCCACCGGTAGGCCTCCCAAGGATGCCCGCTGCGGAACGTGTCCGCAGAGACGAGATCGATGCCCGGGCCCACTCCTGCGACTCCATCGGACTGTCCGAAAGCCGACATCACCGGACCGCCGTCGTGCCGCCGTCGACCACCAGGTGCGTACCGGTGATGAATGATGCGTCGGCCGACATCAGGAACCGCACCGCGGTACCGATCTCCTCGGGGCGGCCGAGCCGGCCGACGAGCGAGGTGCTCTCCATGTGCTGCAACAGTGGTTCGAACTGCAGCGACGGGGCGAGCATCGGTGTCAGGACGTAGCCCGGACAGACTGCGTTGACGCGAACGGGGCTGAGCGCCGCAGCAGCCGAACGGACGAGACCGATCAGGCCCGCCTTCGACGAGCAGTACGCAGGGATGGCCGGATGCCCGACGAGCCCTTCGATCGAGGAGATGCCGACCACCGCTGCACCGGCGGATAGGCGCAGCTCGTCGGCGAGGAGCTGGGTCAGCATCGCGAATGCGCGGAGGTTGACGTCGAGGACGAAGTCCCAGCGCTCGTCGGTCAGCGCACCGAACGACTCGGCGCTGACCACGCCGGCTGCGTGCACCATGCCGCCGATCGGCCCGATCGCTACCCGGGTGGTCGCCAACGCTGCAGCCAACGCGGCTGTGTCGGTCACGTCGATGCCGACGCCGACAGCGGCGACGCCGTGTTCGGCAGCGATCGCAGCGGCGTGCTCGATGGCGAGATCCTCGTTGCGGTCCCACAGCGCCACGGCCCGGCCGACCTCGGCCAGCGCTCGGGCCGAAGCCAGGCCGATCCCCGATGCTCCCCCGGTGACCACGACCGGCCCGGTCGCGTCACCTGCTACTGCGTCACCTGCTCGTGCCTCTCCTGCTGCTGATGCTGCTGCTGCTGATGTTGACGGTGTTGTCGATCCCTGACTCATTCATGGCCTCCCCGAGGCGAAACGTCCGCCGGGGCCGGATTGGCCACAGGCGAGATCTGCGAGCATCCGCCCCACGAGCGGGGCGAACTTGAAACCGGTGCCGCCGAACCCGCACCCGACGACGATGTCGCCGTACCGGTCGATGACATAGTCGTCGTCGATCGTCTCGCCGAACAGGCACGAGAGCTCGTCGAGATGATGCGGATCGACGCCCGGAACGTGCACGGCGACCCAGCCCTCGATCTCGGCTCGCGTGTGCGGATCGGTCTCGAACGAACGGCGGTCCGGGTGCACGGGCATGCTGTGCTGGAAGTGGCCGACGCGGACCCGACCGTCGGGTGTCGACATGCCGTACACCTCGGGCGAAACGAACGTCGGATACGTCGACGCCGGATCATGGGGCTGGAAGAACGCGACCTGGCCGGTCGAGGACTCCACCGATGGCAGTCCCGGCACTGCGCCATCGAGCAGGTACGGCGTCCAACCGGCCGTTGCGAGCACGACGGTACCGGCCGAGATCGCACCGTCGTCGGTGTCGACCTCGACGCCGTGGGCGGTCTGGCGGATGCCGCGCGCCGGCGTCTCGTAGCGGACGTCGGCGCCCAGCTCGAAGGCGCGTCGCGACATGGCATCGATGGTGGCCTGGGCGTTGGTGCGGCCACCCTCGGCATGGAACAGCACAGGACGTTCGCTCGCCATCGACGGCCAGCGCTCGGTCAGCTCCTCCGGCGACATCCACTGCGTGTCCACGCCGGCGGTCGCGGCCGCGTCGGCACGGAGCTGCAGCTGCTCGGCCGTATCGAAATCGATGTGGCCGGTCGTGAGCAACAGTGCGTCACCGCTGTCCTCCTCCAGCTCGCGCCACAGCGGCAGCGCCTCGACCGCGTGCCGGCACCAGAACGGATCGGCGTTCGTCGCCCGGAAGATGCGCTCGGTGCCGTGGGACGATCCGTTCCTGTGCCCCTGCGCAAATCGCTCGAGCAGCGTGACCGCCACCCCTCGGCGTGCCAACCACCAGGCCGTCGACGCACCCATCACACCGCCACCAACCACGATGACATCGGCCCGACTCATGGGTGCGGTTCTATCAGGTGGTCAGCCGGCCGACGTGGCGAAGACGTCCAGCGGGGCGATAGCGTCACTCGTGTTCGTCCTCACTGGCCGAGCACTTCCTTCCCCCAGAACGCGGTTCACACCCCTGGGAGGAAACATGTCATCTCGGCCCCACACCGGTCACACACGCCGTCGCCTGCACAGCAGCGGGTCGACAGCGCTCGAGCGCGTCTCGTTCGACGTGCTCTTCCGTCAGGACGATGCTGATCCCGTCGTCATCCACGATCTCGCCGATGTCGGGATGCTCACCTTCGACCTGTTCGACCTCGGTCTCGTCGACGGCGCGCTCGTCCTCGTCGACGAACGCCGTCAGGTCACCGCAATCCTGCTCGACCCTCCGCCGAACATCGACCTGATGTTGCGCTGGGCCCGCGAGCCCGACATCGGCGCCGAGTTCAGTCAGATCATCCTGATCGTCGCTCGCGACCGCATCGCATATGCACCGCCGTGCGACGAGGACATCGCCGTGTACCGCGCTGCTCAGCGGATGTGCAGCGCCGAAGGCCTGTTGTGGATGGACCTCATCGTCGCCAACGCGCACAAGATGCAGAGCATCGGCATCGTCTGCGACCCTGACACCGTCTGGCTGGACCCGGTCGAGTTCTGAAGCGACTCCCCCGGCACCGAGCGCGCCGGCGGACGGGTAACCTGCCCCAGATGCTCGGACGCCCTCGATCCTGGGCGGGGGGTGCATTCATCGCCGCAGTCGTCGCCGCATCCGCCATCCTCACGACCAGCACGACGAACGTCGCCGGCGCATCGGTCGTCGAGCGCGCTGCCGGGCGCGTCGATGCCGTGAGCGTTGCTGCCGTGAGCGTTGCTGCTGGCGATCTCAGCGGTCCGGCAGCGTCGTCGGGGCTCCGGCCGGCGCGGCGGACCCACCTCGACTGGCGTCGGGCGGGCTACGTCGTATCCGACGCCGGCTGCGCCCCGGACCTGTCCGCACAGGGTCTGGCGACGTTCTTCCGCAATGCGATCGGCCCCGTCCGCGGCCACGACGAGCCTCGGCCGCTACCCCTCGGCGACGGGCGGGTGCTGTGGATCCTGCAGGACAGCTTCATCGACTACGGCGGCAGGGCCTCGACGTTCAGCTCGATGCCGTACGTCAACAACACGGCTCTGATGCAGCAGGGATCGTGCTTCACGATGCTGCAGGGCGGCACCGTTGCTCGCCCGGCAGCGTTCGAGCTCGGCGACGCGCCCGTGAACTTCGACCGCTTCTTCTGGCCGGGCGGGGGCACGGTCAGCGACGGCAAGATCTACATCTTCTGGATCGAAGTACGTCGCGACCCCGCCGTCGGAGCGTTCGACGGCCTCTCGGCCCATCCCGTCGCGACGTGGATCGGCACCTACGACGCCATCTCGCTCGAGCGGCTCGACTTCCAGCACGCGCCGAAGTCGACGATGCCGGTCTACGGCTACGGGGTCGCCGACGACGGCGAGTGGACCTACCTGTTCGGCAACAGCGACCTCCAGAACCTCGCCCTCGACGGCGGGTACTCGAACGGTCCGCACTCGGCCACGAAGATGTACCTTGCCCGGGTCCCACGGGGCCGCGTCTTCGATCAGCCCCGGTACTGGAACGGCACCGGCTGGAGCGCACGTGCGGACGACGCCGCACCGATCTCGCAACGCTTCTTCACCGAGAACCTGATGGTCCCGGTGCGACTCGGTGGCCAATGGGTTTCGGCCACCAAGGTCGACGGCTTCACGGGCAGCACGCTCACCCTCGACGTGGCCGACGACCCGTGGGGCCCGTGGCGCACCGTCCGGACCGTCGCTGCCAACGGCGTGTGCAGCAACGGCAACACCGTGACCTACCACGCCCAGGTCGTCCCGTGGCTCGATCCGAGCGGCGCCTACATCGTGATGTTGTCCCAGATCTTCTTCGACCTGAACAACCCTGCGGCGATCCCCTGCTACCGGCCCAACGTCTTCGCCCTCAGCCCCTGACCCGCAATGAGAACCACACCCGCCACGACGATGGGACCGGCGACGAGAGCGGCAAGCGCCAGTTGAAGCTGTCGGGTCCGGCGAGGTCGTGTAGCGACTTCAGGTTGCCCATCGCCCATCCGGCAATGAACGCCGTGGGTAGGAGGAGCCACCCGACGCATTGCCGCTCGTGGGTGGAACAAAGACAGCGGGGGCCGATGGAGGGTCTCGGGCCGTGTCAACGAGCTCTGGGACCTCCATCAGACCGCTCAAGCTCCGGTGGTCCTTCAGCACCATCTCGCCAAACGACGCAGGATTCGGACTTTTCGCGTCACCGGCGTGTCCAGATGACGCTCAGACGGACCGACGCATAGCCCCTGACCTGCGGTGACGTCAGTAGCCGGGGTCGCTGGGCCAGTTCGGTTGAAACAAGTGCCACTGCTCGGGGGCGCGCCGGATGAGGTACTCGAGCTCGGTCGCCAGCACCTGGGTCACTCGGGCGACGTCCTCGCGTAGGCCACCCTGGCGTTCGGTCGGCAAGGGCGGGCGGACAACGGCGTGGTGGCCGTTGTAGCGGTCGGTGAAGTACACGCCGACCGGGAACACGGTTGC
The DNA here is from genome assembly GCA_025351965.1 of Actinomycetes bacterium. Lineage (GTDB taxonomy): Bacteria > Actinomycetota > Acidimicrobiia > Acidimicrobiales > Ilumatobacteraceae > WLMZ01. The sequence continues at coordinate 5,261 of JANXUX010000373.1, read as the reverse complement.
CCCGGTTCGCAGGCCGAGTGTGGCCGGACCGGCAGGCAGGGTCGTGCGCTCACCGAAGAAGTCCACCGGCACACCGTTGCGGTCCAGGTCGCGGTCGCACAACAGGCAAACGACCTGGTTCTCCCGCAGCGCTTTCAGCACGGTGCTGGCGACGCGCGGGCCGAGCGGCACGACGGTCATGCCGAGCTTCTGGCGGAGGTCGGCGAACCACTCGAACAGCTCCGGTGGCTCGATCGGCTCGACCACCACGGTCATCTCGTAGCCACGCTCGATCAGCCACCGGCCAGCCCACTCCCAGCCGCCGAGGTGCGGGAGGGCGAGGATGACGCCTTTGCCGTGGGCGAGCGCATCGGGGATCTGCTCGTAGCCCTCGACCGTGAATCCGGCGTTCACCGCGCGTGAGGACAACGTCGGCAGGCGGAAGCTCTCGACGTAATAACGCGCATAGGAGTCGAAGGACCGCTTGACGGCCTGCCGGAGCGCGAACCCACCGAGCGCCGGGTTGACCCGGAGGAGGTGCCGCTCGATCATCGCCCGCTTGTCGCGCATCCCGGCGGCGAACGTCAGGCCCATCATCTGTACTGCGGCGCCTGAGAACGGCCCCGGGAGCGCGCGCGCCGCCAGGGATCCGAGCTTGTATCCGTTGACCGTGACGCTGTCGGTCACGGCCTCACGGGTCGACTTCGGACCCGGGACCGGCTCGTCGTCGGTCACGGGTTCGGAGGACGCCGACGCGGCACGCGTGTCGGCATCCGCTCGGCGTACGCAGAGCGTCGGGTCTGTCGGCGGATGCGGCGCACTTCCATCTTCGCAGCCGTACGCGGCGTGACCGCTGCCTGCTTCCAGACTTTGATGAACCGCTGCACGGCGGTGACGGCGCACAGGGCGAGCATGATCCACAGGATCGGCAGCAGGATCACGTGCACGAGGAGGCCGAGCTCGAGCAGGATGATCCGCTCGGCACGCTCCATCAACCCGCCCTTGGCCTCGAGTCCCAAGGATTCGGCCTTGGCCCGCTGGTAGGAGATGATCAGCGACAGCCCGAGGATGCCGAACGGCACCATCCCGAGCCGGGGATCGTCGCCGTTCATGTAGTAGTAGGCAACGCCGGCGAAGATCACGGCATCGGTCAACCGGTCGATCACCGAGTCGAAGAACGCGCCCCGCTGGCTGGCCTGGTTGGATGCTTTGGCGAGCGCGCCGTCGAGCAGGTCGGGGATCGCGGCGAGGATCACGAGGCCGAATCCGAGGTACAGCGAGCCCGCCCCGATCGCAAACGCGGCGCCGATCGCGACGAGCACACCGAGGATGGTCAGGTGGTCGGGGGACAGCCCGGTCTTGCGCAGTAGACGACCGATCGGGCGGATGGCCCTATCGATGGGCGCTCGGAATGTGCCGTCGAACATTACGTCGCAGGCTAGCCCCGGTGCCGAGCGAGCGCTTCGTCGCCGGCGAGGTTGGCCCTCGGCTCTTCTGCAGCGCTCAGCTCGGCGACCGTCTCGGCGACGATCTGTGTCTTGACCACGTGGCAGGGTGGAACACTGGACGCATGAGCACTTCGTCACCCGCAGATCTCGCCGTTGCGTTTCGGTCGCTCCCGCGCCGCCTCGACAATGCGTCTGAAGACGCTCCGCCGTCGGCTGTGGCGACGGCCAGGGCGAACGTCGGTGCCGTGATCAGCGAGGTGGCCGGCTTGCTCGGAGCGCCGGTGTCGGCAGAAGGGATCGCCGAGGCGATCGGTCATCGCCGGCCCGACGACTGGACCGACAGTGAGCTGGTCCAGATCCAAGCTCACGCCGACATCGCCGGACGGGCGATCCGCGTCCTCGCCGACGCCGGCGAGGCGAGCAGGGATTGACGACGTCGGCGGCCGACGCGTGGTTCAGACGAGGCCGGCGGACAGCGCGAGGCTGACGGCGTGCGTGCGCCGGCGTACGTCGAGCTTGTCGTAGATGTTGTTGAGATGGCTCTTGACCGTCTCGGTCCCGATGAGGAGGCGCTGGCTGATCTCGCTGTTGGTCCGGCCAGCGGCGAGCTCGGTCAGCACCTCGCGTTCGCGAGCTGTCAGGTCGAACTTCGGCCGCACCACCGGGGCGAGCTTGGCGTTGAACATCGCGTCGAGAAGATCGGGCGACACGTGACGGCGTCCGTTCAGCGCAGCGTCGATGGCCACGCCGAGGTCGGTGTCGGCTGAGTCACGGGCGACGACCGAGTTGGCGCCGTCGGCACAGATGTCCATCACGGCACCCGGCGATACGGCAGAGGCGAGCACGATGATGCCCAGGTCGCTGATCGACGACAGGCGGCGGACTGCAGCCGTCATCGTCATGTCCGCAACCTGACCGATCACCACGACGTCGACCTGACCGTGCTCGGAGCTGAGGAAGGCGCTCACGCTCGACATCGATCCGACCGTCGCGACACCGGCTTTTCGGAGGGCCGACTCGACACCGAGTCGCACAATTCCCCAGCTGTCGATGACCACCGCATGCTTCACGAACAGAGTCTTCGGCACGACCTTGACCAACCGTTAGACATTTCTTGTCGATGTCTTGACATTGATGATCTGCAACGCATACATGAATCATGTTGCGTATTTACGACACCCATTGATCGGATTGTTCACCGATCAGACCCTCGCGCCTGGCAATCGAGATCGCCTCGAGTTTCGAGTGCGCGCCGAGTCGGCGGATGGCGCTCTGGATGTGGTTGCGCACCGTGTTGACGCTCAGCCGCAGATCGCGCGACACGGCGACCGTGGTGGCACCGTCAGCGAGGCGGGCGAGCACCTCGATCTCGCGGTCGGTCAGCGCGAACCGGCGTGTTGCCGGCGCGCTCAGGCGATCGACGATCGCACTGACCAGCTCGGCGGCGAGAGCCCGGCTTCCCGCATGCACCGTGTGTACGGCATCGACCAGTTCGCTGACACGCTGGCCTTTGAGGAGGAACCCGCTCGCACCTGCCTCGAGCGCACGCATGACGACCTTGTAGTCGGCACCGGCACCGAGCACGATGATGCGGGCCTGCGGCACCGTGTCGTGAAAGGCGCGGATCAATTCGACGATGTCACTGTCGGGCAGGTGCGCGTCGAGGACGATCACGTCAGGTGCGGTCTCCCCGGCGAGGGCCAGGCCCGACGCGTTCGTCAGGGCGATGCCGGCAACGACGATGTCGCCGGAGGCGGCGAGCGACGCACCCAGCGCCTCGGCAACCATGGCGTGGTCGTCGACGATCAAGACACGAGTCGCGGTGGTTCCTGCGTTGATCGTCGCGTTCGCTGACGTCTCGATGTCGATGCGCGTCCGGCCACTGTTCATACGCTGCCCACCTCGGCGATTCCTGTCTCAATCCATGAAATGAAATGCACTGAATGTCGATTGTTTGCAGACAATCAGTGACGGATCGTCAGGGTACATGACGCGAATGCATCAATGGCGGATGACGCGTTCGCGAGAAGAACCAACGGAATCGCGTCAGACGCGCCAGGACGATCGCGTCACCACATTCAGGTGATGCGGCGGATGAGCATCCCCCACCTCAGGTGACCGCTCGCCCCTTGAACGTCCCGAAGACCTTGACATGCGTGACAACAGCGGCCGGGACATCGAGACAGATCGCCCATCGGCGAGTCAACACAAGGGGTGGCGCCCGCATGACGAGGCGGCCGTCGCCGCCGGAGACGACCAGACATGTTCGGCCGCAACGGCCATCATCGGGCGCGAGAGCCTGATGGCAGCCATCCGTCTCTCACGGTTGGTCAATTCCGTCGACCTCGCCGGCGGTGGGGCCATTGTCGATGGTCCCCGTTCCATCGTCAACGGTACGGACGTCCACGACGTTGTCACGGAGGTGCGGCCGGGAATCTTCACGACGGGTCGCCACGAGATCCACGCCACCGTGCGGATCGGCAGCATCGACGTCACCGGCCGTTATCAGATTGCCGTCGATCTCGACATCGATGCCCCGGCGACCTGGTCCGCGACCAACCGCACGACGGGTCGCAGCTGCGACCTCCCCGCTGCGGTCGTCGCCCAGCTACCCGTGTCGGTGAGCACCGTGTCGCTGTCACCGGGAACGCTCGCCGGTGCCGTGCGCCGAATTCACCTCGCCGCCGAGCGGGCCCGCCGCGAGCTGATCGAATCCAACCGCGGCCTCGTCTTGTCGGTCGTCAACCGGTATCGCGCCGTCGTGCGGGCCGAATCTTCCACGCTCGACATGAGCGACCTGATCATCGTCGGCGAGCACCAGATGCTCAGCGTCGTCGACCGGTACTTCACCGATCCCGACTCCCAGCCCGTTCGTGACGTCGCCTGGTCCAAGCTCGTGCAGCGCGCAGTCGGCAACGCAGTACGCAGCGAGATCGCCCGAGCCACCGGGGTGTCGGTCGAGTTCCGCCAACTGCTGACCTGGTTCCAGGCTCATCCCGAGGACCGCACCGAGACCGTCGAGACGGTCGCCCAACGGATGGCCTTCGCCGCCGGGGTCACCCGGTTGATGGCCGCCCGCGAGATCCATGATCGCTTCGCCGGCATGGCCACCCTCGAACTCATGCTCGTCGCCGGCGAGGCCCGCTACGTCGCCCCCGGCAAGTGCGCCGCTGAACAGATCCGCTCGCTCAAGGCGCAGGGCGTCTTCATCATCTCGTCGCGGTCCTCGCTGGCCGAGATCGAGCGTGCCCAGCACTTCGCGGCGAACGCCAACATCCGCCTCGACGCCGACCCCGAGGGTCACGATCGCTCGGCCCACCTCGCCGTGAGCGACAGTGGCTACGACGCCGCCGATTGGACCGACATGGTCCGGTACATCATCGAAGACACCGGCATGACCAAGGTCGAGGCGCTCGTCTGGCTGCACCGCACCGGTGCGCTCGATCCGGGCGGCTTCGGCAACGAGCTCCCCGAGATCGCCGAGGACCTGGGTCTCAGCGGCCGTAGCGAGGCCCGCGCAGCACTGCGCCGTGCCCGTCGCAAGATCGACGCCTGGACGGCCGACGGCTCGTCGCTGGCGCTGGTCTCGTAGTCGAGAGAAGAATCTCGGCGTGCCCTTGAACGGGTGGCGCCGTGGCCGAAACATTCGTTGCCGGGCAAGGACGTCCGACTGAACACCACCACGGAGGTAACTCGAAATGCGTATCAACTCGAACATCGCGGCGCTCAACGCAAGCCGCAACCTGTCCATGTCGCAGAGCGCCCTGGGCTCCAGCTTGGAGAAGCTGTCGTCGGGCTACCGGATCAACCGGGCCGCCGACGACGCCGCCGGAC
>JANXUX010000365.1 GCA_025351965.1 Actinomycetes bacterium | reverse complement strand
TGCCATCTACGATCGAGAGATCGCGACCTCACGCGCCATCGCCGCCGAGTACGAGCTCGACGACCTCGCAGTGCTGAACGACGAGGATCGTGGCGAGCCGTTCGATCGGCAACCGAACCTGCGCTGGATCTTCGTCCACATGATCGAGGAGTATGCGCGTCATGCGGGCCACGCCGACCTCATCCGCGAACGGATCGACGGTGTCACCGGCGACTGAGCCGTTCTCGAAGTATGTTCCGGCGCCACCCGGTGCCCACCTCGGGGCATCGCATGACGAGGGCCTCGGAACCGGCGGTATGAGGCAGGGCGATCGGCGGAATTGGCGATGAGTATCCGGCAGCGCGACGCCTTGTGGCGACAGCGTTCGCAGGCGAACCATTTGCCTACAGCATGTTCGGCGATTCGCCAATGGCCCGATTCGCTGGCCTCGCCGCTGACGACGCTTCGTGGCCCACGGCGCCCAAGGCGATCGTGGTCGGAGCCGAAATTGGCGGGCACCTTGTTGGCGTAGCGACGGCAACACTTCCCGGAGAATGTGGATTGTGTGACGCATTCGACGGATCCACACCCCCACCCTCCACTGCCGCAGAACGCATCGAGCACGAGTTTCAGCTGGCTTGCCGTCATGCACATCTGACCAACGATCTGCCCCCACACGCGCTGCTGACGGGTGTCGTTTGGCCTGCTCAGGGCAGGTGTGGAGATCTCGACAGTACAGTCAGTGTCGTCCAGTGTCGTCCAGTGTCGTTCAATGTCGGCGAGTTTCGCGGCAGGTTTCGCGGCGCCCGTCCTACGGACTTCCAATCGTCGACCGAGGGAGGGATGTCATGACCGATGCTGCCATTGCCACGCTGGCGGACACCTTCTCGTACGCGCAGGCTCGGGCGGCGGGTCTGACCAAGCATCGGCTCTACCAACTCCGGGACAGCGGGAGTATCGAACAAATCGAGCGGGGCCTGTATCGCCGTGCAGATGCGGAGATCGGCAACCTCGATCTGATCGCAGCTGCAGCGCGGATCCCGATCTCGACGTTGTGTTTGGGGACGGCGCTCGCGCGTCACGGCTTGTCGGATGCCATCCCGTCGATGGCGGACATCGCAATCCCTCGCGGCCACCGCCGGCCGGCCACACCGTCGACGATCCACTGGCACTTCTTCGACCCAGGCACCTTCGAGATCGGTCGGGAGACGATCTCGCTCGACGACCACCTTCGCATCGGCCTGTACTCGCCAGAGCGGAGCATCATCGATGCGTTCCGGATGCGCGGCATCGAAGGACACGAACAGGCCTATGAAGCTCTGCGGCGGTGGCTGAAAGGTCGGGGAGCGCAGCCGGGCATGCTGCTCGCGATGGCCCAGAAATTTCCACGAGCCGCCACACCGCTGCGGCGCGCCCTGGACGCGCTGTTGTGAGCGCGCCCTCGCGTGACACGCCGGGTGGACGGACGTACTTGGACCTGCAGAAGAAGGCGCGAACCGAATCGCGCCCCACCGACGAGCTCCTGTCGCTGTACGCATTGGAGGGATTCCTCGGTCGGCTTGCCCTGTCCGGTCATCTCGAGAACCTGGTGTCTACGACATCGATGACTCGATCGCCGAGGTGATCCGCGATGGCGACGAATACTCCGGCGTACGTGTTGTCATGACTGGTCATCTCGCACGGGCCAACATCAGGTTCCATGTCGATGTCAACGTCGGCGACCCTGTCTGGCCGGCGCCGACGAACATGGTCATGCCGCTCCTTCTCGGCGGATCCATCGAGTTGCGTGGATACCCGTTGGAGATGGTCCACGCCGAGAAGATCGTCACTGCCGTGCAGCGCGGCATCGCCAACACCAGGTGGCGCGACTTCGCCGACATCTACCTGTTGAGCCGACGCCACGAGATCGATGGCACCCGGCAACGCCGATCAATGGTGACGGTCGCTTCCCACCGAGGAGTGACGCTCGAGTCACTCGCAGGCGCCCTCGCGGATTACGCCGAGTTCGCCCAAGGTCGGTGGGCCAACTGGGTTCACAAGCAGCGCCTCGATGATCGGCTCCCGAGCGACTTCGCCGAGGTCCTCGCCGAGATTCGACTCTTCGCCGACCCTGTCCTCAGCGACGAGGTCGATGGGCGGACCTGGGATCCGGCCGAGCGAACCTGGACCCTCTGAATCCGGGGGCTTGTTATCGGTTCGTTGATGTCAACGATGGAGATCAGACGTCGTCGGCCGCGTAGGCGCTCCGCAGCTCGTGGAGTGCGCTGACCGGAAGCAGAACGACGGGGACACCGGCGAGGTGACCCAGCCATTCCACAACGCGCGCAGCGCTCTCGGCATCGCTCAGTCCATCGTCGGCGAGATCTATGACGGGGTCGACAAAGGGGGCGTGGACGTCGCGCACCATGTCGCGAACGGTATTCGAGTTGGTCGCGACTCGACCGCCCAATTCGACGAATCTCGCACCCGAACGGTCGGCGGGCGTGCTGCGGCCTGGCTGTTCGGGGCTCTGTATCCCCTTGGACGCGTCGTGACACCCGCTCCCGCCGAGAGGTGGATTCAAGTCCGCTGCCGGGCGCGGCGTCACGAAACCGGAGTTCGAGAGGCATGTGTACTTGTGAGAGCAGATTTCGCTGTTCCTGTCGATGACCGACCCCCAAGACTTCCTCACGGTGGAGGAGGCCGGCTCGGTGCTGCGCTTCAGTCGCGGCAAGGCCTACGAGTTGGCACGCGAGTACCTGGCAACCGGCATCACCGACACACTCGGCCGTCGGCCGAGCTCCGGAGAAGCGGCCCGCACGTGGGACCGCATTGCCGGACTCCTTGCACAACACCAAACCGCGTTTGGCATCGCCCACGGCACCGGACCACAACCACGATGGGACCTCGACAACGCCTACAGCCACAGCCACGACCGGCTCACCGAAGCCATCGCAATCGTCCGTCCCGCCCGGATGCCTCAGATCGAGATCGAACTACCCGGCATCGAACTCTGACGCGACGATCCGCTCAATGCAATCCGAGCCCAACGCCGGATCTGCGAGCTGTCCTGGCGGACGTTGGCATCAGATGTCCGCCCCACGCGGACATCGGCTACCAGCGTCGACGTCGGATCTACGACTGCGGCGCGACCGCTTTCGGACGAGCGGGAGGAGCACAGAACGGCGCTTCGGCTCGGCTCATACCCGGCGGTATGAGACGCGATGCTGTCGGGGCCCGTACGTGCCGTTCGACCGACTACCTCGATTTGTGACAGTTGCATCACAGCTCGGAGCGCCGTCTGGTGGCGATGCTCACGTCATGGTGGATCCGGCCGTCGCCGCGTACTGCGCACTTGATTCGAAGCCTCGCGTCTGCTCGTCGATGGAGGAACTCGTCTGGAATACGTTCGCACTCTGAGATGGACATCCTCCACGAGGAAACCGTCCGCTTCTCTGTTCGGTCGATCCAGAAGGCGGTGCCGAATGTCCCGGCGCTGGGGTCGACATTGGCGTCCGGGCGCAACGGCGATCCGGCGAGCACGGCTGGCCTGGACCGACGCGTCGAGGCAGATCATCAGCTGTGAACGAACCGGGCTGGGTACGTCGTGAGCTCGACGACCATTCCGTTGCGAACCGTCCCGACGAGGTGCCCGGCGTCGCGCCCGGTGTCCGCGTCGTGTTCGAGGCAGGATCGTGGTGACGAGGACGAGGCGATGCCCTGCCAGGATCGTCGTGCCAGGGAATGTCTACCACGGCTCGATGTAGTGGCTGGCGATGTCAGGCCGACTGGGTCGCTGCGACTCTAGGGCGCCGCCTGCCGGCGGCGCGTCCGCCTTGGACGAGAAGCCCGATGAAGGTTGCCGTCCAGGCGGCGAGCGCGACGGCGAGCGTGATCTTTGGGGCCCATTCGAGTTGATCGAGTTTGATGACGGCGCGCATCTTGAAGGTCGCGACGCCGTACATGCCGAGGGGGAACACGAGCGCCCAGTAGGAAGGGTGGTAACGGAGCGGGACTTTGCGCACGATGTGGCGCCAGATCCCGATCGCGACCATGACCGGGAACCAGAACGTTGCGGTAGCCCAGGCGAGGGTGACGAGTCCTTCGATGAGCGGGCCGAGGCGGTCGATGCGAGGTGACACGTTGCGGGTCGCGAGGAGGTTGGAGCCGGCGAGGACGGTGATCGCAACGGCGCCGGCGGCGATCCATGCGGGCGGGTCGGCTTCGGTGGGTTCGAGGGGTTGGAACGTCCAGCGCAGGAACACCATGGTCATGACGATGAGGTAGAGGACGAGCCCGAGGCAGAACGCGGCGAGGCAGACGAAGGCGAGAAAGTCGCTCGGGTCGTGTCCGAAGAGGAGCGCACCGAACACGGCGACGGATTCGGTGGCGACGGTGAGGAGGAACCAGGAGCCGTTGATGCCGGCGCCGAGGCCGGGTTTGTGGTGGCGGAGGACGTCGGAGATCAAGGCGGTGTAGAGCAAGATCACGTAGAGCGGCAGGGAGCACCACCACAGGATCTCGCCGAGGGTCCACCAGCCGTGAATGACCGCTGAGGCGCTGGCGAGCACGTTGGTGCCGGCGACGATGGTGAGGAACCCGAAGCCCTTGGCGTGGCTGGTGAGATCGGCGACGAGTTGGCGCGAGTAGGCGATGGCGCGGATGACGACGAGCGCGACGAGCACCAGGTAGGCGCCGGCTGAGATGAGGTAGAGGACGTCGGCGAGCCAGTCGATCTGCTGTTGTTTGGCGGCGATGGCGATGATGCCGGTGGCCATCACGAGCGCGAAGTAGCCGGGGGACAGCGTCGCGATCGGACTGACGCGCGGCTGAGTGGCGGAGGTGCTGGTCATGGTCGCAGGTAGCGCAGGAAGGCGGCGGCGGCGGCGAAGAGGGCGACGGAGACACCGGCGGTGGCCCAGGCGAGTGATTCGGTGTCGGTTTGGAATGCTTCGACCGCGACGGTGATCAGGAACACTTGGAACGCGACGAGGATGATCACGTAGAGCACCACGGCGGATGAGGTGCGCCGGCCGCTTGCGGAGGTTCTCATGTCTGCCGACCGAGTGCCCAGATCATCCCGTCGTCGCGGACTTCGACATCGATGCGACCAAGCGGTCGTGTCGGTGGGCCGGAGACGACGGCACCTGTGGCCGCGTCGAAGTTGCCTTCGTGGCAGGGGCAGTGCCAGCGCTGTTCGTCCGGCTCGTAGTAAACGACGCAGCCGAGGTGCGTGCATTTCTGGCTGAACGCGACGACGTCGGTGACCGTGAGGCGGACGAGGATGGCCGGGTCGTCGTCGCCGGGGTAGCGGAACAGGTGCGGTTCGCCGACAGCGACGTCTGCGGCCGGGACGATCGCTCGCGGTTCGCCGGCGTTGATGCTGCGCAACTGGGTCCAGACCGCGAGGCCGACGTTGGCGACGGCGATCGTGCCGGCGCCGAGGACGAGGTAGCGGGCGAACTCGCGCCGGGTGACTTCTTCCTCGGATTGGGCTTCGTACGGGAAGTCGCGTTTCCACGGCGGGGCGACCGGGACTGGGACGGGTTCGTTGGTCACGAGTGCGCTCCGATCTCGTCGATGCCGAACGGGTCGTCGAGCCACGAGGTGGTTACCCCGGCGAGGACGTCGACGGGTCCGCGCAGGGCATCGTCGATGACGGTGTAGACCTTGGT
>JANXUX010000357.1 GCA_025351965.1 Actinomycetes bacterium | reverse complement strand
GACCGCGCCGGTCGCCTGCTGCAGGCCGTCGACGGTCGTGTGATCCGGGCGCGTGTCGAGCAAGCGAGCCGGGTTGATCGTCCGGTACGACGACTCCGGGGGGAACGATCCGTTGACGTCGACGACGAGGTGCAGCGTCTGCGACGCGAAGAAGCACACCATCGCGTTGTCGCCGATCTTTGAGATCACCGCGTTCGGCATGGTGGTGCCGACGACGTAATTGACGTTCGACGCCGTGGGGACGCTGGCCCCGCACGGGTAGACGGTCAAGAACCCCGGGCCGACGGGTTCGGTCACCGTGACGTTGAGCGCTGCTGCGAGAGCGCTCGCGGCGATACCGCCGCGGCCGGCGACCGTGAGCGCGAACACGGTTCCGCCCGCGATCGTTCCTCCGCCCGCGAACAGCCCGTCGACGGTGGCGTGGTCGGGTCTGGTGTCGGCGAGGCGAGCCGGCGGAAGCGGCACGTAGTCGATGCCCCCCGTCACCGTGACGGTGAACGTGGTCGTCGTGGTGAGGGCTTCGCTGTTCGTTGCGGTGCACGTGAGACGCGGCACCACGTTCATGGGAACTTGCGTCATCGTACCGATCAGGCTGTTCGCGGAGCTCGCCGAACCCCGCACCCCGGTCAGGCCACCGAAGGTGACGGCACCTGCGCCGCTGATCGAGCCGTTGTGCACCGACGGACTCGAGACGACGTAGGCGCCGTTGGGGAAGACAACGACGGTACTCCCCACGTTGTCACCGGCAGCGGCGCCGATGAGGCTGTTCGACAGACCAACCGTCGCGTGCGTCGGGCCGTGCCCGTCGAGCCACGTCACCGCGCCGGCGGTGGTCAACCCACCGTTGTTCCAGTGGCTGCTGCTGACGACGTAGTTGCCGTTCGCCAACGCGAACATCCCCGACACCGACACTTGATCGCCGGCGAACGTGCCGGTGAGGCTGTTGCTCGCATCGACGACTTCGGACGTCGTTGCCGTGCCGCTCGCCCACGAGGCCGCCCCGGCGTTCAGTTCGCTGTCCGCGCCGATGAACGCCGACCAGTGCGAACTGCCGACGACGTAGTTTCCGTTCGTCAACGCGAGGACGTGGTTCAGCGACACCTGATCACCGGCAGTCGCCCCGATGATGCTGTTCGGCGCGCCGACAATCGCGCCCGTTGCGGCGGTACCGAGAGCCCAGGTCGCGGCGCCGACCGTGGCCATCGCGCCGGGTGCGGGCTTGCTCCAGGCCGGGCTGGCGATGACGTAGTTGCCGTTCGTCAACGCCACGACCCCGCCGCCGCCGACGGCATCGTTGGTCTTGTCACCGACGATGCTGTTCCCTGTCGCCAACTTGAGGATCGTGCTCCCGTCAGCGCGGGCCCACGTGACGGCGCCCGAACCAGTGTGCGGGATGTTCCGGAACCGCGGACTGTCGATCACATAGTTGCCGTTCGACAGCACCGTGATCCCGCCGGCGCCAGCGACGTCGCCGGATGTGGTTCCCGTGATGCTGTTGATGAACCCCACGGCGGAGCCCGCCGGGATGGCAGCCGGGAAGGTTCCGGTCGAGCCGAGCACGTGGGTGACGGCGCCGAGCTGACCATTCCACTGTGGGCTCACGATCAGGTAGTTGCCGTTGGGGAGCGGTGTGATCCCTCCTGAGCCGACCTGGTCCCCGGCGTTGCCACCGAGGATGCTGTTCGATGTCGACACGGGGCCGTGGATCGTGCCCGTCCCGGAGCCTCGCGTCGCAGCCCCGGAATCGACCAACCCGGACCGGTCCCACCCCGGAAACGCAACGACGTAGTTCCCGTTCGTCGCCAGCGCTGTGACGGTCATGTTGGTGGAGTCGTTGGTCGTGGAGCCGACGATGCTGTTCGTCGCCGCCACCAGGCCGTGGGTGACGCCGTTGGCGCTTCCATCGACCCAGGTCGCGGCACCCACGTCGGTGTGGGTCGAATCCAGATCCCAGCCATGGGCGAAGGCGACGACGTCGTCGTTCGACAGCGGTGTGAGTGCGATCCCGACGCCGTCACTCGCCGTCGTCCCGTACAGGCTGTTCGAGGTCGTCACCGGACCGGTGACGCCGCTGTTCCCGTTTCCGATGGTGACCGCGCCGACGTCGGCGACGGAGTCGCTCAGGTCCCAGTACGGGCTACCGACGGCATAGTTGCCGTTCGCCAGCACAGCGATGTCGCTGATGGTCCCGGCCGTGGTCGCCCCACCGAGGTTGTCACCCGATCGGGTGCCGACGAGGCTGTTGCCCGTCGTCACCGGCCCGTTCAGCCCGGCCGTGCCACTGACCCAGGTCACCGCACCCACCGTGTTCCAGTACGGACTGGCGACGACGAAGTTGCTGTTCCCCACCTCAACCACACCAGCGGTCGCGATCCCCGGGGAAGATCCGGCGCCGGTAAGGGTGCTGATCAGGCCGTTGGTCGTGCCGTTGTAGAGGTGGACGGCACCGATTCCATTTCCGAAGTTCGGATCGACGACCACGTAGTTGCCGTTCGACAGAACCCGCACCATGACCCCGAATTCACCGCTGCCCGCCGGGCCGACGATGTCGATGGTGGAGGTCGCTTGCGCAACGTCGGGACCCACCGCCGCGGTGACGGCGACCATCGAACCGATCATTGCGATGACGAGGTGATTCGGCGACCGAGCATGTCGACTCCTTGATCTTGCGCAGTGGACGTTGGCCCTGCTGGGCGGCCCGCCGTCCAAAGGATTCGGCAGCGACCGGGACCGGTGAAAGTGTTCTGTCAGGCAGCAGCGTTGCCGCTGGAAGGGTCGATCACTGCGCCGACAAGATGGATCGCGTCGACCGGGAAGCCGCCGAGGCGGGCGTGCTCGCGGATGGTCTCCGGGCCGTCGGCCACGTAGACGCAGAAGATCTTGTCGTCGGTGACGTAGCTCTGCAGCCACTGCGCGCGGTGAGCCATCGAAGCCAGGACCTCGTTGGACTTGGTTGAGATGGCATTGAGCTCGTCGGTCGACAGCCGGCCTGCACCGGGTAGTTGGCGCTCGATCACGTACTTCGGCATGACGGTTCCCTCCTTGTGGTGGCCCGCACGTTGCGGGTCACCGCTCACGATGGGCTCTGGGGGCCGTCCGACTCATCGGGCAAACTGCCCATCTTGGGCAGCTGGTGTCGCTCACATGCGGCGGCGGACAACGATCGCTGTCGCCTCGCTGCGGTTGCGTGCTCCGAGCTTGGTGAGGATGTGTGAGACGTGGTGGCTGGTCGTTTTGCGAGAGATGACCAGCGCAACGGCGATCTCTGCGTCGGTGCGCCCCTCGGCCAGCAGCCGAGCTACCTCGAGCTCACGATCTGTGAGGCCCTCGGGGTTGCGACGAGTCGACGAGCGAGGCCCGCGCCGCACGGACTGCCCCATCGCCCGCAGCGTGTCTGCAACTTGGTCTGCGCGGGCGCTGGCACCGAGACCGATGAGCGTGTCGTAGGCGGCGCTGACCGTGACCGGGTCGTCGCTGTCGGCGGCACAGTCGGCTGCGTCGTACGGGCAGCCAAGCGCTTCCCACATCGCCACCGCGGCGGCAACATCGCCCTGCAGGTGCAGACGGTACGGCTCCGCACACGCAGCGATTTCGGTTGGACCGGCATCGGCAAGACCGGCACGCCGCGCCCACAGGCTGAGCTCGCCCGCAGACCACGGGTCGCGGCCCCGTGTCAGCTCGAGTGTGCTCGCCAGCTCGCCCGCCGCGCGCGATGGCGCTCCCGCGAGGAATGCCGCTTCGGCGCGCGCTGCGACAACTGGTGCCAGCCGCTGCACCTCGCCGGTATCGGTGGCCAAGGCAAGCGCGCGATCGAGCATTGACCACACTTCGGGATCACCACGGCGTGCCCGTAAGCGCGCGACAACGGCCATTGCGCTCACCGCACTGATCGGTGCGACGCCGGGCCGGTGCAGCACCCACAGGGCCAGCTCGATCGCCTCGTCCCATGCGCCGCGGTCGAACCGCTCGCGCGCCATCGACCCGGTCATGTACACCCGCCACGTGTCGAGGTCGTGGTCGAGGCAGTAGTCAAGACCCTGACGCAGCTGCGCTGCTGCTTCGTCGAACCGGTGCAGCTTGACGAGCGACGAGCTGATGTTCGTGTAGGCGCGGGCGGCGTGCTCGGCGAGACCGTGCTGCAGCGCCAGCGCAAGGCGGCGCTCGAGGAACGGCAACCCTTGCGGCTCACCGCTGTCGAGAAGCACCGTCCCCACATTGTTGAGCGCGTGGGAGAGCACGTCGTCGGCCTGCTGCTCCTCCGCGAGGGCGATTGCCCGGTTACCCCACACGACGGCGCCGTCCGCGTCGCCCTCGAGCATCGCCAGTTGCGACCTGTTGCTGTACGCCATCGCCAAGTCGGCGCTTCCGGGGAAGTGTTCGAGCGCCTCGATCGCCTGGGCGGCGAACTCCCCTGCCGCCTTGCCGTGGCCAGCAACCCAGTTGAATCGAGAGAGCCAGCGAAGGGCATTGCCGGCTTGTCGCCATTCGCCCATCCCCCGCCACAGCGCCAGCGCTGACGATCGCGCCGCAATAGCGGCGTCGATCTGCCCGGTGAGATAGCACTCATAGGAGAAGCGATCGCACATCTCGGCGTTGTCCATCACGGGAAGCAGGTGCGCATGCGCGAGTGCAGTTGCATATTGTTGTGCCGCCTCGCGATGCGCGCCCAACGCCGCGGCATCGGCAGCAGCGGCGCCGGCGTACTGGACGATGGCGGCGGTGTCTTGCGCAGCGCAGGCGTGGTGGGCCAGGCGAGCGTTGTCGACCGTGACAATCTCGTCCGTGCGCAACATGTGCAGGGCTCGATCGTGTAACCGCTGCAGGTGCACAGGCGACACGGTGTCGAGCCATGCAAGCCGAGCGAGCTCGTGGCGAAACGCCAGCGACGAGCCATTCACGCGCAGGATGCCACGCTCGACGCATTCGTCGAGGTCGGCGACGGTGACGTCGGCCAGCGCCTCGACCAGTCGGATCTCGGCTCCACCGGGCACGATCGCGACCGCTTCGAGCGCACGTCTCGCTGCGTGCGGAAGGTGACGCACCCGCGCGAGCACTGCGTCGCGCACCGACGCCGGCACGGTGGCGCCCGGTTCCGCCAGGGTCTCTGTGACGAAGAACGGGTTGCCGCCAGTCACCCGGTGCAGTTCGAGCGGATCGATGGCCGAGCCGATGGCGAGCTGGCCCACCGCACCTGGCGACAGCGGTCGCAGTCGGAACCGCTGCCGAGCGCCCTCGACCAAGTCGGCCAGCGCGGCACGCAACGGATGGGAGGATCCGACCTCGTCGTCGCGATACGACACAACAACCAGTACCCGCGCCGAGAAGAGGCGCCGACGTAGGTAGGTGAGCAAATCGAGGGTGGCGTCGTCGGCCCAGTGGATGTCTTCGATCACCATCAACGAGTCGCGACGCGACGAGACGAGGTCACGCAGCAAGGCGTCGAAGATCAGCGACCGTTGACTCGCTCGTTCGAGCAGATCAAGCCATGGAGCACCGCGAGCGACATCGACGAGCGGTGCCAGCGGGCGTTGTGTCGCAAGCGGATCGCACGCGCCCCAGCGCACGTCTGCATCGCGATCGTGACCAGCGGCGAACTGGCGCAAGACGCTCGTCTTGCCCACTCCGGCCTCACCGGTGAGCGCAACGATCTGCCCGGCCCCGCTCCCCGCTGCGGTGAAGGCACGCTCGAGCCACTCAAGCGCGTCTCCGCGCTCGAGCAGACCGATGTCGGGAGACGCGGCGGCTGGCATCGCCACCCATCATGGCCGCCCCACCGAGACGAAGGCGGCGCCATGGCGCTGTTTGCGTTGACGGATGAGGCGCCCGCGGCGAGGGTATGAGGAGGAAGCCACGTCGGCATCTGCGATTCGGGTTGTCACAGCGGCATCTCGAGGAACTCCTCGCCGAACCGGCGTCGACAACGCTCACGTCACGCTGCACCGCGCGCCGCCCTTATGCGCGCCGCCCTCATCGGGCGTGCATGTTGTCATGCGGGTGGTTCGTTGTCCTCGTTCTCGCTCGCTTGGCGCTCGCCCGTCGGATGCTCCGTCGGCTCGTCAGTGACCGAGTTTGGAGGTTCCTGGCAATGCGGCGGGCGGTGAGCTCCTCGATCGTCGGCGGGGGGATCGGATCGATCTCGTGGATCGTGAACATGACAGTCGACGCTGCCTACGGTCGGCTCGACCTGGCTGATCATCTGCTGGAGAGTGCAGGCCGTCTCGGACTGACGGAACGAGGAGGAGTGGGTCTCATGACCGCGGTCGATGTCCGCACGTGGAACTCAGCATCGCTGGAGGGCGCGAGCGCTTGGGCCACGGTTGTGTTCGTCGGCCGGTTTGGGCTGCGGGCTTCGCCCAGGGCGCCCCAGGCAGGGTGCGGCCTGGGCCCGGCACGATCAACCTCGTCGCTGGCGTCCCGGTGCATCTGTCCGATGCAGCATTGGTCAACGCGGTCGCCACGATCACCGAAGCGAAGGTGCAGGCCCTTCTCGATGGGGGCGTGAACGGCACCGATACGGCGAGTGATGCGGTCTGCGTGGTGTGTCGCGAGGACGGGTTGGAGGAGCAGTTCGCAGGGCCACGATCGATATGGGGCGCTCGACTCGCGCAGGTTGCCTATGACGCGGTGTCGGCGGGCGTGG
>JANXUX010000445.1 GCA_025351965.1 Actinomycetes bacterium | reverse complement strand
GAGAACTACCTCTCCGGCAAGCTCGTCGACTACGACTACCCCGCCGAGGCAATCGCCGCAGCCCTGGCCGGCCTGCCCAAGGTCTGAGCCGCGCTCACAGACCGTTCATGTCACCGCACATCATCAACGTTGATGATGTGTGGTGACATGAACGTGCCATTTTGGGTGGGTCGGTGGGTTGGCGGGTCGGCGAGGGAGTCAGGCGCGCAGGCGGCGGGCGAGCTCGTCGGCGGCCGGATCACTGATCGATTCGGCCCGCCGGGCGAGGACGAGCACCCGCTCGACGACGTCGGGGCCGACCACCACCGGCGGTCCGCCGATCATCGGCGACCCGACCGGCAGCACCGTCCAACCGAGACCGAGCCGCACCATCTGGACGAGCACGTCCGGCTGATGGCTCTCGGCGGCGATCGTGGTCGGTGCGCCGAGAGCGGCGAGCGCCGTGACGATCAGCCGCCGCGTCTGGGAATCCCCGGGGAACGTCACCCACGGCCCCCACGTCGACGGCGCTCCGATCATGGTGCCGGCCGGGGCCATGACGGCGAGCGTCTCGCGACGCAACTCCTCGATCTCCAACCCAACATGGCGCTCGGGCGGCTGCACGCACACGACGAGATCGAGATCCCCGTCGCGCAGGCCCTGGAGGAGCTGTGCCGACGGTGCGACGGACAGGGTCAGCGCAACGTCGGGACGTTGGGAACGGAACTCCGCGACGATGCCCGGGAAGTGCACGACGGCAGCGACATCGATCATGCCGAGGCGAACTCGCCCCCGCTGTCCGTCGCGAACACGCTCGGACCAGTCGATGAGGTCACGCGTCAACGCCAGCACGCGCCGGGCGTGTTCGACGACGGGTCCTGCAGACCGGCGCAGGACGCGCCGCCTTCCCTGCGACTCGAACAACGCAACGCCGAGGCGCCGCTCCAGTTCGGCCAGTCCCTGGGAGAGTGCTGATGGACTGACACCGACACGGTCGGCCGCCAATGCCCATGTCGACTCCTCGACGACGGCGACGAGGTAGGACATCTGCCGAATCGTGAGGTCGGGGAGCACGGTTTGCACGTCGTGCAATTTAGTTCAGATCTACTTCATCAACGTGACAGATCGACCAACAATGCTTACGCTGCACGTCATGTCGACACCCCCATCCCCCACCGTGCAGCCAGCGACCGGACGTCTCGGCGTCCTGACCGTCGGGCTCGGCGCAGTGGCCACCACGTTGATCGCCGGCGTGGAGCTGGCCAAGCGCGGCCAGGCCCTGCCGATCGGCTCGCTGACCCAGATGGGCACGATCCGACTCGGCAAACGCACCGAGGACCGTTCTCCTCTCGTCAAGGACTTCGTGCCCCTCGCCGCGCTCGAGGACATCGTCTGGGGTGCCTGGGACGTCTTCCCCGATGACGCCTATGTGGCTGCATCGCGCGCCGGCGTGCTCGACGGTGGACGTCACATCGAGGCGATCGCCGAGGTACTGCGCGACATCCGCCCGATGAAGGCTGCGTTCGAGCGCAAGTACGCACGCAACCTCGACGGTCAGCACACGATGGGCGTCGGTACGCCGAAGCGGATCATGCTGAACACCATCCGTGAGGACATCAACCGATTCCGCGACGAGAAGGAGTGCGACCGCCTGGTCATGATCTGGTGCGCGAGCACCGAGATCTTCATCGAGCCCGGACCGGCGCACCAGGACATCGCCAGCTTCGAGGCTGCGATCGACGCCGAGGACGATCAGATCTCGCCGGCGATGCTGTACGCGTACGCCGCGATCCTCGAAGGCGTCCCGTTCGCCAACGGTGCCCCGAACCTTGCCGTGGACACGCCGGTGCTGCGCAAGCTCGCCACCGAACGGAACGTACCGATCAGCGGCAAGGACTTCAAGACCGGCCAGACGCTGATGAAGACCGTGCTCGCCCCGATGCTCAAGGCCCGCCAACTCGGCCTGTCGGGCTGGTACAGCACCAACATCCTCGGCAACCGCGACGGCGAGGTGCTGGATGCTCCGGAGAATTTCAAGACCAAGGAAGAATCCAAGCTCGGAGTGCTCGAGGACATCCTCGAACCGACCAAGAATCCGGACCTCTACGGCAATGTGTTCCACAAGGTCAGCATCAACTACTACCCGCCGCGTGGTGACAACAAAGAGGGCTG
>JANXUX010000308.1 GCA_025351965.1 Actinomycetes bacterium | reverse complement strand
CCTGGGGAATTTCGATGAGCGCCATCACCAGCATCGCTGGGGCTTTTGTGGTTTCCGGACCCTGCGGCCCGCAGGCTGTCAGCTCACAACCCCGCAAACACCCCCGAACGTGCTGACACCTCCGGCCGCGCCCGTCGCAGACGGCAGGCAGTCAGCTCACAACCAGGCAAATTCCCCCGAACGTGCTGACGCGGTCGCCAGACGGGTGATCGATGTGGTTCGCACCCGCATGTACGCCGATGGACCGCACCCATGACGGTCACCGGGCTGACGCACCAGTCAGAGGGATCGAGGAACGCGTCGAGCGCGACGTTCACGATGCCGGGTGCTTCCTGTTGCACCCAGTGGCCGGCGCCGTCGACGATCGTCTTGCCTCGGAAGTCGGTGCACGCTGAGCCGGGGTCGGCGAAGAGGTCGGCCCCGGGGAACATCGCGCCCACCGGGTCGAGCGATCCGCCAAGGAAGCACGATGGTTGATCGACTGTGGCGCCGACGATGTCGGTGGACGCGGCCGGGTCGAACGCGAGAGCGCGGTCGCGGTTGACGGCGCCGACGAACCCGGTGCGCGCGAACGTTGCGGCGCATGCATCGAGTTCGTCGTCGCTGAGGAACGCGAGAGGACCGTCCGGCGGGTCGGGGAGCAGCGACAGGAATGCCGAGCTCCGCGGGGCATCGGGAAGGAAGCTGTTCAGAGGAGCTGCGCCGGAGAGGGCGTACTCGACCCGCGTGAGTCCGGCGCGTACGTCAGTTGCGAACTCGGCCTCGATCACGCCGGGTTTGCGGAAGTGGAGCATGTAGAAGAAGCGGTCCGCGTAGACCTGTTCGAACACGTCGAGCAACGAGAAGCCCATCGCCGGCGTGTACGGCACACTCATGCCAACGACGGCGCGCACCCGGTCGGGGTGGACGATCGCGGTGTTCCACACGATCGGGGCACCCCAGTCGTGCCCGATCAACGTGACCGGCCCGTCGTCGAGCGCTGCGGCAACCGCGGCGACGTCGCCCGCGAGCTCGCGCAACGTGTAGCGCTCGACCTCCGCCGGGGCGGAGCTGCCGCCGTAGCCACGCACATCCATCGCCGCAACCCGGTACCCACGGGCTGACAGGTGGGCAACCTGATGACGCCATGAGCCCGCGAGCTCGGGCCAGCCATGCACGCAGACCACGGTGGGTCCGCTGTGAACAACGAGTTTGCGAACGCCATCCCGGCCGCACCCGCGCCCATGATCAGATAGTCGACACGATCGTCCCCATTCTCATCGCTCAATCGCCGTTTCGACGAAGCAGCGCGAGAAAATCGGCCTGGGGAGGTGTCGATGCCGACCCCGCTACATTGACCATCGATGACCGCAACCCATCCCCTCAGCGGCGCGTCGGTGCTCCTCGCCGGAGCGACGGGCGGCCTCGGTCGAGCCCTCGGCGCAGAGCTGCATCGCCGGGGTGCCTCGCTCACGCTCGTGGCCCGCGACGCCGTACGACTCGACGCACTCCAGCTCGCCGGGGCACGGGTCGCCCTCGACTTACGTTCGCCCGAGGCCTGTGCCGCTGCTGTCAGTGCCGCTGTCGATCAGTGTGGTCGCCTCGACATCGTGGTCAATGCCGTTGGAGTGGTGGCGTTCGGATCGATCGATGAGCTGTCGATCGACACGATGGAGGAGCTCTTCTTGACCAACACGTTCGTGCCGATCATGCTTGCCCGGGCCGCGCTACCGGTGCTGCAACCTGGCGGAGCGATCGTGAACATCTCCGGCGTCATCGCCGAGGTCAACCTGCCCGGGATGGCCGCCTACGGCGCGTCGAAAGCAGCCGTCCGCTCGTTCGATGAAGCGCTCGCCCGTGAGGCCCGTCGTCGCAAGGTTCGAGTCCTCGATGCCCGCCCGCCGCACACCGAGACCGGCCTCGCCGAGCACCCGCTCGCAGGTACTGCGCCACGCATGCCACCGGGACTGGAGCCCGCGCTCGTGGCCACGGTGATCTGCGATGCGCTGGAGTCCGCGACCAGCGACCTGCCCAGTACGGCGTTCGTGTCCTGACCCGTGTCAGTGACTGCCGTGCGCAGTGTCGCAGAGGCGTGCTTCGCCCTCCGCGATCTGGCCGGCGCCGACACCTTCGAGTGCAGCGAACGGTCCACACGCCTGCGGGGTGATCCAGACGTGGATCATCACCGCAGGGTTGTGCTTGATCAGACCACTGGGACAATTGCCGTCCGCGTCGGTGAGGCCGGCGACCTTGGGCGCTGAGGAGTCGGTGTAGCAGAGGTTGTCGTGGATGTGCCACTGCATCAGGGCTCCGCCGATGTCGGGCGCATCCGCAAGCGCCACCGAATCGGGCAGCATGTACATCGCGCTGACGAGTTTCTTGGACCCATCCGGCTGGGGCTCGTAGACGAGGCTTTCGGGATGATCGGGATCGAGGAGCACGTCGTCGTTGATCCAGTCCCACTGCACGAAGTGCTCGTGGCCGGTCACACCGTCACCGATGCTGTGGAACCCGGCTGCCTCGGCGTCGCGGTAATCGCTCCACTTCGGGAGGCGGACGAGGGTGACAGCGATCAGGTTCTCCGCAGCGGCCTGCTGCTCGGGGGTCACCCCGGGGGTGCCGCTCAGATCGATCGGCTGGGTGGGGTCATACGGCTTTGGTGTCGCGACGACGGCGGCAGTCCCATGATCATGCGGCTGGCACTTGTCGACCCGCTCGTCCTCGGACACCGCGGTCTGGCCGGCACCGACACCCTCGAGAGCGGCGAACACCCCGCAGTCGTGCGGGGTGATCCAGACGTGCACCATCGGGTTCTCGCCACCGGCGTTGATCCCACGTGTGCACGTGCCGTCGGCCTGAACCACACCCACGACGGCGGGGACACCGTCGACACGGTCCCAGCAGAGATCGCCGTGGTTGTGCCACTGCATCAGCGGACCGGCCCATTCGGTGAGCGTGGGATCATCGGTGGGTCGGGCGCTGGCGATGTACATCGCGCCGGCCAGGATCCGCTGGTCGCCCTGCACCGTGTAGACCAACGACTCCGGCGCGGTGGGGTCGAGCATGACGTCGTCCTGGACGAGGTCGTAGCGGATGTAGTGCTCACTGCCCGTGCCGGCATCGCCGATTGACGTATAGCCAGCCGCCTTCGCAGCCTCGACGGTGTCGTACTTCGGTAGCTCCCGCAGCGAGCCCTCGACCAAGGCCACGGCGCGCGCCTCCTGCGCCGGAGTGACGCCCTCGACACCGCTGAGGTCGATCGGCTGAGCGGGATCCCACGGCCGCGGCCACGGAACTGCGCCGGGCTCGACGGCGACTGGGGCGACAGTTTCGACGGGATGGCCGCTGCCGCCGTCGTGCGCGTGAACTGTGGTCTCGGTGACTGCGCCGGTGGCGGCATCGTCGTGGGCATGGCCGTCGGCTGAGTGCGCTGCCTCGCCGGTGGCGGGGTCGATCACTCCAGCTGCGGCCGTCGCCGCAGAGTGGTCGTGAGCAACGCCGTCGTCATGGTGGTGCACATGTGTGCCGCCTGAGACCATCGCCGGCACCGTGAGTGCAAGGGCGGCGAGGCTGGGCATCAGCAGGCGAGTCGACCGGGCCGGGCGCCAGCCCCTGATCGCTGCAGTCAGCGCTGCGCCAGCGGCCACCACACCGAGCACGGCGCACGCAGTGTCCGCGAACTGCAGTGGTTCGGCGACCTCGAGGCCTCCGATCCAGGAGATGCCGGTGACTCGGGTCGCCAGCCAGCCGCCCACTGCACCCACGTTGATCGCAACTGCGGCGAGCGCAACGACACGGCTCGGTCGCAGGAGGGCGCACAACCCGGCGCCGAGTTGGAGGACGGCGCACGCGACGAAGATCTGGGCGAGCCCACGGTGCTCGGCGTGGATCCCGATGGCTGCGGCATGGATCGCTCCGGCGCCGAGCGAGGCCAAACCAGCGACGGCGATGCCGGGCAGATGCCGCGCCCGTGAATCATCCCGAGTTGCGTAGCGTGTCGCTGCGTTGGCCGTTGTCGCTCCGCTTGCCACCGATGAGCCGGTGTTGAATGCGTCGTCGGATGGATCGATCGCGATGGTCATGATGGTCCCCTTGGCGCGGTGTGTCTTCTCGGCTGCCGACCGGACAGACGTTAGACGAGCATCATCGCGTCTCCGTTGCGGAGCCCGCTATCTTCGCAGGCCGCTGGATGGTGCCCGATGTTGACGGGTGGTCGCTCGGCGATCAAGCTCACCCGATGGATCTCACCCGCCGAACGTTCGTGATCCTCGGCGCCGGCGCACTGATCGGTGCAGCCTGTACTGACGACGAGC
>JANXUX010000306.1 GCA_025351965.1 Actinomycetes bacterium | reverse complement strand
GGAGGTGCTCGCCGACGCCGGGGAGGTCGTGCACGACCGGGATCCCGAGCGCAGCGAGCTCAGCGGCGTTGCCGACGCCGCTCAGCTGCAGCAGCTGCGGAGTGTTGATCGAGCCACCGCACAGCACGACCTCACGGGCCTTCACGGTCTGCGACCTGCCCCGCCCGACGGTGAACTCGACACCCGTCGAGGTCGTGCCCTCGAACAGCACCTTGGTCACCAGCGCCCGGCACGTCAGCGTCAGGTTGGGCCGCTTCAACACGGGGTGCAGGTAGGCGCGTGCTGCGCTGAGCCGGCGGCCGCGACGGATGTTGCGGTCGAACTTGGCGAAACCCTCCTGCTGGTAGCCGTTGACATCATCGGTGAGCGGATACCCGGCCTCCTGGACGGCGGCGAAGAATGCGTCGAACAACCTCGTGTCGGCGGCACCGCGCTCGACGACGAGGGGGCCTTTGGTGCCACGGAACGGGTCGCCACCCGGCTTCTCGGTGACCGCCATGCACCGCTCCATCTTCTTGAAGTACGGCAGGCAGTGTGCGTAGTCCCACGTCTCCATGCCGGGGTCGGCTCCCCAACGGTCGTAGTCCAGCGGATTGCCACGCTGGAAGATCATCCCGTTGATGCTGCTCGAGCCGCCGAGCACCTTGCCCCGGGCGTGGTAGATGCGCCGGCCGTTCATGAACGGTTCCGGCTCGGACTCGTACTTCCAATCGTAGAACCGGCTGCCGATCGGAAACGCGAGCGCGGCGGGCATGTGGATGAAGACGTCCCATTTGTAGTCACGTCGGCCGGCCTCGAGGACGAGCACCGTTTTGGTCGGATCCGCGCTGAGCCGGTTGGCGAGCGCGCAGCCGGCCGAGCCACCGCCGACGATCACGTAGTCGTAGGTCTCTGGCGCGACGCCTCGTGGGGCCATCCCGTGCCTCCTCATCGTCGGCCCTGTGTGCTGTTGTCGCGGGCACGCACTGCGGCGTCGATGTGCTCGACCGTGAGGCCACAGCATCCACCGAGCAGGCGCACGCCCTGTCGGGTCCACGTGTCGAAGAACTCCTCCAGCCGAGCCGGCTCGATGGTGTCGACGAATCGCCAGTCGGGCATCTCGAAGTAGCCCGAGTCGGGGTAGGCCATCAATGGTCCGGCGAAGCGGGGCCGCAGCATCGTCAGCGCATCCGAGATCATCTCGGCGCCGGTGTGCATGAACCCGACCACGTCGACGCCCTGTGCCGGGATCAATTCGAAGAGGTTCTCGAGCGGGTACTCGTCGAGTTGGTCGAAGCTGATCACGGCGCTGTTCGGTGCGCGTCGTGCACTGATGCCCATCCAAACCGGCAGGCCCGTGCTCAGCGCCGCGGCGACGGCGAGGCGCGAACGGCGCGGGTTGTACATCATCTCCAGGATGATGTGGTCGACTCCGGCCTCACGCAGTACGTGCGCCAACTCGTGGAAGGCGTCGGCGATCTGGTCGTCGGAGTGGGCCAGGGAGTCATCGACGACCGCCGTACCCGACGACACAGGGACCATGTGCGACAACGAACCGGCAACCGCCACGCGACCGGCCGACCGGGTCTGCTCGCGCGCTCGCAGTGCGGCCTCCACGGCACGTGTGTTGATCTCAGCGACGCGTTCGCAGAGGCCGGCCGGGGTGAGCATCAGCCGCGATGACGCAAAAGTGTTCGCGGTGACCACGTCGGAGCCGGCCCGGATGTAGTCGCTGTGGATCTCGGTGAGGAGTGCGTCATTGTGGAGCGTGGCCGGACCGCACCATGCGGCCGGGTCCATTGGCGCACCGCGACGTTGCAACTCGGTGCCGGTCGCGCCGTCGAGGACGATGATGTCCCCTTCGTCGAGGCGTTGCTTGATCGATTCGTAGACGATGACGGACTCTCCCGGATGCTGAGAACGTTCCGCAGGGCGGTCTGGTCGATAGTAGACGCTCGGCCCGCGGCGCTCGGCTGTCGTGCCGCGCCGGCGCCCCGGGTCGACCGAACACCCGACTGGTAACTTCAGCCCATGGGCAGAACGGTCATCGTCACAGGTGCGGCATCGGGCATGGGGGCGGCGACGGCACGGCTGTTCGCTGCGGAGGGTGACCACGTACTCGTCGTCGACCGGGACGCGACGGGCGCAGGTGAGATGGCCGCAGAGATCGGCGGCACCGCGGTCGTCGGTGACGTCACCGACTCGGCGTTCTGCGACGCCGCCGTCGCCCGAGCCGTCGCCGACCA
>JANXUX010000289.1 GCA_025351965.1 Actinomycetes bacterium | reverse complement strand
GGACATCGAGAACTGGCTGCACTACCGCAGCATCGACGTGTCGAGCGTGAAGGAGCTGGTCCGTCGCTGGTACCCACAGGTCAAGAACGACCTGCCCCACAAGAACGGTGCCCACCGTGCGCTCGACGACATCCGGGCCAGCATCAACGAGCTGCAGTTCTACCGCGACCGGGCGTTCCTCCCCGTCGCGACACCCACGGATCAAGCCGCTGCCTCACCGGCGTGACGTCGGTTGCAGGCTTCGCCGAAGCCTGCACGCTGCTTGTACCGTGCAATCATGACCGACCCGGTGGCCCGCCCTCGTAAGCAGGAACAGGAGCCTGCGACGACGACGATCACCGAGCTCGCACCCGGTGTCCTGCGCAGCGAACTGCCGATCGACATGCCGGGTCTCGGGCACGTCAACTGCTACTTCCTCGAGGACGATCGCGGTGTTGCGGTCGTCGATCCCGGACTGCCCAGCAAGGACTCCTACGTCGCGCTCGAGGCCCGGCTGAAGTCGGCCGGCTTCCCGCTCCAGCGGGTGCACACTGTGATCGTCACCCACAGCCACCCCGACCACTTCGGCGGTGCGGGTTGGCTGCGTGCCGAGACGGGCGCCGAGATCGTCACCCACTCGTCGTTCCGGTTGATGTGGGACCCGACCGAGCCACCCGACATCGATGTCGACGACGTCGCCTCGCTGCGCGACCCGGAGCCCGTCGGCGGTGGCGAGGAGCCGATCCGCCTCGGCCGCCGCTATCCGTGGGAGCCGACACCGTGGGGCGGCCCGGGTGTGGAGATCCCACTGCGCCGCCGACTCTGGTTCCGAGCGGCACGCACGTTCCCGCGCCTGCGCAAGATGCCGGTGCCGTCGGTGCGACTCGACGAGGCCGACACGATCTCGCTCGCCGGGCGCGACTGGATCGCTGTGCACACCCCCGGGCACACCGACGATCACCTCTGCCTGTTCGATCCGACCGAGGGCTGCATGCTCTGCGGCGATCACGTGCTGCCGACGATCACACCGCACATCGGCGGCCTCGGCTCCTACCGCGATCCGCTCGGCACGTTCTTCGATTCGCTCGACAAGATCGGCTCCTACGGCCCACAGGTCAAGCTGGCCCTGCCCGCCCACGGCAGGCCGTTCACCGACCTCGCCGGGCGCGCCCAGGAGATCAAGGAACACCACGCCGGTCGCCTGCAGAAACTGCGCGACGCGTCGATCGAGATGGATCGCCCGGCGTCGGTGATGGAGATGTCGACACACCTGTTCGCGCCGCGCTCACTCGGCGGGATGGCCGACAGTGAGACGTTCGCCCATCTCGAGCACCTCCGCCTGGCCGGTGAGATGGAGCGGGTCGACCGCGACGGCGTGCTCGAGTACGTGCTCACCGACTGATAGGTGCACACTGGCCCGATGAGCACCTCATGGGCATTCGTCCGCCAGACGATCTTCGCGACATCGCGCCCGATCGAGGACAGCGCGATGCTGCGCGCTGCGTACTCGCTGCCGGAGGGGTTCACCGACCCGATGCTGCTCGAGCACGGCCTCGCCGACGAGACGATCCCCGTCGGGCCGGAGCAGTATCTGGAGATCCTCAGCCCGGCCGGTGAGACCTCACCGCTGACCGGATGGCTGGCCAAGCACGGTGGGCACGGCGGCTATGGCATCGCGGTGCAGGTACCCGACATGACCGCCATCCGCGAGCGCGTCGTCGAGCGCGGCGTCAAGATCCTGATCGAGCAGGAAGCGCTCGGCCACCGGATCATGCAGCTCAACCCGCGCCAGGTCGGCGGGCTGCTGCTCGATCTCGACGAGGTGCCAGACCGTTCGGTGTGGTTCTGGGACGACATCACACCCGGGCCGTCCGCCGACGCAACGGTCGACGGTGTGCTCGAGATCGAGGTCGGTTGCAGCGACCCCGAGGTGTTCGCCGGGCTGTGGGCGGACCTGCTCGACGTCGACCAGCCGACACCGACGTCGGTCGACCTCGGGACGCGGATCTCGTTCGTCGCAGCAGAGACCGCCGGCATCGCCGCAGTGACCCTGCGTGCCGCATCCGGTGGCGAGATGCACGACCGCGAGCAGCTCGGCGTGACGTTCCGCCACGCCCGCTGACGGCTCAGCGTCCGGTCTGCAGCGGCCCGCCGAGCATCTTCGCCATCGCCCGCTCGAAGCGCACCGGGTCGAGGGCGTAGCTGGCCCGCGCAGCGATCGCCATCTGGTCGGTGTCGACCACGCGCTCACCGCGACCCATCGCTGCGATGCCGACCTTGGCGATGGTGGATGGATCCTCCTTGGCACCGACGACGTGATCGGACATCCGCGTCTCGACCGACCCCACGACGAGCGCCGTGACAGTCGTGCCCTGCGGCTCCAGTTCGGCGCGGGCGATCGAGGAGAGGAACAGACCAGCGGCCTTCGAGCTCGAGTAACCACCCATGAACGCGGTCGGGATCGCACCGGCGATCGACGAGACGTTGACGATCGCGCCGCCCCCATTGGCGGCGAGCACCGGAGCGAACGCACGGATCATGTTCAGCACGCCGAAGTAGTTGACCTCCATCTCGCGCCGCGCTCCGTCTGGGTCGTTGGTCAGCACGAGACGGCCGCGCGTGTGCAGCCCGGCGTTGTTGACGAGCACCGTCACGTCGGTGCAGACCGCTGCGGCCGCAGCGACCGATTCGGTGTCGGTGACGTCCAGCAGCAACAGTTCGGCACCGGTCGGCAGGTCATCGACCGGTTCTCGCGAGCCCATGTAGACCTTGCTCGCACCACGGGCCAGCAGCTCCTCGACGAACGCACGGCCGATGCCCCGATTGCCGCCGGTGACCAGCGCGATCGAGCCCTCCGCCCTGGCAGCCATCAGCCCTGTCCTTGCATCATGCTCCGCACGCTACGCCTGGATGGTCCTGCAATCCGCACACTGGGTGCTCGATCGGCCCGGTTGCGGGCCGTGTGAGCACCCACTTCGGGCTGGGGATCGCGTCTTGGCGGGCGCCGTCACGTCTTGGCGGGCAGCTTGATGACGTCGCCCGGGTAGATCGCATGGCTGCGGTCGGCCCATCCGTTGACCTGCACGATGGCGTCGATGGTGGTGCCGACCTTGGCGGCGATCCCGGCGAGGTAATCGCCCGCGACGATGGTGTAGGTGCCCCCAGCGACGACGGCGACCGTGGTGCTGGTGGCGCCGGACGACCCCTTCACCGTGGTCGCGGCCGTGGCCGTGGTCGCGCTACCGGACGAGCTCGGACTCGGTGTGCACGGCAGCTCGATGACATCGCCGGGATGGATCAGGTGGTTCGCACCGTCGGACCAGCCGTTGAACGTTGCGAGCGCATCGGCGGTCTGCGCGCACCGACGCGCGATGGAGTACATCGTGTCGCTGGCGAGGATCGTGTACGACTTCGCGCCGGTCACCGAGGTGGTCGTCGTAGCGGCAGCCGATGCCGCTGCCGCTGCCGACACGGTGGTGGTCGCATCAGTTGCTGCGGCGCCTCCGGACGGCACCGTCGTCGTGGCATCGCCGGTGGTGACCGCGCCGGCACCGAGCACCACGGTCTGCGATGGGGGTACCGCCGCCGAACCGAGCGGCACGGTGAGCACAGTCGTCGAGGTCGTGGGCGACAGCACCAACGGCGCGAGCGTGTCGGAGGACTTGCCGATGTTGGCCGGCTCGACGCATGCCGCGAGGCCGACGATGGAGATGCCGACGAGGGCCAGCTTCAAGGGTTGCGAAGGACGTGAGCGCATGATGGCTCTTTCTGAGGACAACGCGTTGCCGCGCCTCCACCCGCTGCGAAGAGCCTACGACGCCTCGGGCCCGAACACCGGTCGGGCCAGGTCTCTCAGGCTGTCGGTGGCACGGCTCGGTGCATCAGCGGTCGGGGCGGCCGCGCCGGGCCAGCGCTGCGTTGGTCCACCCGCCGTCGCCGGTGAGCTCGCGGCCAAACCATTCCGGCGGGTCGAACGCGATGGCGTCGGCTTCACTGTCGAACTCGACCTCGACGGTGAGCAGCCCATCCAGGGGACCGGCGTACACATCCACCTCGGCGACGAGTGGCCCGAGCGCCACACGGTGGCGCACCTTGTCGAGCGATCGGCCGGCGGTGTGCGGCCACAGTGCTTCTGCTTCGTCGGCGGGGATGCCGTGCTCGACCTCGGTGCGGCTCATCCCCCGGCCGGCCTTCACGGCCAGTACGGCGTCCGCGGTGGTGATCCGCAGGCGGACCTCGACATCACCCTCGCCGGCGAGGTATCCCTGCCGCATCGCGACACCCCCGCCGAGTTCGTCGGCAGACGGCAGCTGGTCGACCAGGAACTTGCGCTCGATCTCGGTACCCATGGTTGCAGTGTGCCCCGATCCGAGCTGCCTGCGACCGGGACTACGCTGATGGTCCCCGATGTTCACCACCACGTTCACCCACGCCGATGCCGGCTTCGGCGAGATCATCGCGATGCTCGCCAGCGCCGGTCTCAGCTTCGGCTCGCCACGGGTCGTGCGCCGCACGGTGCTCGACACGTTCGACGGTCGCCTGTACGCGGCAGGCATGCGGCTCGAGCACGTCGCCGGGCCGAGCAGCCACCTGGCGCTGTTCGCTGCGGGGTCGCTGCCGGCCACCATCGGGTGCGCCGACCCACCACGGTTCGCGGCAGATCTGCCGGGCGGCCCGTTCGGGGCCCGGATCCGACCGCTCCTGGAGATGCGCGCCCTGTTGCCCGTGATCTCGTTCGAGGACCGCACGACCACTGCGATCATCCGCAACAGCGCCGAGAAGGCCGTCGCCACCATCGTGGTGCACGACACGATCGCCACCGAGGGCGGCGCCTCGTTCGGGCCGACGGTGGAGGTGGTCGCCGCCACGGGCCACACCGAGCCGGCCGACGAGTTGCGCACGGTGGCGATGACGCACGGCCTGTTCACGATCGACGACGACGTGATCGGTCTCGTCCTGCGTGCCGCGTCCGTCGACCCGGCAGGCTTCCGTAGCGACCCCACGGTCGAGCTGCACCGTCACGATCCGGCGGCGGCATCGTTCCGGTCGGTGCTCGCCAACCTCGCCCGCACGATCGATGCCAACTGGCAGGGAACGGTCGACGACATCGACACCGAGTTCCTGCACGAGCTGCGCGTCGCCGTGCGGCGCACCCGCTCGGTCATCGGCCAGGCCAAGCGGGTCCTTCCGGAGTCCCTGCGCAGCCGGTTCCGCGACGACTTCGCCTGGCTCGCCCACGCAACGGGGCCGACGCGCGACCTCGACGTGTACGCGCTCGAGTGGCCGAAGTACATCGCCGGCATGTCTGCAGAGCACGCCGCGGCCCTCGGTCCGGTGCTGGACCACATCGAGCACCACCGCGTGCACGCCCGCGCCGACCTCGTCGAGGTGCTCACCTCCGATCGCGCCGCCGCCGTGATGGCGGCATGGCACACCGTGCTCACCGCCGAGCCGGACGACACGCCGTCGCAGGCCGGCGCACCGATCGGGCGCGCGGTCGCCAAGCGGTTCCGCCAAGCCCACGAGACCGTGCTGCACCAGGGTCGCCTGATCGACGCCGAGTCGCCTGCAGAGCACCTCCACGATCTGCGCAAGGACGCGAAGAAACTGCGCTACCTCGTCGAGTGCTTCGGCGGCGTGATGCCTGCCAAGCTGCGCAAGTCGTTCATCAAGCACCTCAAGGGTTTGCAGGACAACCTCGGCGAACACCAAGACGCCGAGGTGCACGCCACCGAGCTCAACCGGGTCGCCGCAGAACTGGGTCGCGAACAGGCCGGGCCGGCGACGACGGCGGCGCTCGCAGCGCTCACGGACCGCCTCGACCAGACCCAACGCGAGGCACGGTCCGAGTTCGCCCACCGCTTCTCCACCTACGACTCCTCCGAGACCGAAGCGATCATCGACCACCTCCTGTCCGCGCTGGTGGCGCCGTGAAAGTGCTCGCCACATACAGCATCAAAGGCGGCGTCGGCAAGACCACCTCGGCGGTGAACCTCGCCTACGAGGCGGCGCACGCCGGTGCCCGGGTGATCGTGTGGGACCTCGATCCGCAGGCCGCGGCCACGTACTTCCTGCGCGCCAAGCCTCGCCTCAAGGGTGGCGCCGCGGAGTTGGTCGGCAAGCAGGGCGAGCTCGAACGCCACATCCGCTCGACCGAGTTCGAGTCGATCAACGTGATCGCTGCCGACTTCTCGATGCGCAATCTCGACGTACGCCTCGACGACCTGAAGAAGCCGGTCGAGCGGTTCGCGGCATTGCTCGAACCGATTGCGGACGAGTACGACGTCGCCCTGCTGGACTGCGCGCCCTCGATCTCGGTGGCCAGCGAGAGCGTGTTCGGCGCTGCCGACGCGCTGCTCGTGCCGACCATCCCCACCCCTCTGTCAGAGCGAACCCTGGTGCAGCTCTCCGTGTTCCTGGCCGACTGGAAGCATCCGCCGCTGGTGCTCCCGTTCGTGTCGATGATCGACCGTCGGCGCACGCTCCAGCGCGACATCGCCGACCGTCTGCACGCCGACTGGCCCGACTTCTTGCCGACGGAAATACCCAACGCGAGCATCATCGAGCAGATGAGCACACGCCGCGGGCCGGTCGGTGCCCTGGCCGGTGGCTCAGCCGCGGCGGCGTCGTATCGTCAGCTGTGGGCCGACATCAGCGCTCGACTCTGGGGCTGAGTCAGCCGACCTCGATCTCGGATGCCGGCTGCATGCGGCGGTAGCGGAACGCGAGCAGGCCGCCGAGGACAGCGAGTGAGCCGGCGACCGGGTTCGACAGCGAGAGCCCTTCGGACTCCGACTCCAGCCCGTGATCGGGCTTGCCGTAGGCGATCTCCTTGCCGTTCAGGCGGCGGATCGCCAATGCGGCCGGACGGGGCACTCCGGTCGTCGTACCAGCGATCGCAGGGGTGGTGTTCCACGTGCTGCCCGGAGCCGCGAACGTCCCGATCTGTGCTGCCGGAGCCTTCGCCGGCGATGTCCAGACGAACTGGTCGACTCCCGGATGTTGGATGGACACGAACAGCGTCTTGTCATCCGGCGTGAAGAACGGCCCGGTCACCTCGCAACCGTCGACAGCGGTCATCAGCGTCTTGCCATGACCGCGCTCGGCGCCCTCGGTCGGGAAACCGATGAGGCAGTCGTTCCAGCCGACCAACTTGGTGGGGGCGGCGGGATCTGGTCCGGCCAGCGCGGACGGCTGTCCATCGGTGGAGAAGAACACGTTGCCACGGCTGTCGAACGACACGTTGTCGACGCGGGCAACAGGGCTGACCTCGGACTCGTCGTAGCCGGCCCAGTACGTGATGTTGTCCGCCACGGTGGTGGACAACGTAGCGGCGGGGCTGCTGTCGACGGCGACCGAACCGGTCTGGTTCGGCTGACCGCACAGCAGGAAGATCTCCCACGCGAAGGTGAGCGATGCGTTGTCGCCGTTCGCCTCGGTGATCTCCACGACGTGACCCAGACCCTGACCGGCGATGGAGCTGCCGGCGGGAACACCAACGGAAGTGCTGTTGGCACGAGGGTTGGCGGCGTTGACCGAGCCTCCGGAGTTGCCGGTCATCACCGCGTACACCTTCTTGGTGACGGGGTTGACCTCGATGTCCTCGGGACGGGACATCGGTGTCGCGCCGAGGAGCTGTGCGGCCTCTCGGGCACGGATCAGCACATCGGCCTGATCGGTGAACGCGGACGACGCCACGAGCGGGGCGGTGCCGAACGTGAGGGGCAGCCAGGCACCAGTGCCATCCGCATCGAAGCGGGCGACGTAGAGGGTGCCGGAGTCGAGCAGGTCAGCGTTGGCGCCCTTCTTTCTGCTGATCGTGGCAGACGTGACGAACTTGTAGATGAACTGGTTGACCTGATCGTCGCCGCTGTAGCTGACGAACTTGCCGCCCGTGCTGGTGGTGCCGGCGGCAGCTTCGTGCTTGAACCGACCGAGCGCGGTGCGCTTCTTCGGCTTCGACGTCGGGTCGTATGGGTCGACCTCGACCACCCAGCCGAAGCGCAGGTACTCGCGCGGGTTGAGCGACAGATCGAAGCGCGGGTACACGTTCTCCCACCTGCGCGAACTGGCGCCGGTGGTCGCCGCCACGCTGGCGAGCGTCTTCTTCACATAAGCGCCCCTGTCGTCGGCGGGGATGCTCGCTCCTCTGCCGAAGTACTGGTCGAAGTTCTCCTCACACGTCAAGATGGTGCCCCAGGGCGTGAGGCCACCGCCGCAGTTGTTGAGCATCCCCAGCACCTCGCGACCGGTCGGGTCAGCGGTGGTCTGCAGGCGCGAGTCGCCCGCGACCGGACCGGTGAGGGTCATCGGGGTGTTGGCGGTGATGCGACGGTTGTATCGACTCGTGGGCACGTAGGTCCACGGGCCGTCGTCGTCACGGACGACTTCCACCACGGTGCCCCCGTGAGCTGCGAGCTCGACGTCGACCTGGCCCTTCGAGGACGTGTAGTTCTCGAACATCATCGTCGAGTCGGTGTACTCGTGGTTGATCCACAGCAGGCCACTCTTGGAGTTGTCCGAGCCCCACTTCTTGGGCAGGAAGGCGAGGTAGTCGTGGTTGAAGCCGCACTGCTGCTCCTGCGCCACGCCGGTCTGGTTCTGGATGTCGAACGCGGGGGCGCCGGGCACGACCGGATCACCCCACGAGATCACGACGTCGTGGGTGAACCCGGCGGGCAGCACGATCGAGTCGGTGCCGCTCTGCGGAACGGCGTCGTAGGTCAGTTCGCCCGGCGCGTACGGGTTGTTGTCCTGGGCGACGACGGCGTCGACGCCGACCGTGGCGGTGGCGACGACGGCGCCGCCGACGCCGAGTACGGCTTTCAGTGCGGTGCGCCTCCCGAAGCGCTGCTCGAGCACCTCGTCGAAGCTGGCGGTGTCATGGATCTCTGCGGACATGTTCACTCCTGTACGGACGACGGTCGATTCATCCTCCCGCCCGAACACGACGCTCCGGGGAACAGTAGGTGACCCGTTCTTGATACTTGGGTGAACTGTCGGCGAGACCGACGGACACGTCCGCGACCTCTCGTTGAACTTCCTGGGCAGCAGTCTCGGAATCGCCGTCAGCCCGCGCCGGCTCGCGCCACGGCGGTGACCTTGCCGCCCGTGGTGGCGACCCACAGATCGACACCGGCGGCCGTGTCGACCGATGTCACCACCACTTCCTCGCTCGGGTCGATGCCGTCGTGGTGCTCGAGCAGCACGGTCATCGGGCTGCTCACCAGTCGCCGCGCGGCGAGGTGTTCCTCGACGATCGCCCAGTAGACGGCGTTGTTGACGTGGCCGAGCACGTCGAAGTCGGCGAAGCGCACCGGCCACGCCGTGACGGTGCCGGCACCGTCGGGTGGGCGCGACGGAAGGTGCTGGCGGGCCTTGACCATGCGCCCGCCGGCAGCGGCCCCGAACTGATCGGCGAAATCGGCCGGCACGGGAATGGGCTTCATCGTCGCTATGTCGATGTGCACCCAGAGTGTCGAGGCCTCGAGCCGCCCGGCACCGGGATCGTCGACGACCACCGAGTACCGGCGCTCGGCCCAGCGTGGGCCCAGGCCGCTGCACCACGTCGACGACGTGACCATGTCGAGGTACACCGGGAAATGCTCGACGTGGATCAGCGTGCGCCGAGCCACCCACGCCGTCGGGTTCGGGCTGCCGGCGTCGCGGGAGTCGTCGTTGGCGATGTCCTGCAGGTAGCGCGCCGCCGCATCGAGGCGCAGCCGGCCGTGAGGCGACGAATCACCCAGTCGCACGCGACGCCGGGCCTCGAACACACGACCCGTGACAGGACGTTCGACCAGCTCGCCGAACACGTCGTTCGCCAGCCCGTCGGTCACGACCCGACCATACTGACGGGCGACTCAGATGCGTGGATTTAAATCAGTTGCGCTTGCGTAGCATCTGTGGTTTCCTGGTTCACGGTTCGGCATGGTGCCGCAATCCCCGTCACACGAAAGACCTCACGATGAGCAGCATCACGCACGCACACAACACAGCCGGCACCGCCGCTGTGGCGCGCGCCCGTGCCGCCCAGCAGGTCCTCGGCTATGGCTGGCTCCCGGTGACGTCCCCATGCAGCGACTCCGCATTCATGGCAATCACCGGCAATAAGCGCCGGCCCCGACGGCTCGGACAGCGAACGACGTAGTCACACACGTCGAGCACATTCGCTCCGAGGCCGCCGGGATCACTTCCCCGGCGGCCTTTTTTGTTCCCCGAAACCCCTTTGCCACACCGATTCGAACCACCGCAAGCACACGAGAGGACCCGAGATGTACGCCATCACCTTCACCGAACTCGACACCGCACTGCTCACCGCCCCGACCCTGACCGACGCCACCCTCGCCGACAGTGGTGGCAACGCCATGGATGCCGCCGTCATCGCCAACGGAACTCTCGACTGGACCAAGGCCCGCTGCCGAGACGGCAACGGCACCCTGACCCACCTCTTCTTCTCCGACGAGCCGATCGCCATCGCCCGCGCCAAAGCCATCTGTGGCAAGTGCCCGCTGTCGGTCGCGTGTCTCGAAGGGGCAGTTGAACGCGTCGAACCCTGGGGCGTGTGGGGCGGTGAGTTGATCGAGACCGGACGAATCGTCGTCAACAAACGGCCCAGGGGCCGTCCACCGAAGCACCCTCGTCCGCTGGTCGTCATCAACGAGGACGCCATCGCGGTACCCGTCCGGGTCGCCTGACCCCGCCTGGCCTGACCCCGCCCACCTGCCGTTCATGTCACCGCACATCATCAACGTTGATGATGTGTTGTCGCGAGACATCGTGGACGGGGGTGTCGCGAGTGATCGCGGACAGGTCATTGTTTCAGTCTTTGTTGGCGTGGTCCACCGCGTTTGGTGTTGCCGAGC
>JANXUX010000442.1 GCA_025351965.1 Actinomycetes bacterium | reverse complement strand
GATCTATCACGGCATCACATACAACGGACCCGCCGGAACGATGCTCGACTACGCCGACGATGCCGTCGTGATCAACAGTTTCTCGAAGTACTTCAGCATGACCGGCTGGCGGCTCGGCTGGATCGTCGCCCCCGATGCGCTCGTCGACGCATTCGAACGGCTGCAGCAGAACCTGTACATCTGCGCGCCGCACGTGTCCCAGGTCGTCGGTCTCGCCGCGTTCGACGCGCAGCCCGAGCTCGACGCTCACGTCGACCGCTACCGCAGCAACCGTGCGCTCCTGCTGCAGGGTCTGGCCGCGGCCGGCATCACCGACGTCGCCGAGGCCGACGGAGCGTTCTACGTGTACGCCGACGTGTCGCACCTCACCGATGACTCGATGCTGCTGTGCCGGCGCTGGCTCGACGAGTTGGGTGTCGCGAGCACCCCCGGGCTGGACTTCGACACCGCTCGCGGGCATCGGTCGGTGCGATTCTCATACGCAGGTTCGGCCGATGACATCGGCGCCGCGTGTATGCGCCTGGGATCCTGGTCGGTATGAGCTACCACCGACCGGGCCCGGACACGGCCACCGTCGCGTCGGTGTCGCCGGGACCGCTGCATGACCTGCGCGTGCTGGATCTCTCGACGGTGGTCGCCGGCCCGAAGTGCGCGGCGTACCTCGCCGACTTCGGCGCTGACGTCATCAAGGTCGAGCGTCCGGACACGGGTGACAGCCTGCGCAACATGGCGTGGCGCGATCCGCGTGACGGCACCGGGCTGTGGTGGAAGATCGTCAACCGCAACAAGCGCGTGATCGCGCTCGACCTCAAGGACGACGACGACCGCGCCGTGCTGCTCGATCTCGTGAGCGATGCGAACGTGCTCGTCGAGAACTTCC
The DNA here is from genome assembly GCA_025351965.1 of Actinomycetes bacterium. Taxonomy (GTDB): domain Bacteria; phylum Actinomycetota; class Acidimicrobiia; order Acidimicrobiales; family Ilumatobacteraceae; genus WLMZ01. The sequence goes on along the minus strand of JANXUX010000442.1, from coordinate 4,460 downwards.
GCCCCGGCACGCTCGAGCGACTCGGCATCGGCCCGGACGTGCTGCTCGCCAGCAACGCTCGCCTCGTGATCACTCGTGTCACCGGCTTCGGCCAGACCGGGCCGTATCGCAACCGGCCCGGTTTCGCCACGATCGCCGAAGCGATGAGCGGGCTGTCCGCGATCAGCGGTGAGCCGGGCGGTCAGCCGCTGCTGCCACCGATCGCGCTCACCGACGAGGTCACTGGACTGGCTGCTGCTCTGGCGACGATGGTTGCCCTCCACAGCGGCGTCGGGCAGGTCGTCGATGTCAGCCTGCTCGAGAGCATGTTCCAGATGATGGGCCCGCTGCTGTCGCTGTACCGGCTGACCGGGGAGATGCAGGAGCGGCTCGGCGCCGGCCTGCCGTACACCGTGCCGCGCGGAACGTACAGATGCAGCGACGGCCGATGGGTCGCCGTCAGCGCCAGTGCCGACAGCGTCGCCGACCGGGTCACCCAGCTGCTCGGCGTCGCCCACGATCCTCGTTTCGCGACGTTCCAGGGCCGGATGGCGAACCGCCGTGCCCTCGAGGACATCATGATCGGGTACTGCGCCGGGCGCACCCAGGCCGAGGTGATGGAGGCGTTCATGTCGGCCGAAGCGGCGATTGGTCCGGTGATGGACATGGCCGACATCTCCGCCGATGCGCACTACGCCGCGCGTGGCGCGATCGTGGACCTCGACGGCACGCCGATGCAGGGGCTGATCGCCCACCTCGGGGCGACGCCCGGCGTGTTGCGCTGGAGTGGCCGTGCCCTCGATGCCGATGGCGCAGATGTACGCGCCAACGGCTGGAACGACCGAACCGGACCGCGCTCCGACTCGCCGCCGATCTAGTCCCCGCTGACCCAGAGCTCCATCAGTGCCGTGCTCTGCTGCAGGGCGTCGTCGCTGCGGGGGTGGGAGGTGACCGAGACGCTGTACAGGGTGTCGCCATCGGCGTAGAGCACCGTGCCGAACTGCGACTTCGCGCCGGGAAGGGCCTCATCGTTCAGGTCCGCTGCCCCGGCGTCTGCGCCGAGGGCGGCGAAGTTCGCAATCAGGGTCGGATCGGTGACGGAGGTGAACGACACGGTCGTGGTCGACTCGGCATCGGTGAACGCACACACGCCCTCGCTCGCAGATACGCCATCGCCGACGGTCACCCCGACGATCGACTCGATGTCAGCCACCCCTGGCACGAGTGCGCACGAGCCGGATGCTGTCGCCGTTCCATCGTCACCGGTCGCTGTCGACCCGGCCGTCGAAGTGCCCGGGTCGGCTGGCGTCACCGTGGCTGGGCTGGCAGAGGTGCCGGTCGAGCCGGTGGAGCCGTCGCTGGATTTCGTGTCGCTGCTGCAGGCGCCGAGCGCGACGGCTGCGGCGGCCAAGAGGCTGGGGACGATCAGGTGATGTCGCATACGTGGTTCATGTTGCCAGACTGACAGGGCAACTCACACCTGTCCCGCCGAGGCCGCAGTAGCCGCGCGGGTTCTTGCCGAGGTACTGCTGGTGGTACGGCTCGGCGTAGTAGAACGCGCCGGCGGTCGCGATCTCCGTTGCGATCTCGCCCTTGTGGGCAGCGGTCAAGGCCTTCTGGTACCGGTCGCGGCTGGCCTCGGCTCGGTGCAGTTGCTCATCCGATGTCGCATAGATCGCGCTCCGGTACTGCGTGCCGACGTCGTGGCCCTGGCGGTTGCGTTGGGTCGGGTTGTGTGCCTCCCAGAACACGGTGAGCAACTGGTCATAGTTGATCTCGGCGGGGTCGAACACGACGAGCACGGCTTCGGTGTGGCCGGTGCGGCCGCTGCACGTCTCCGCGTACGTCGGGTTCGGGGTGTACCCGCCCGCGTAGCCGACGGCCGTCGAGTAGACGCCGGGCGTCTGCCAGAAGACCCGCGCGGCGCCCCAGAAGCAGCCGAGCCCGAACACGGCGGTCTCGTCGCCGTCCGGCCACGGACCCTGGAGCGGATGGCCGTTGACGAAGTGCGCCTCGGGGATCGGCATGGCGCCCTCTGTGCGCCCGGGGAGGGCCGCCGCAGGGGTGATCATCGTGGTCTTGCGGTGGAAGAACATCGTTCGACTCCTTCGAGGTCGTCGGCCGCTGCTGCCCCGACTCGCCCACCCGCCAGAATAGGGCTGTGGTCGATGCAACAGCCGTCGGGGGTGCTGGTCCGTTACAGGGCGTGCGCGTCCTCGACCTCACGCGGGTCCTGAGCGGTCCCCATGCCGCAAGGATGTTGAGCGACATGGGTGCCGATGTCATCAAGGTCGAACCGCCCGCTGGCGACCTGACCCGCTTCTCGAATCCCCGCATCGGCGGGATGGCCAGCTACTTCGTGCAGCAGAACGTCGGTAAGCGCAACGTCAGCCTCGACATGACCAAGCCCGCCGGCGTCGCCCTTCTGCTCGACCTCGCCCGGTACTGCGACGTCCTCATCGAGAACTTCCGTCCCGGAGTCATGGACCGGATGGGCCTCGGCCACGCAGCCGTCGCCGCCGTCAACCCTCGGCTCGTCTACGCGAGCATCACCGGCTACGGCTCCGCCGGCCCGTGGCGCAACCGCCGCGCCTACGCAAGCGTGATCGGCGCGGAGACGGGCTTCACCAAGGCCCAGGGCGATGCCCACGCCGACAGTGACGGCAGCGTCGTCGCGCACCTCAACGACCCCCACAGCCACGGCGATCTGTACACCTCGATCGAAGCCGCGAGCGCGATCCTCGCCGCGCTCTACCGACGCGAGCACACCGGCGTCGGGCAGCGGGTCGAGGTGTCGATGGCGCAGACGATGCTGTACGTCAATGAGCACGTGCATGACCACCTGTGGGACGGCGAGGTCTCTGCGGACTGGATCCGCTCGTTCCAGCCGGGCGACTACCCGGTTCTGACCGCGGCGAACGGCGAGTCGATCGTGATCAGCGGGCATCCGGCCGAGCGTGGCACCTTCGACCGCTTCGTCGAGATGATGGGTTCGCCGGAGTTGTTGGACGACCCACGGTTCGCGAGCGTCGGGACCCGCCTCGAGCATCTCGACGAGATCGTCTCGCTGCTCCGCGTCTGGGCCATGACGTGTGCGGATGCCGACGTGATCGAGGCCGCCGCAGAGGTCCACGGCCTGGCGATGGGCGTACTGCGCAGCGTCCGCGACATCGCCGACAGCGACTGGGCGGCCGAGACAGGGGCCATCGTCTCGGTTCCGGATCGCAGCGGTGGCCGGATGCGGGTGCCGAACGCACCGTGGGTGTTCGGTGAAGGCACACCGGGTGTCCGCGGCGAGCCTCGGTTCCGCGGCGAGGACAACGTCGAGGTGCTGCGCGAGCTGCTCGGGCTCGACGACGCAGCCATTGCCGAGCTCGCCGCCGACGGGGTGCTGAGCAGCCGTCTTCCCCGTTGACCGGTGACGGCGACCCGACCCGGTTCGGCCATGATCGAGCGGTGATCCCTTACGACGAACAGCTCCGCGAGACGATCGCCGCGAACCTGGCCCGTCACCATCGATGGGCGGCACCGCTCGACGGCCGTCGTCACGCCGCAGTTGCGATTGTCGTGGTCGACAGCGACGCCGACCGCGACGGGATCGATCCCGCTCCGTCAGATGTCGGCCGGCTGACGGCCATCCCGTCCGATGTGACCGGCCTCGACGGGCAGATGACGGGTGTCGCTGGTGGCGCAGCGTTCCTGCTGTCGCGACGCGCGGCGCTGCGTTCGCACTCACGGCAATGGGCGCTGCCCGGGGGTCGATGCGATCCCGGCGAGACCGTGGAGCAGACGGCGTTACGCGAGCTGCACGAGGAACTCGGTCTCGCGCTCGGCGAGGATGCCATCCTCGGCGTGCTCGACGACTACCCGACCCGGTCGGGCTACGTCATCACCCCCGTCGTGATCTGGGGCGGCGGCGACGTCGAGCTCTCACCGAGTCCGGACGAGGTCGCGTTCGTCTACCGGATCGGGCTGCACGAGCTCTGCCGCGCCGACTCGCCACGCTTCGTGCAGATTCCGGAGAGCGATCAACCGGTCGTGCAGGTCCCCCTCGGTGGCGATCTGATCCACGCGCCGACGGGTGCGGTGTTGGTCCAGTTCCGCTGGGTCGGGCTCGAAGGCCGCATCGACGCGCGGGTCGACGCGTTCGAGCAACCGGTCTTTGCCTGGCAGTGACCGTGGCAGTGTCGGTCGGGGTGACGGAGGCCAGCGGCCGCTGTGGCCTCGACCCTGCCGGGTTCGCCGGTCGTGGGCCGGTGAACCCGGCAGGGAGGGAGGTCAGCGGCCGCTGTGGCCGAAGCCACCGCCACGGTCGTCACCGTCGAGTGCCTCGACGACGTGCCAGGAGACCTCCTCGACACGCTGCAGCACGAGCTGGGCGATCCGGTCACCACGATGGATCTCGTAATCGGTGACCGGGTCGGTGTTCAGCAGGACGACCTTGATCTCGCCGCGATAGGCGGCATCGATCAGTCCCGGTG
>JANXUX010000280.1 GCA_025351965.1 Actinomycetes bacterium | reverse complement strand
TTGGTCGGCACGAGGACCCACGAGCGACCGGGTGTCAGTGATCGTTCCCAGCTGTCGCGGACCGCAGCGGCGCCGTGCTTGGTCGGTACGCCGACGGGATCGTCGAACGTCACGTCGTCGGCGAACAACGCAGTCCACGCGGCCTGATCGCGTTCGTTCCAGTGACGGCAGTGGGCCTCGACCGCGATGCGGACCTGTTCAGGAGTGGGAGCGGACACGTCCGGACGGTAGCAGCGACGTCATCTGGGCGACGGCCCGAACGACAGCGACATCTGCATCGCGCCTGCGGCGACCGCCTGGCGCGCCGCGTCGAGCTCCTCACCGGTGAGCCGGAACGTCGGCCCGACAAGTGTCACGGCTGCAACGATGCCGCCGTTGACCCGCACGGGGGCGCTGATTGCGGTGATCCCCGGCTCCAGCGTGCCCTCACGCGCCACAGAACCGTCGGGATCGATCCGTCCGCCGAGCGCGGCACCGACTGCCGTCGAGACGGTGGCGAAGCGCCGGCCGAGCCACCCGCTGTGACGGAGTGCGTGCTGGCCCGGTGCCGTGGCGACGTAGGCCGCATGGCGGGCGCCCTCGGCGACAGCGAGGTACGCCGATTCTCCGGTCGTGGACGCCAGCTGGTCGAGGAAGGGCTGGGCCGTCCCGGCGATCGATCGGCCGATGAAAACGGTGCGGGCGAGATCGACGAGCTGTGGCCCGGGGCGGTAGAGCTGATCGTCGTCGTTGCGGACGACAAGCCCCGCGGCCTCGAGCGCGCGCAGCTGGCGCAGTGCCGTGCTCGGCACGAGCCCGACGACTGACGCAGCTTCGGTCAGGCTGAGCGGTGTCGGTGAGCCGCCCACGGCGGTCAGTAGCTGCAGCACGCGATCCGACGACCGGGGGTGGGCGCGGGCGGCTGTCGGAGTTGCCCTTGCGGTTTCACTGTGCAGTGCTACATTGCGCATAGTGAAAGTCTATAGCGACCCGGTCGAACTCTCCGCGCATGGAACCCGACGTGACGATCTGCTGGCCGTGGCTCGGTTCGACGCACCGGTCACCGTCGGCGCAGACGCCCGAGCGGCGATGCAGCGGACCGCCGACATCGTCCAGCACTTCGTCGAGTCCGACCAGCCCGTCTACGGCGTCACGACTGGCTTCGGATCGCTCGCCAGCGTCGTGATCCCGGCCGAACGTACCGCTGAACTGCAGCTCGCACTGTTGCGTTCGCACGCCGCCGGGATGGGCCCCGAGGTCGAGCGCGAGGTCGTGCGCGGGTTGATGTTCCTGCGCGCGCGCAGCCTGTGTCTCGGATACTCCGGCGTGCGGCCCGAGGTCGCCGACGGCCTCGTCGCCCTCCTCAACGCGGGTATCACCCCGGTCGTCCACGAGTACGGCTCGCTCGGGGCCAGCGGTGACCTCGCCCCGTTGTCGCACGTTGCGATGGTGCTGGTCGGGGAGGGCGTGGCCCGTGACGCCTCGGGCGCGCTCATCTCCGGGGGCGACGCACTCACCGCTGCCCGGCTGGAGCCGGTCGTGTTGCGCGCCAAGGAGGGCCTCGCCCTGATCAACGGGACAGACGGGATGCTCGGCATGCTCTGCATCGCGATCGACGACCTGACCCGACTGCTGCAGACAGCGGACATCGCCGCAGCGATGACGGTCGAGGGGCTGCTCGGCACAGACCGCGCGTTCGCCGCTGATCTGCAGGCGTTGCGTCCTCAGCTCGGCCAGGCACTGAGCGCGGCAAACCTGCGGCGCATCCTGGCCGGTTCGCCCATTGTCGCCAGCCACCGCCTCGATGACGGCCGGGTCCAGGATGCGTACTCGCTGCGGTGCACACCGCAGGTGCACGGCGCAGCTCGCGACACCGTCGACCACGCCGTCACCGTCGCCGAGCGCGAACTTGTCTCGGCCATCGACAACCCGATGATCCTGCCCGACGGTCGCGTCGAGTCCTGTGGCAACTTCCACGGTGCGCCCGTCGGTTACGTCCTGGACTTCCTCGCGATTGCCGTCGCGGACGTCGGCGCGTTGTCGGAGCGGCGCACCGACCGGATGCTCGACGCGTCGAGATCGTACGGCCTGCCGCCGTTCCTGTCGCCCGACGCCGGCGTGAACTCGGGGATGATGATCGCGCATTACACACAGGCTGCGATGGTGTCCGAGAACCGCCGTCTCGCCGTGCCGGCCAGCGTCGACACGATGTCCACCAGTGCGATGCAGGAGGACCACGTCTCGATGGGCTGGAACGCGGCGCGCAAGCTGCGCGCCGGCATCGACAATCTGGCCCGGATCATCGCCGTCGAGATCACCTGCGCCGCTCGGGCGATCGACCTCCGCGATCCGTTGCTTCCCGGGCCGGGAACCGCTGCGGCGCTGGCCGCAGTGCGTGCCGAGGTGCCAGGTGCTGGTCCCGATCGCTGGCTGTCGCCGGAGCTGGCGATCGTCGAGCAACTCGTCCGCTCCGGCGCCGTCCTCGATGCCGTCACCGAGGCGATCGGCGAACTCGTATGAACCTGTCCACACCGACGAAGTCGAGGAGCACGCCATGATCGGCGCACGCGAAGTCAGAGCCGCCCGAGGGACCGAGCTGAGTTGCAGGAGCTGGCCGCAGGAGGCCGCGCTGCGGATGCTCTGCAACAACCTCGACCCCGACGTCGCCGAACGTCCCGACGACCTCGTCGTGTACGGCGGCACCGGCCGCGCGGCGCGCTCGTGGGAGGCATTCGACGTGATGTGTCGGACCCTGACCACCTTGGCCGACGACGAGACGATGCTCGTCCAGAGCGGCAAGCCGGTGGGTGTCATGCATACCCATGAGTGGGCACCGCGGGTGTTGCTCGCCAACTCCAACCTCGTGCCCGACTGGGCGAACTGGGACGAGTTCCGCCGCCTCGAGCATCAGGGTCTGACGATGTACGGCCAGATGACGGCCGGGTCGTGGATCTATATCGGCACTCAAGGCATCCTCCAGGGCACCTACGAGTGCTTCGCCGCGATCGCACGCAAGCGCTTCGGCGGCACGCTGGCCGGCACCATCACGCTGACCGCTGGGCTCGGTGGGATGGGCGGCGCCCAGCCGCTGGCCGTCACGCTCAACGGCGGCGTCGCGCTGTGCATCGACATCGACCCGGTGTCGGTGCAGCGCCGCATCGCGACCCGCTACCTCGACGAGGTCGCGGATTCCTACGAGGACGCGATTGCCCGGTGCGAGGCGGCCAAGGCCCAGCGCCGCGCCGTGTCGATCGGGCTCGTCGGCAATGCTGCGACGATCGTGCCCCGACTCCTCGCCGACGGATTCCCGGCCGACATAGTGACGGACCAGACGAGCGCTCATGATCCGCTCAGCTACGTGCCGACCGACGTCTCGATGGAGTCGGCCGAGCAGCTCCGACTGGATTCGCCGGAGACGTTCATCCGCCGCTCCCGCGAGTCGATGGCCCGCCATGTCGAGGCCATGGTCGGGTTCAAGGACGGCGGCGCCGAGGTGTTCGACTACGGCAACAGCCTTCGCGCCGAGGCGCAATTGGGCGGGTACGGACGGGCCTTCGAGTACGAGGGCTTCCTGCCCGCGTACATCCGCCCGCTGTTCTGCGAGGGTCTCGGACCGTTCCGATGGGTCGCCCTGTCGGGTGACCCGGCCGACATCGCCGCGACGGACCGGGCCGTGCTCGAGGAGTTCCCCGACAACGAGGACCTGCACAAGTGGATCCGCCTCGCGGGGGAGCGGGTCGCGTTCCAGGGACTGCCGGCGCGCATCTGCTGGCTCGGCTACGGCGAACGTCATCGCCTCGGTCTGCGCTTCAACGAGATGGTCGAGCGCGGCGAGTTGAAGGCGCCGATCGTGATCGGGCGCGACCACCTCGACTCCGGTTCGGTCGCCTCGCCGTACCGCGAGACCGAGGGCATGATCGACGGCTCCGACGCGATCGCCGACTGGCCGCTGCTCAACGCTCTCGTCAACACGTCGTCCGGTGCGTCGTGGGTGAGCATCCACCACGGCGGCGGTGTCGGCATCGGGCGCAGTATCCACGCCGGCCAGGTGTCGGTTGCCGACGGCACCGCCCTCGCCGCGCAGAAGCTGGAACGGGTTCTGACCAACGACCCCGGCATGGGCGTGATCCGCCATGCCGACGCCGGCTACGGGCTCGCCCAGCAGGTGGCTGCGGAGCGCGGTGTGGTCGTACCCATGCAGCAGCCCGCTCGCGACGCGGCGCCGACGGCGTGATCCGCGACATCGTCACCATCGGCCATCCGGTGCTGCGTGAAGCGACTCGGCGGATCACCGCCGACGAGCTGTCGACGCCGGCCGTGCAGCAGTTGATCGACGACCTGATCGACACGATGCGCAACGCGAACGGCGCGGGCATCGCCGCCAACCAGATCGGCGAGCCGTTGCGGATCACGGTGATCGAGGTCAACGACAACCCTCGCTACCCGTACAAGCCGCGCATCCCGCTCACGGTCGTCGTCAACCCGGTCATCGAGCCGATCGACGACGAGACCGTGGTCATCAACGAGGGGTGTCTCAGCGTGCCGAACCTGCGCGGCGATGTCAGCCGCAACGTGAACGTGCGCGTCCGCTACCTCGACCGCGATGGTGTGCCGCACGACGAGATCATGCGCGGCCTGACCGCCGGTACGTTCCAGCACGAGTGCGATCATCTCGACGGGACGCTCTTCGTCGACCGCGTGACCGACACTCGGACGCTGACGACGTGGGAGCAGTTCGAACGGTTCCACCGCGCTGCGTTCATCGAGCGGATCACCGCGTTCGTCGAGCGCGTCGGGAGCTGAGCACCCATGGCCGTCCGACGGATACGGTGCGAGCTGGCCGTCATCCCTGATACGTCCGGTGACGGCACCGGGGTCATGGTGGCAGCCGATGTCGTGCTGACTCTCGATGGTGAGCACATCGTCGATGTCGACGTGGGCGCCGCCCAGATGGACGGCACCGAGTTCGAGGTTGACGTGCAGCTCGCCGGGCTGACGATGCCCGGGTTCGCGAACGCGCACAGCCACGCGTTCCACCGTGCACTGCGTGGTCGGACACACCGTGGCGCCGGAGACTTCTGGACCTGGCGTGAGCAGATGTACTCCGTCGCCGCCCGTCTGACGCCGGACAACTACCTCGATCTGGCCCGGGCGACGTTCGCGGAGATGGTGCTCGCCGGGTACACATGCGTCGGCGAGTTCCACTACGTGCACCACCAGCCCGATGGCGCGCCGTACCCCGACCCGAACGCGATGGGTCAGGCCGTCATCACCGCTGCGCGAGAGGTGGGGATCCGGCTGACGTTGCTCGACGCCTGCTACCTGCGCGCCGGTGCGCGACTGCCGCTGCTGGCCGAGCAGGCCCGCTTCTCCGACGGTACTGCGGCTGGCTGGGTCGAGCGTGTGGATCGGCTTGCGGACGGGGAGGGTCTGCGCCTCGGGGCGGCCGTGCACTCCGTGCGCGCGGTCGATGCCGAATCCATCGGTGCCGTGGCCGACCATGCCCGTCGACGCGGGTGGCCGTTGCATGCGCACGTATCCGAGCAGATCGCCGAGAACGAGCAGGTCTTCGAGGAATACGGCTGTACGCCGACCGAGCTGCTCGCCCGCCAGGGTGCGCTGACCGACCGCTTCACCGCCGTCCACGCAACCCACCTCCAGCAGATCGACATCGAGCTCTACGCCGCCCGACGATGCGGGTGCTGCTTCTGCCCGACGACCGAACGCGATCTCGCCGACGGCATCGGCCCGTCCGCCCGGCTCGCGGCTGACGGCGTACCGTTGTCGATCGGTAGCGATCAGCACGCAGTCATCGACCCGTTCGAGGAGATGCGCGGCATCGAGATGGACGAACGGCTCACGTCGATGCGTCGAGGCACGCACTCGGCCGCCTCGCTGTTGGCCGCCGGGACGATCAACGGATACCGCAGCCTCGGTTGGCCCGACGGTGGACGGATCGCCATCGGTGCGCTCGCCGATCTGACCACGGTCTCGCTCGACGGCGTCCGCCTTGCGGGAACATCGATGGCCGATGCAGTCGAGTCGGTTGTGTTCGCTGCGACGGCCGGCGACGTCACCGACGTGATCGTCGGCGGTCGGACCGTCGTCGCCGGCGGATCGCACAGGTCGCTCGATGTCGCCGCCGAACTGCGCCGGTCGATCGCTGCGGTGACGTCGTGATCACATGACGACGACGGTCTACGACAACATCGGCCGGTTGGTGACCAACGATCCGTCGCTGGGGGAAGGGCCGTTGGGCATCGTCCGCAACGCATCGATCGTTGTCGAGGACGGCTCGGTGATCGCGGTCGGCGCTGCCGGACAGACCGCCGACGATCGGGTCGACGTCGAGGGCCGGTGTGTCATCCCCGGCTTCGTCGACAGCCATTCACACCTCGTCTTCGCCGGTGACCGCTCCGAGGAGTTCGCCAGCCGGATGGCCGGTGCCCCGTACGCGGCCGGCGGCATCCGGGACACAGTCGCCGCAACTGCGGCGGTGTCGGACGAGGAGCTGCTGCGGATCGTTGCGGCGCGGCGGGCCGAGGCGGCGCGAGCGGGCATCACCACGATCGAGATCAAGTCCGGCTATGGCCTCACGACGGCATCGGAGCACCGTCTGCTGTGCGTCGCGCGCGAGTTCACGAGCGACACCACGTACCTCGGCGCACACGTCGTGCCGACCGAGTTCGCCGGGCGAAGCGATGACTACGTCGCACTCGTCTGCGGCGAGATGCTGGCCGCTGCATCGGCGGCAGGTGCACGATTCGTCGACGTGTTCTGCGAGGTCGGCGCATTCGACGCCGACCAGAGCCGAGCCGTGTTGCAGGCCGGCATCGACGTCGGGCTGATCCCCAAGATCCACGCCAACCAACTCGGTGAGGGGCCCGGCGTCGCCGTTGCGGTCGAGATGGGGTGCGCCTCGGCCGACCACTGCACGCATCTGAGTGCCGCGGACGTCGATGCGCTGGCCGGGAGTTCGACGGTCGCGACCCTGTTGCCTGCTGCGGACTTCTCCACGCGTCAGCCGTACGCCGACGCCCGCCGCCTACTCGATGCCGGTGCAACCGTCGCGCTGGCGACCAACTGCAACCCGGGTTCGAGCAACACCACGTCGATGAGCTTCTGCATCGCGCTCGCCGTGCGCGACATGGGAATGACGGCTGATGAGGCGTTGCAGGCGGCCACCCTCGGTGGCGCAGCGGCGCTGCGTCGCACCGACGTCGGCCGGCTCGGTATCGCCAGTGTGGCCGACCTCGTCGTGCTCGACGCCCCCAGCCACCTCCACCTCGTCTACCGCCCTGGCGTGCCCCTCATCCATGCCACCCACATCGCGTCACGACCGCATTGATCGACCGCGCAATGTCGCCTGCGGGACGACATCACGCTGTCAGAACGATCGCCCGGTTTCACTGACCGCGAGATGTCGCCCGCGGGACGACATCACGCGGTCAGAGTGGAAGTCCGTGCACTGCCCGCGCCCGGTCGACGACCGTCCGGATGTCGGCCACGACGTCGTCCATTCGCTCGAGGTCACTCCACCACAACTCGACGATCTCCCAGCCGAGGGCACGCAGCGTGCGCTTGCGCGCGGTGTCCCTGCGTCGAGCTGCGGGCGAGCCGTGATGTTCCCAACTCTGGCATTCGACACCGACTCCCAGCGCGACGTCGGCCAGGTCGAGCTCGGCCAACAGACGACCTCGGCTGTCGTGGACCGGCCATTCATCGACGAATGTCAAACCGTGCTCGACCAGCATCCTGCTCGCCAGTCGCTGGAAGTAGCTCCGCGGGAGTCGCGCACCGACGCGGCCGTGGAGGAGGGCGAGTAGCCCGGGCGGTCCCTCGACGCCGCATCCCCGCCACCGTTCCATCACGCGGCGCAGTTCGTCTGGTCGGCTGCCCTGGCGGAGTGCGCAGTCGAGCGCCTTCTCGACGTTCGGCCCGTGGGCCTGCAGGTGGATCAGCGTCAGTGCGATGGACGTGACCGGGATGGTGTCGACCATCGCTCGGTCGTCGACCGTCAGCCGTCGTGATCGGAGCATGCGTACGCCATCGAGGTGCGCGATCCGTGCTCCATCCGGGACGAGCAGCGTGAGGTCGTTGACGTCGAGGCACCCGTCGAGTTCGTGGAGCCTTCCCGCCGGGCCGGCCGCAATGATGCCGCGTGCGCCGGGGAGCAGTGTGATGGCCTGAGCACGTTGGTGCCAACCCGTTGGTGCCGCCGCATCGCGGAGCACCCCGGGAGAGTGCCGCAGCCAGAGGCCTCTGCGCAGTAGATGTTGCTGGCGCTCCCACGACAGTCCGGCGGCTCGGACCTGTCGGTCCGCAGCGACGCCGTACTGTCCGGAGAAGATCGCAATGGCCGCGCGGAGTGGATCGTCGAGTTCCATGCACCACTGAGTGCTTCAGCTCGGCCGAACTGGAAAACAATCCTCACTGACCGCGTGATGTCGGCTGCAGGACGACATCACGCGGTCAGAAGCCGTGTCACGCCGCCGCCCGACGCTGCTGATCGCACACCTCGGCGGCGCGCACGAAATGGGGCATGCCGGGCACGCTGTAATGGTCCGTGAGGTTCTGGAAGTACCGGTGGATGAAGATCATCCAGGCAATGTCGATCTTGCGCGGGCCGTGGCCGACCATCTCCCAGGCGAGCACGGTGACAGGTCGTAGACCGCATGCTTGTCGTCGACGTGGCGGCGCAGACCGGTGTCGCCCTCGGCATCGATGCCCTGGGACGGCGCCGGGATTAGCGTGCCCGCGATGTTGACGGTGATCGAAGGTCGTGTGCTCGGTTGCCTGCTCGAGAAGGAGCGGACGACCCCGGATCAGTACCCGCTCTCGCCGAACGCGCTGGTGCTCGCGTGCAACCAGTCGACGGCGAGGGACCCGATCATGGTGGTCGAGGTTCACGACGTCGACGCGGCGATCACGTCGATGAAGACGCGGGGCCTGGCCCGGCTGGTGCACCCGAGCCACGGTCGCAGCGTGACCCGGTACCGACAGGTCGCCGACGAACACTTCGGGTGGAGCCCGGCTCAGGCCGCCGTGCTCTCGGTGCTGCTCTTGCGCGGCCCGCAGACCACGGCCGAGCTGCGCACCCGCACCGAGCGCCAGCACGCGTTCAGCGATCTGGAGGCCGTCGAGACCACGCTGGGCACGTTGACGACCATGCCCGATGGCGCCGAACCACTCGTGGTCCAGCTCGAACGCGGCCCAGGGCAGAAGGAGCTGCGCTGGCAGCAGCTGCTCGCCGAGGAGGCCGAGCCGACGGCGCGGCACGCATCGCTCAGCCTGCCAGGGGCGATGGCCGACCGCGTCGCCGAACTCGAGGCTCGCGTCGCCAAGCTGGAGGTTGCGCTCGCCGACCTGCTCGATTGATCGACGAGCCGACCGGTTGCGTCGGCGAAGCGGCAGCGGGCGGCATACTGGGACGCCACACTTCCCCGGACGGGGACCGCGGTGGCCAGGACCCAAAGGGATCACGATTTCATGCGTACGTCACTCGCCCAGCTGCTCGAATCGAAGCCCGTCGTCCTCGTCGACGGCGCGACCGGGACGAACTACATGGAGCGTGGCCTGGGACCCGGCGATCCGCCCGAGCTCTGGAACGTCGATCACCCCGAGCGGGTCGAGGGGCTGCACCAGGACTTCGTCGATGCCGGTGCCGACATCATCCTCACCAACACCTTCGGCTGCACCACGTATCGCCTGAAGCTCCACGGCAACCAGCACAGGGTCAAGGAACTGGCCGGCGCTGCGGCACAGATCGCGCGCCGCGTCGCCGATGGGGTCGAACGGCCGGTCGTGGTCGCCGGCTCCGTCGGCCCGCTCGGCGAGCTGTTCCAGCCGATGGGCCTGCTGACCGAGGAGGAAGCGATCGAGGCGTTCGCCGAACAGATGGAAGGTTTGCGCGACGGCGGCGTCGACGTGATCTGGATCGAGACGATGTTCTCCGCCGAGGAGGTACGTGCTGCGGCCCAGGCGGCGATCAACGTCGGCATGCCGTACACCACCACGCTCTCGTTCGACACCGCCGGGCGCACGATGATGGGCATCCTCCCGGAGAGCCTACCGTCGTTGTTCGAGGGCCTGTCCGAGCAGCCGGTCGCGATGGGCGCCAACTGCGGCGTCGGAGCCAGCGACATCCTGCTGTCGATCCTGGCGATGAGCGGCGCCGATGCCGACAACGTCTACATCTCCAAGGGCAACTGCGGCGTGCCGCACTTCCACGGCACCGAGATCGTCTACAGCGGCACGGCCGAGGTCATGGCGGCCTACGCCGCCCTGGCGATCGATGCCGGGGCCCGCATCATCGGTGGCTGCTGCGGCACCTCGCCGGCCCACCTCGCCGCGATGCGCGCCAGTATCGACGTCGCGACCAAGCGCGACCGCCCGACGCTCGACGAGATCGTCGAGGCGACGGGCCCGCTGACCAACTCCGCGCCGAATGCGAACCCGAGCGAGGGCCGCGAGCGCGGCCGCGGCCGACGCTCGGCCGAGTGAGCTCGCTGGGGTGACGACCCGGCGGGGCGCGGCTGGTGGCCCGGCACTTGTCTTCGCCGGATGGGGCGACCGTGCGCGATGCTCGACCGTATGACTTCTCCGCGTCGTGAGACTGCGCCCCTGCCCCGCTCGATCGCCGAGGCGTTCGACATGACCGGTCGAGTCGCCATCGTCACCGGCGCAGCCGGCGGAATCGGCTTGGCCGCAGCGTCGGTGCTCGCCCGTGCAGGCGCCCGGGTCGTGCTCGCCGATGTTCAGGCGGATCTCGTGCGAGCTCAGGCCGACGCCCTGGTCGCAGGTGCCCTCGACTGCGAGGCGGTCGTCCTCGACGTCTCCAAGCAGGCAGACGTCAACGCGCTCGTCGACGACGTCGTCGCCCGCCACGGCCGGCTCGACGTGATGATGAACAATGCCGGCGTGATCGACGACACCAGCCCGTTGACCATCACCGAGGCGGATCTCGACCGGGTCCATGCGGTCAACTTCAAGGGTGTCGTCTTCGGTGCCCAGGCCGCCGCACGGGTGATGATCGCCGCCGGCAGCGGCAGCATCATCAACGTCACGTCAGGTGCCGTCGACATCGCGCTGGCCCAGTACACGGGTTACTCGACAGCGAAAGCAGCCGCACACCAGTTCAGCCGCGGCCTGGCGCTGGAGATCGCCGGCAAGTCGGTGCGCGTCAACACCCTGGCGCCGGGCTGGACGGACACACCGATGAACGAGCGCCACGTCCTCAACGAGGACGGCTCGATCGACCCGGATCGCAAGGCGGACTACGTGCAACAGCGCGCCAAGTGGGCACCGCTGCAGATGACCGGTGACCCACTCGACCAGGCCTACGCAGTGCTGTACCTGGCCTCCGATGCCTCGCGCTACGTGACCGGCCAGGTGATCCGCGTCAACGGCGGCGTCACCATGCCGTGGTGATCAGGGCCGTGGTGATCAGCGTCAGGACGAACGACGAACGACGACAGGGGAGTGGGACGACGTGTTGAGTGGCGAGAAGATCTTGGTGACCGGTGTAGCGGGGCAGATCGCCTTCCCGATCGCGCGGCAGTTGGCGGCCGACAACGAGGTGTGGGGGCTGGCCCGGTTCAGCGATCCGACGGCCAAGCAGCGTGTGCGGGACGTCGGCATCACGCCGGTCGTGTGCGACCTCGGGGCCGGCGACTTCTCTGAGGTGCCCGACGACTTCACACTCGTCGTGCATCTCGCCGCGTTCATCGGACCGGGCCTGGACTACGACCACGCGATCCGCGACAACGCCGAGGGCACGGGATTGCTGTTGCAGCACTGCCGCACCGCTCAGGCTGCGCTCGTGATGTCGACGCATTCGGTGTACAAGCCCCAGGACGATCCGATGTACGTGTTCGAGGAAACCGCCCCGTTGGGCGACTGCAACAACACGCTGTCGCCGCCGTACTCGGCGTCCAAGATCGGTGCCGAGGCGGTGGCCCGGTTCTGTTCACGCGCCTTCGACCTGCCGGTGACGATCGCCCGGATGAACGCGTCCTATGGCCCGAATGGTGGACTTCCGGCGTTCCACGCGGACATGATCGCGGCCGGTACGCCGGTGTCGACTCGTTGGGATCCATGCATGTACAGCCCGATCTACGAGGACGACATCAACGACCAGGTCGGCGCGCTGCTCGAGGCCGCGACCAGTCCCGCCACCATCGTCAACTGGGCCGGCGACGAGCCGGTCGCCGCGCAGGAATGGTTCGCGTACGCCTGTGAGCTGATGGACGTCGACGCCGAGATCGGCGTGACGCCGATCCCGAACACCCTGCGCGGATCGATCGCCGACAACGCCAAGCGCCTGTCGATCACCGGCCCGTGCGCCGTCGGCTGGCGCGAGGGCATGCGCCGCACCGTCGCCGCCCGCCACCCCGACCGTTACGTCGGCCCGCCCGTCTGACGCACGACCCAGCCGCAGGATCCGCCGGGTGACCCGACCGTGTCGGATTCACGGGCCGTGGGCCGGACAATCCGACAGGGCTGGGGCGTATTGCAGGAGCTCTGACGGATCGTCAGGCCGTGGGCCGGACAATCCGACACGGTCACGGTTCGGGGTTCGGACACCGTCGCAGTCGCTCAGCTCCGGGGGACTGTCACCCAGGGGACGTCCTTGTCGACGCGGGGCTCGCCGGGGAGGCCGAGCACCTGCTCACCGAGGATGTTGCGCATGATCTCGCTGGTGCCGCCCTCGATCGAGTTGGCGCGCACCCGCAAGAATGCATGACGGACACCGTGCTCGATGCCCTCGGTGGAGAGCGTCTCCGGGCGGCGGAACGTGTAGTCGTAGCCGATCATCGCATCGGCGCCGAGGAGGTCGATCGCCAGCTCGAAGAGCGCCTTGTTCAGCTCGGCCATCGCGAGCTTGGCGACCGAGCCCTCCGGGCCTGGGTTGCCTGCCTTACGGCTCTCACCGGCGCGGATGTTGGTGAGCCGGCCGATCTCGGCACGCACCCACATCTGCATGACCTGGTCCTTCTGCGCAGGCGTCTTGCGGCCGTCGGGCAGCTGCTTCCAGACGTCGACGAGCTCGGCGATCGCGCCGGAGCCCCGCTTGGGCGCACCGCCCCCGCCGCCGATGGTGCTGCGCTCGTTCATCAGCGTCGTCAGCGACACCCGCCAGCCCTCGCCCTCGGCGCCGATCCGGTTCTCGTCCGGGATGTGCACGTCGGTGAGGTAGACCTCGTTGAACTCGGCCTCACCGGTGATCTGGCGCAGCGGCCGGACCTCGACACCGGGGCTCTGCATGTCGACTGCGAAGTAGGTCATGCCCTTGTGCTTGGGCGCGTCGGGATTCGAGCGAGTGACGAGCATGCCCCACTTGGCGAGATGGGCGATGGTGTTCCAGACCTTCTGGCCGTTGACCAGCCACTCGTCGCCGTCGCGCACGGCTTTGCAGGCCAGGCCGGCGAAGTCGCTGCCTGCGCCAGGCTCGCTGAACAGCTGGCACCAGCGCTCCTCGCCGGTGAACATCGGGCGCAGGAACCGAGCTCGTTGTTCGTCATTGCCGTGGGTCACGATGGTCGGTCCGGCGAGCGCGAGGAAGAACGAACCGGCGTCGGCAGGTTTGGCACCGGCGGCGCGCAGGCGCTGCTCGACCCGCTTCTGCTGGTCCGGACGGACACCCAAGCCACCGAATCCGATGGGGAAGTGCACCCAGGCAAGACCGGCGTCGTATTGATGGCCACGGAACTCGACGGAGCCCTCCTGCTTGGGGTCGTGCGCAGCGAGCAAGGCGTCGAGCGCAGTATCGATCGTCGAGGTCTCCGGGTCGATGGTGGACGCGACGTGAGTCATCTCCATGGTCATCCTTCGAGTCTGGCCCGATCTCGGCGATTCCCGTCAATCGTGAGGCCATCTGCTACGTTGTGGACCGCAATTAATCTCTGACATTAATGTACTGATTCACTCACTGCTCTTGGAGGGTTCCCTTGGAGTTCGGCGTCTTTCTCAACGGTTACATCGCGGGCCCTGCCGCCCATTCTTCCAAGCACGAGCATCTCGAGCTGATGCGTGAGGCGGAGTACGTGATCTTCGCCGACAAGCACAACTGGAAGTACTCGTGGTTCGGCGAGCACCACGCGTTGACCGAGTACAGCCACATGTCGGCCCCCGAAGTGGTCATGGGTTGGGTCGCCGCGCAGACCGACTACATCCATCTCGGTACCGGCATCAACAGCCTCTCACCGCGCAAAGAGCACCCCGCCCGGTACGCCGAGCGCGCGGCGATGCTCGACCACTTCACCAACAACCGCTTCGAGTGGGGTACCGGCCGTGGCGCCGGCAGCCATGAGATGGCCCTGTTCAACATCATGGACAAGGACTCGACCAAGCCCGAGTGGGTCGAGGTCGTCCGTGAGATCCCGCGGATGTGGGAGCAGTACGACTACGAGTTCCACGGCGACACGTTCACCGTGCCCTACCCGCACAACGTGCTCCCCAAGCCCTACGGCGCCGGCCACCCGCCGATTTGGGTCGCGTGCGGAAATCCGGGCACGTTCACGACGGCCGGCGAGATGGGGATCGGTGCCATTGCGTTCAACTTCGAGCCGATCTTTGCGTTGCGCGGCCGGATCGAGGCGTACAAGAACGGTGCCGCGAACTGCACCAACCCGATCGGCCAGTTCAAGAACGACAACGTGATGATCACCAACTCGGTGATCTGCTGCGAGAGCCGTGCAGAAGCCCGCAAGATCGCCCTCCGCAAGGGCCGTGGCTACCTGGTCACGATGGTCAACATGTATCACGACACGATGCCGAAATCGCAGGACGCCATCGTCTGGCCGAACAGTCCGATCACGCTGTACGACATCGTCCAGGACCCGAACGTCGACGCCGACGAATTGCTCGATGGGCTGATCAAAGCCGGGTACATGCTGTGCGGAACCCCGGACGAAGTGTCCGAGCAGATCTCAGCGTGGGGCGATGTCG
>JANXUX010000255.1 GCA_025351965.1 Actinomycetes bacterium | reverse complement strand
TCTGGGGTTCGGCGGGGCTCGGCGGGGTTCGGCGGGTTCGACCGCCGGCGCCGCCCGTCGCTGAACGTGGTGGCGGTGCCGTGGTGGCGGTGCCGTGGCATGGCATGCGCGCAGATCGCGCCCGGGGTGGGGTTGTGAGCGGGGAAGCGTCCCAACGGCGAACCGTGGGCGCGATCTGCGCGATCTGCGCGATCTGCGCGATCTGCGCGATCTGCGCGATCTGCGCGATCTGCGCGATGGGCGCGATCTGCGCGATGGGTGCGATGGGTGCGATGGGTGCGGGCCCGTGGGGCGGGCGGCCCGACCGGCTCGCTGTCGGTGACGCTAGAACGGGCTGAAGCCGAGGCGGTTGCGGACGCTCGTCATCTCGCCGATGTGGGCGTGACCATGGCCGATGCATTCCCACTGGACCAGCCAGCTGACGGGCTTGTCGGTCCACATCGTGTGCAGCCAGGACAACTCACCGTCGGCCGGGATGCCGGCTTTGTGTTCGAGCCGCCAGCTGGAGGTCGGGATGGAGTCGAGCGCCATGATGCTGATCGTGTCGATCCACTGCTGGGTGCCGGCGTTGACCGCGGCGACGTAGGTGTGCAGCGCGCCGAGATCGAGTGCATCGGTGACGGCGTGGTCCTCGGCCTCGGTCAGCCCGCCTGACGGCGACATCCCGGCAAGGCCGAGCGCGTCGCGATGCTGGTCGAGCATCGGTGCGTGGTTGCGGACGGCCGTGTTCAGGGCGAGGTCCTGGTGCATCGTGGTGTGGAACAGCAGCCAGGCGATGGACGAGGTCACGCCGCCCTGCTCGGCGGTGGTGCTGTCCTTCCAGTGCTCGACCGGGACGCGGCCGGCGACGGCGTTCTCGAACCGGGTCAGCACGCTCGCATGATCGTTGGCAATCCACTGTTGAAGATCCACACTCAAACTCTGGCACACTCGTCGGGTGATCGGCACCGTTGGTGATCTCGTCGAAGATGTGGTGGTTCACCTCGGCGTACCGGTGAACGAGGCGACCGACACCGAGGCCGATGTCGTCCACCGCCGTGGCGGCAGCGCGGCGAACATGGCGGTGAGCGTGGTCCGCGCCGGACACGCGGCGCGCTTCATCGGCCAGGTGGGCGACGATGCACAGGGGGCGGCGCTGGTCGAGCAGTTGCGTGGCGAAGGTGTCGATGTCATCGCCCGCCGCGGTGGGCGCACCGGGACGATCGTGGTGCTGCTCGACCACCTCGGCGAACGGACGATGCTGACCGACCGCGGCGCGTGCACACGTCTCGACCATCCCGAGCGGTCCTGGCTCGACGGGCTGAGCACACTGCACGTCCCCGTGTACTCGCTGATCGGCGAGCCGCTGGCGCGCACCACGACCACGCTCATCGGCTGGGCACACACGATGGGCATCACCGTTTCCGTCGACGCGTCGTCGTGGTCGGTCATCAACGACTTCGGTGCCGACGAACTGATCGAGTTGCTGGAGGTGCTGCACCCGTCGGTGATGCTGTGCAACGAGATGGAGGCCGAGGCCCTGGGCGAGGGTGCGGACCCGATGCGCATCGGTGCCCAGCTGACCGTCGTCAAGCGAGGCGCCGAGCCGGCGCTGGTGATGCAGCCGGGCAGAGCGACCATCGAGGTGCCGGCATTGGTCATCGACGACGTCCGCGACACCACCGGCGCCGGAGACGCGTTCGCCGCAGGCCTGCTCGTCGCGCTTGCCGGTGGGTCCTCGCCCGTCGCGGCCACGATGCTCGGTCACCACAGCGCAGCCCGAGCGATCGACGCCGCACTCGGCGCGTAGGACCGGACGAGCGCACCGACCGGTCCAGCCGTCGACCTCAGCCCACGTCACCCAGCACGGCGTCGAGCGCGACGAGGAACTCGTCGCAGTTCGCCGCGGAGAACACGATCGGCGGCTTGATCTTGAGCACGTTGTGATGCGGGCCCTCGGTGCTGAGCAATATCCGCCGGCCCTTCATCGCCTCCACGACAGCGGTCAGCTCTGCTGCGGCCGGCTCGAGCGTCGTCCGGTCGCGGACGAGTTCGACGCCGATGAACAGGCCGTGGCCGCGGACATCGCCGATCAGCGGGTGGCGCTCGGCGAGGGCGCGGAGCCCGTCCATCATCCGGGTGCCGATGACATCGGCGTTGTGCATCAGCCGCTCGTCGCGGATCACGTCGAGCACCGCGAGACCGATCGCGGCCGAGACGGGGTTGCCGCCGAACGTGCTGAAGTACTCCATCCCGTTCGCGAACGCTGCAGCGATGTCGGCTCGCACGGCGACAGCCGCCATTGGATGACCGTTCCCGATCGGCTTGCCCATCGTCACCACGTCCGGCACGACATCCTGCGTCTCGAACGCCCACATGTGTGACCCGACCCGGCCGAAGCCGAGCTGCACCTCGTCGGCGATGCACACCCCGCCGGCTGCGCGCACGTGGGCGTAGGCCGCGGCGAGGTAGCCGTCGGGCAGGGTGAGCATCCCACCTGTGCCGAGGATGCCCTCGCTGAAGAACGCGGCGGGACGACGACCCGCCACCTCCATCGCCCGGATCTGCGCGGCGACATCGTCGGCGTAGGTCGCGCCAGCCGTCGCCGGGTCGCGCAGCCGACCTCGGTACGTGTCGGGCATCTCCGCTACCCACACGTGGTCGGCGCGCCCGTCACCACCCGGGCCGGCGAACTTGTACGGGCTGATCTCCACGATGGAGGTCAGGTTGCCGTGGTAGACGTGGTCGACGGTGACGACGTCGCGGTTGCCCGTGAAGACTCGTGCCATCCGCAGAGCGAGGTCGTTGGCCTCCGAGCCGGAGTTGACCATGAACACCACCCACCCGGCGTCGCACTGCGGCAGGGTGTCGGTGAGCCGGCGTGAGTACTCGACGAGGTTGTCGTGCAGGTAGCGCGAGTTCGTGTTGAGCATCGCCATCTGCCGTTGCCCGGCTGCGACCACGCGGGGGTGGCAGTGGCCGACGTGGCAGACGTTGTTGACCATGTCGAGGTAGCGCTCGCCCTGGTCGTCGATGAGGTGCACGCCCTCGCCACGTACGATCTTCAGCGGTGCGGCGTAGGCCAGGCTGAGCGAGCGGCCGAGTACGTACCGCCGCTCGCGGCGCAACCACTCGGCATCGCGGGCCACGGTCACGCTGCAGTCGACGCTCAACCCGAGGACCAGGTTCGGGTTCGGGAACACCGCCTTCCACACGTCCCACTGACTGCGCGCGACCACGCCGACGATCTCGCTCGCGGTCCAACCGCACAGATCCGTCATCACCTGGAAGTGGAGGTGCGGCGGCCAGTTGCCGTTCTCGTCCGGTCGTCCGAGGCGAGCAACCGTCTCGCCGGCGGCGACGGCCTGCCCGACGCGCAGCCCGTCGAGGCTGGTCGAGGAGAGGTGCCCGTAGAGCGTCCAGAACGGAGTGCCGTCGTCGGTACGGTGCTCGAGCACGAGGATGCCTCCGAACCCGAGCGGGACGAGGTCGGAGCCGATCTCGTGCACGACGGCGTCGAGTGGCGCAACGACGTCCTCACCGGCCGCCGCGAACAGGTCGATGCCGATGTGGATCGTGCGCCGCTCGTTCGGGTCGGCCGTTGCGAAGGCCTCGCTGCGGTAGACCGAGCGGTCCTCGCCGTAGCGGCCGACCGGGACAGTGGTCGCCAGCTCGGCCTCGTCGAACAGCGCGTCGAGTCGCCGCCCGTCGGGGCTGTCGGCGGTGAGGTCGAGCACCGTGAGCCCGGCGGGCGTCAGGTCGCGACGCAGCACCGGGTGGGCGCGGTGGCCGTTCGCGTCGAGCCAGCGCTCGACCGTGCGGCGCGTGGTCACCGGCTCGAACCGGCACGCCGCCCGCAACCGCATCGTCGCGATGCGGGGGTTCTCGGCTTCGAGCTGCTGCAGTGCGGCCCACACATCGGCCTGGCTGATCAGTAGGTACTCGTTGGACGGATCGGCCGCGACCTGTGTGGCGGCGATGCAGATACTGACGGCATAGCGGGCGCGGATCAGATCGAACAGCGCGTCGGCCTCGACCTCGGTCAGCGGGTTGACGTCGTGGTAGGCGGCCACCAGTGGGACCGCGGCGCCGACGGGGTCGGCGGTGCCGAGGATCGTGTATGCGCAGGCGATCGCGACCTCGTTGATCCGCCAGCTGTGCACCGTGTCGCCGAAGTCGATCAACCCGGTGACGCTGCCGTCGGCGGCGAGCACGATGTTGTGGTCGTTGCCGTCGTTGTGGATGACCTGTCGCGGCGCGTCGGCCAGTGATGGTGCGACGACGTCGCGGAAGCGGACGAGGACGGCCTCGACCGCGGAGCGCTTGGCCTCGTCGTCGATCAGATGGACTGCGGCCAGCTGCTCGGCGGCGCGAGCGAGATCCCACCGGTGGGCGTGGGCGGCGGCGGGATGGGCGAAGTCGGCGAGACGGAGGTCGAGCTCGCCGAGCAGCGTGCCGAGCGACCGGCTCGCGTGCACGCGCCGGCGGTGATCGGTGCCGATGCCGTTGGCCCACACGTCGCCGTCGATCCACGTCGTCATGCGCAACACCCGGGGAACACCGTCGATGTTCGCGACCGGTAGGACCTCGCCCGCTCGGCTGCGGACGATGCGTTGGAAGCCAACGGAGGTGCCGACCGCTGTGACGTGCTCGAGCACACGTGCCTCGAGGTCCAGCTCGTCCGGGTCAGCCCCAGCACGATGCACGCGCAGCACGTACCGCTGCCCGTCGGCGGACGTCACGCGCAGGTTGAGGTCCACCTCACCGGGGAGTGCGTCGACCTCACCGGTGATCCCGTAGTGGTCGAGAAGGGCTGTGGTGACGTGCTCGGAGGTGGTGTTCGGCTGCACAGGTCCGCAAGTGTGGCACAGGCCCGTGCCTGCCCCCCGGGCGATCCGGTGACAGCGAAGATGCCCGGTGAGGAACTGCCCGAGCCGGCCTGGCACCGGCACTACGTTTGGGTGGATCGACGA
>JANXUX010000247.1 GCA_025351965.1 Actinomycetes bacterium | reverse complement strand
GTCGGTGGTGACTGCCTCGGTGGTGGCTGCCTCGGTGGTGGGCGCGTCGGTTTCGGCCGGGGCATCAGTCTCGACCGGAGCCGTTGATGTCGCTGGCGCGGCAATCGTGGTCGTCGAGGCCGATGAGTCGGAATCGCTGCTGCAGGCAGCGGTCCCGAGCGAGAGGGCGATCAGCAGGGCGGCGGTTGCACGGGTTCTGGTCACGGGCGAAGTTTTTAGCAGAGCCCCGTCGTCGGACCGCCAGTCGGACCCTCGGGTTCAGCTCCCGTTCACTGGGGGCGACGAGGACTTCGGTCCGCTGAGTAGGAGTATGACTGTAGGATTCTTACCATGCGAGTCACCGAGAAGGGCCAAGTCACGATCCCCAAAGACGTACGCGACGCGATCGGTATCGGCGCCGGAAGCGAGGTCGAGTTCGAGATCGATGGCGACTCGATCGTGTTGCGGAAGGTCCACGACGGCCCGAGTCGCGGCAACCGACTCGCAGCTCGTCTCCGAGGCCGAGGCGACGTCGCGCTGTCGACCGATGAGATCATGGCGATGACGCGGGGCGATTGATCGTGGCGCACGGAACTCTCGTCGACACGAACGTGCTGCTCGATGTGCTCACGGAGGACCCGGTGTGGCTGCGCTGGTCACTCGAAGCACTCGAGCAGGCCGCCGAAGCGGGACCGCTGTTCATCAACCCGATCATCTATGCTGAGGTGTCGATCCGATTCTCGACCATCGAGGACCTCGACGACGCCCTGCCACCCGCCGATTTCCGACGCCTGCCACTCCCGTGGGACGCAGCGTTCCTCGCCGGCAAGGCGTTTCGCTCCTACCGACGCAAGGGCGGTGTCCGCTCCTCCACGCTGCCCGACTTCTACATCGGCGCCCACGCGGCTGTTGAAGGTCTGTCCGTGTTGACCCGCGATGGGTCTCCCTACCGCACGTACTTCCCGACGGTGACGCTCGTCGCTCCGCCGCCCTGATCCTCTGGGCAGCGCCTTCTCAGGCGGTGGCGGGGAGCTCGGACATCGCTTGCAGCAGGGTGTTCCAGGCCAGGGTCGCGCACTTGATGCGCACCGGGAACTTGACCACGCCCTGGAGCGCTTCGAGGTCGCCGAGCTTGACCGCTGCTGCGGCGGCCTCTTCGGCTTCGTCGGCATCGGCCTCGTCGACGCTCATCATCCCCTTGAACCGGCGCACGAGCGCACGGACCTCGAGGAGGCTCTTGCCCTTCACGGCCTGGCTCATCATGCTCGCCGACGACTGGCTGATGCTGCAGCCCTGGCCGGCGACCTTGATGTCGCTGACCACTCCGTCGGTCACGTCGAGGTAGACTTGGATCTCGTCGCCGCACAGCGGGTTGTGGCCCTCGGCGCGCACGGCCGGGGGCTCGAGCTCACCGCGGTTACGGGGCGTGCGGTAGTGATCGAGGATGATCTCGCGGTAGAGGTCTTCGAGGCCGGGCATGAGTGGACCCTTTCAGAGCGTGTCGAGGCGACCGGTCAGAACCCGAAGATATCGCTGGCGCCCTCGAGCGCATCAGCGAGAGCATCGGCATCGGACTCGTCGTTGTAGATGTAGAAGCTGGCCCGGGCCGTCGCGGTGACGTCGAGCAAGCGCATCAGAGGCTTGGCGCAGTGGTGGCCGGCGCGCACGCACACGTTCTGCTGGTCGAGGACCTGGCTGACGTCGTGCGGGTGGATGCCCCGGAACGCGAAGCTCAGCGACGCGCCGCGTACCTCGATGTTCGTCGGGCCGTGGATGGTGATGTCATCGCCGTAGCGATCTGTGAGCATCGTGATCGCGTACCCGGTGAGGTCCATCTCGTGGCGACGGACATTGGTCATGCCGAGGTCGGTCAGATAGTCGACCGCCGCGCCGAAGCCGACGACCTCGGTGATCGGCGGTGTGCCGGCCTCGAACTTGGCCGGCACGGGGGCGGTGGTGAAACCGTCGAGACGGACGTCGGCGATCATGTTGCCGCCGCCGAGGAACGGGGGCATCGCGTCGAGCAGGGTCGCCCGGCCCCACAGCGCGCCGACGCCGCTCGGCCCGCACATCTTGTGACTGCTGAAGGCCATGAAATCCGCGCCCCAGGCCTGCACGTCGGTGACGTTGTGGGGCACGAACTGGCAGCCGTCGACGATCGCAATCGCGCCGGCCGCATGTGCGGCGTCGCAGAGCAGCTTGACCGGCGTGAGGGTGCCGAGCACGTTGCTCATCGCCGTGAAGCTGAACGCCTTGGCGCCGTCGAGCAATGTCGAGAGGTCGGTGAGGTCGAGTTGGCCGTCGGCGGTCAACGGCACCCAGCGCAGCACGATGCCCCGCTCGGCCACGAGCATGTGCCAGGGCACGATGTTGGCGTGGTGCTCCATATGGGTGAGCACGACGACGTCGCCGGCCTGCAGGTTGGCCCGGCCCCAGCTGTGCACGACGAGGTTCAGCGCCTCGGTCGCGTTCTTGGTGAAGACGATCTCCTCGGGCCGCGAGGCGTTGACGAAGCGGGCGATCTTGGCCCGAGCGCCCTCGTACATCACGTCGGCCTCGGCGGCGAGCTGGTAGGCACTGCGGTTGATCGGGGCGTAGGAGTTCTCCATGAACTGGCTCATCGCGTCGATGACCTGGCGCGGCTTCTGCGACGTGTTCGCGGAGTCGAGGTAGACGATCGGCTTGTCGTCGATCAGCCGATCGAAGATCGGGAAGTCCTTACGGACCAGTGCGGAATCGACCGTGGTCATCGCGCCGTCTCCTCTCGGGCTCGGAAGGACTCGTAGCCGTCGGCTTCCAGCTTCTCGGCCAGCTCCATCCCGCCCGACGCAACGATGCGGCCGTCGATCAGGATGTGGACCTTGTCCGGCTGGAGCTCGTTGAGCAGGCGCTGGTAGTGGGTGATCAGCACGATGCCGAGCGACGGACGGTCGGCTTTGACCTCGCGGATGCCCTTGGCGACGATGCGCAGGGCGTCGATGTCGAGGCCAGAATCTGTCTCGTCGAGGATCGCCAGCTCGGGTTCGAGGATGGCCATCTGCATGATCTCGTTGCGCTTCTTCTCGCCGCCGCTGAAACCCTCGTTGAGGTAGCGGTCGACGAAGCTGGAATCCATGCCGAGGCGCTTCATCCAGTCCATCGTCGCGAGGCGCAGCTCGAGCACGGACAGGTCGATGCCCTTGCGCGCGCTCAGTGCCTGACGCAGGAACTGGATCACGGATACCCCGGGGATCTCCTGCGGGTACTGGAAGCCGAGGAACATGCCCGCCTTGGCGCGCACATCTGTCGGCCAGGTCGTGACGTCGTCGCCGCGGAACATGATCCGACCCTGGGTCACCTCGTACTCGGGGGAGGCCAGGAGCGTGCTCGCGAGCGTGCTCTTGCCGCTGCCGTTCGGGCCCATGATGGCGTGTACCTCGCCGTCGTTCACCGACAGCGACAGACCCCGCAGGATCGGGGTGTCGCCCTCGACGGGCTTGGCATGGAGATCTTCGATGCGAAACAGTTCGCTCACGGTCGTCAGCCTAACGGTGGTGTGAGAATTACCCCTACGCACGTAGGAGTAATTGCTGGCCTGCGGGTCGGTGATCGAAAAAAGCGTTCAGCGGATCTGACGAATCGTTCCGCCATCGCCCCAGAGGCCATCGGCGGTCCATACGTCCACTGCGAGGCGATGGGCGAGCGCCAAGCACAACCGGTCGGCGAGCGACAGCCCTTCACCGCGACGCCACCGTCGGGCAGCCCACTCTGCGTCCGCCACTGTGACCGGCTCGAGGAGCAGGCCGTAGCTGACCAGCAGCGCTCGGGCCAGATCCCAGTCACGTCCAGCGGCGGAGATCTTCTGAGCGACCTCAGACCAATTCGCAGTGCTGCAGGAGGCGCCGGCCTCCAACCGTTGCTCCACCACATCGGCACCGGGCTCGCCCTGTACGAAGGCCAACACCGCTGATGCGTCGAGCACAGCGGTCATGCCGTGTCCTCTGCGGCGGCGGCAGCGCGTCGCTCAGCCAGGAGATCGCCGACCAGGTCGACCTCGGAGAGGTCGGCGCGAACCCGTGCCCGAAGTTGGTCACGGGTGAGCAGGACGAGGCCCTCTGGTGTGTCGAGCATGACCAGAGCGGTCCCTTCGACGAGGTGGGCCCGCTCGCGGACCTCTGCAGGAACCACGATCCGACCGCGATCTCCCACGACCACCGAGTACGTACCACTCATGACCATACCGTACCACTCGACTGGGGGTGATGGGAGGGGTGATCGAGGCGGTGAGCGCCTGCATCACCGGGCCGAGGCTGGCGCCGCTCAGTCCGGGCGCTGGACGGCGCGCCAGAGGGTTCGGTAGTCGGCGTACTCGAAGGAGTCGTCGACGTAGCCGCTGGCTCGGAGTGCGTCGTGGAAGCGGGGCAGGTTACGGAACGGCACGCCCGAGTCGACATGGTGGGCGAGGTGCCAGCCGATGTTGTACGGCACGAGCATGAATCGCGCCGCCGGGTGCTGGCGCACCGAATGGGTGGTGATGCGACGGTCCTTCGACGCCATCATCCCGCCGTGTTCCGCGATCGAGCGCAGCCGGTTGATCACCCGCCACACGGTCAGGTGGGGGAGCAACCAGAACAGCGGGTACAGCCACCACACACCGCCGGCGATCGACGCGGCGAGCAACACGACCTGCATGCCCCAGATCTTGTATTGGACGTGACGCGCAGCGAGGTCGGGGTGGCGCAGGCCGCGCAGTTGCTGGCGGAGAAGCTTGTAGCCCGTGCGCCCGGTTGCATCTCGCCACAGCTTGCGGCGCAGCGACGCCGACGTCACGGGGTAGTTGGCGTACAGGGGGATGTCCGGCTCCTCGGGGCCGAACTCCTCACG
>JANXUX010000212.1 GCA_025351965.1 Actinomycetes bacterium | reverse complement strand
GGTGAGGGCCTCGCGCTCGGCTTCCGGCACCTCGAGCCCGCAGAGCACCCTTCCGAACGCGGACCCGTGATTCCGGTAGTGGAACAGCGAAATGTTCCAGCGCGCGCCCAGGCTCTGGAGAAACTCGAGGAGCGCACCGGGGCGCTCGGGAAACTCGAAGCTGTAGAGCACCTCGTCTTGCGCGCTGCCGGACCTGCCGCCGACCATGTGCCGCACGTGCTCCTTGGCCACTTCGTCAGGGGTCAGATCGATCGTCGCGAAGCCGGCGTCGCGGAACACCTCGGCGATCGTCGCCGAGTCCGAACCATCGGTGGTCGCGATGCCGACGAACACATGCGCCTCGTCCGTCGCCGAGATGCGGTAGTTGAACTCGGTGACCGAACGGTCGCCGATGAGCTCGGAGAACCGGCGGAAGCTGCCCAGCGCCTCGGGGATCGTCACGGCGAAAATCGCCTCGCGCTCCTCGGCCCGCTCGGCCACGAACCGCAGCCGATCGAAGTTCATGTTGGCGCCGCATGCGATCGCGACGAAGGTCTGGTCGGCGCAATCGTGCGCGGCGACGTACGCCTTCACGCCGGCGATGCCGAGCGCGCCCGCTGGTTCGAGGATGCTACGAGTGTCCTGGAACACGTCCTTGATGGCCGCGCAGATCGCGTCGGTGTCGACAGCGACGAACTCGTCGACGAGCTCCCGGACGATCCGGAACGTCTCTTCGCCAACGAGCTTGACCGCAGTGCCATCGCTGAACAGGCCGACGTCGTCGAGTTGCACCCGCACGCCGGCCGCCACGGATTGCATCATCGCATCGGAATCCGCGGCCTGGACCCCGATCACGCGGATGTCAGGCCGTACGGCTTTGATGTACGCAGCGATCCCGGAGATCAGTCCGCCGCCACCGACGGCGACGAACACGGCATCGATCCGGCCTTGGTGCTGGCGGAGGATCTCCATCGCGATCGTGCCCTGGCCGGCGATCACGTCCGGGTCGTCGAAGGGGTGCACGAACGTGAAGCCGTGCTCGCGTTGCAACTCGTCGGCCCGCGCTGCGGCGTCGGAGTAGCTGTCGCCGTGCAGCACGATCGTGACCCCGAGTGATCGCACCGCGGCGACCTTCACCGATGGCGTGGTGACCGGCATGACGATGGTTGCCGCACAACCGAGACGCCGCGCACTCATCGCAACGCCTTGGGCATGGTTGCCGGCCGAGGCACAGATCACGCCCTTGGCGAGCTGTTCGGACGACAGGTTGACCATCTTGTTGTAGGCGCCGCGCAGCTTGAAACTGAACGCCGGCTGGGTGTCCTCACGCTTGAGCAGTACCGTGTTGCCGAGCCGGGCGGACAGCCCCGCCACGACCTCGAGGGGCGTCTCGTGGGCGACGTCGTACACCCTGGCCGTGAGAATCTTCTGCAGGTAGTCGGTCATTCGCGCGGGTGGGAGCACACCGCACCCTATTCCTGCGTGGTCGACACCGGGTCGACGAAAGCGGTTCGCTAGATTGCGGCCCATGCGCTCACGGCGAGTCATCCGCCTCGTACCCGGGAGCCGTACTTGACCGCGCCGGTGGGCGGCGCGGAGGAGGTCGACACGCAGCAATCAGGACGCGGCTGGAGGCGTCTCCGCCGCGCCTTCTCCACCGACTTCCGCGCTGCGAACTGGGTCCGGCGCTTCGCCCTGATGGCGGTCATCGGGTGGCTGGTCTACGAGTGGGGCGCTGGCAACGAGACGGTGACTCCGTGGATCCTGGCCAAGGTGATCAAGGAAACGCAGGGCGTCGCGGCAATTCCTGTCACCGCCGGCATCGGCTTCGGCTTCACCACGGTGCAGCAGCTCGCGTCGGGGTTCACGGCGTTGACCGGCTTCTCGATGTTCGACCGCACAGCGAACGCAGCGTGGCAACGGTTGCGCGGCGAGAACGAGACCGCTCCGGGCGAATGGTCCCGGCTGACGCCCGTCGGTCGGTGCGCGCTCGTCTTCGGGCTGGGCACGACTGCGGTCGCCCTGATCCAGATCATGTCCACGGGCATGACCGGGGTCCGCCGCCACGCCTCCGTCGTCGTGCAGAGCGCCGTCCTGTGCGGCACGATCGTCGGCGGCATCGGGGCGCTCGCGGCCACCGTCGCGGTGATTGGTCGCCGGGTCCATTCGCTGGCTCGCGGAACAGAGTGGATCCTGCGGATTCTCGGCAACCCGCTGTTCTGGGTCGGGCTCCTGCTGCTCGGTGTGGTCGTCAACTCCGCGCGCCGACGCCTGGCCAGGAACGGTCACGTCTGATCCCGTATCGGGCACTCAAGTCTTGTCGAAAACTTGTCGATAGGAGTGGGTGCTCGAACGATGGCCTGAGGTGCCGACCCCTGCGTCACCCCGTGTCGAGCCGCCACGTCTGGCGCGTCTGCGACGCCCCGTCGGTCAGCTCTCTGTGCCGACGTCAGACATCCAGCCGCGCACGACGTGGATCATTCTCGCAGTCCTCTGCGCCGTCATCCTGGTCCACAGCACGGGCGTGCTCGGGGATTTCGCCTACCCGGCCGTCACGATCGGCGGGGTGCTACTCGCGGTGTACGGCTTGCGCGCCCACGCGCCCGCGCTGAAGTGGCCATGGTGGGTACTGATGGGCACCGGCGTGATCTGGGCCGCAGCGGGGGTCGTCCGCCAGGCCACCCACGCCACCGGTGACCTCACCGTCGACCGCTCGCTGATTCCGGATCTGCTCGCCATCCCCGGCTACCTCGCCTTCGGCATCGCGCTCTACGGCCTGCTCCGTTCGCGGCGCGGCGCCGGCGAACGTGGCGCCCTGCTCGACGGCATCATGCTCGGCGTCGGAGCGATGTTGCTCGTCAACGAACTGCTGATCGAACCGACGCTCGACATCCAGGGCACCTGGCTGATGGCGCGCATCGCCGTGGCCATCTATCCCGCGATCTCGATGTGCCTACTGGTGCTCGCCGCCCGCCTTGCCTTCGCCGGCGGCGATCGTTCGCCGGCCTTCCGTCTCGTCCTGGTCGGTACTGCATCGTTGCTCGTCGGCGACGTCATCTTCGCCCTCGGCGAAGTCGGCACGATCCACATCCCGCAGCGGATCCTGGGGATCCCGTACCTACTCGTGCCGGCCTGCATCGGCGCCGCAGCGACTCATCCCTCCATCCGCTCGCTCGGCAAGGCCGCCCGCATCGAGGGCTCGTCGCTCGGTCGAGGCCGCCTGGCCGCCGTCGCCGGCGCGTTGCTCGTCCCCATCGTACTCATCGGCCGTCAGGGTTTCGGCCCCGGCCGCCTCGTCACACTCG
>JANXUX010000144.1 GCA_025351965.1 Actinomycetes bacterium | reverse complement strand
CTCCGGTCTGGAACCAGCATGAACCGGCGTGCCAGAGCGCTCCCACGCTCGTGACGTGCGGGCTGCCGTCGACGTTGAGGGTCGTCAGCCAGAACGTCGAGCGGTTCGGGGAGCGTGGGTCGTCGTGCGTCAAGAGGTCGGCGACCTGCGTTTCAACGTGGGACCACTCGAGCGCGGGCAGTCCATCGGCCTCACCAAGGTTGATTGTCTTCATGGTCTACTGACGGCGCCGCTCTCCGAAACTCATCGCCAGGACATACCCAGCGGACGGGACGCGAGATCTGCCTGCGGGCTCGAGGCCCGCCGACTCAAGCGCACCGAACATGCCGCCCAGAACAACACCGACCAGCGATGTTCCGTCGGCCCAGATCGCTTCAGCGCATCCCGCGCACGGTCGCTATTCGATCCAATGGAAGCGAGGCGCGCCGGTGATCAGTGGCATCGATCGATGTCGCCGGCGGCCGCCGAGAACGTGAAGGACACATCGGCGACGATGGTTCCCGGCGTGGCGACATCGAGCTGCAGCCATCCGTCCGGATTCCGGCGGAGACAGGCCGAGCCAGCGGTGAGGTGAAACCACTTGCTGTATCGGAACCGTATGGTGGTGAGACCCGGACGGGTGGCATCGATCGTCAGCGCGTCGGCTGAGATGTGGTTCACGGTGGCGCCGTTGTCGGCGAGTGGCTCGGCATCGCGCACCCGGAAGACGAGCCAGTCCGCGGTCGACATCACCTGAACGAGGTAGTCGGGCGCGGACTCGATGATCGACTGTTCGTTTCGAGAGGACAGCTGAACGTTCGAGGACGGCGTCGCGACGTACTCGACGGCATTGCGGAGAAGCCAGCGGTGGTAGGTCGAGGCAGTGAGGTCTTTGTAGAACTCGGGGTTGAGCTGGCGGTCGAGTTGAGCTTCCCAGCCGCGGGCGATGTCGAGTTGGAGGGCGAGTTCGTCGGCCTGCCGGAACGTTTCGGTGGGCACGATCTCGATCCGGTGCACGCCGCCCGGCTGGGCGAGCACGAACTCGGCCAAGGGCTCGTAGTAGCTCGCTTTCGCCGAGGCGGCTGCGGGTTGGAGTCCGAGCTTCACGTAGGACCAACCCCAGATCATCGTGAACGCGATGAAGGCCGGGAGCAGAGTCCGTCTGAAGCGGTGGAAGGTGAGGACTGCGGCAGGCGCGGCTGCGAGCCACGCAAGGCGGACGATGTTGGCTCCCAGCGGCGAGTGGACTGCGAACGCTGCGATCGCCACGCAGGCGTAGACGATGACCAGGACTTTGGCCGTTCGGTTGTGTCGACCGAACCAGCCGACGGCGACGAGGGCGATGCCGAGCATTGCGAGGCTGCCTCCGGGAAACGGGTACCACCCGCTCTCCGGAAAGCTGAGCCCGATCAGTGCAGGCGGGGTGATCGACGCGGCTGCGACCCACACGAGCGTCCGACGGTCGAATGCGCGCGTCACCCAGCACGCAATGAGGATCATCACCAACGAGACGGCGCCGACGGGCGACGAGAGGCCGCACAGGGCGCCGATCAAGACGGCGCTGCGTCGCCGATCGCGCTGTAGACAGAGGATGGTCAGTGCCCCGAATGCAACGGCGGGTCCGAACGTGAGCCGTCCGCCCCACAGACTGAGGCCGCAGCCGACCGAGAACAACATCGTGGCCAGTGTCGGAGATGGCAGCGAGGGTCGGTTCTGGGCGCAGCGTGTGACGATCGCCCCGAAGGCCCAGGCGGCAGCGATCATCGAGATGATCGCAGCGGGGATGACGCCGAGGAGCGCGCTGAGCATCGGCGAGACGATGCCGTAACCAGGCAGCGGGTGCCCGCCGAACCAGTGCAGGTTCCACACGTATGCCCCGTCCTTGAACAGGCGCGCCCGGAAGTCTCCGCTGGCGTAGTCCTTCGACGCAGGACGGACGACGAGGTAGGCGATCGAGATCGCGATCGCGGGTGCAATTCCCGCAGCTCGAGCCAGAATTCTCGATCGGTCAGCTGTCGAGGTCGCTGGGGTGGGGTACGAGAGTTGCATCGAAGAAGGCAAAGAATTCCTTGGTTGATCCGGTCAGGTATCGGTCCGGGCTGCCGCCCATCCGTTTGTCGAGGAAGTGGGCAGCAACTGATCCGTCGGCGCCGCGCGTGAACGTGAAGAAGACGGGCCAGGTGCCGTTGATGTCCATCTGCATCGCCTTCACGCAGCCGAGGTTGATCAGTGATTCGGCGAGTTGTGTTGCGTCGACGTTGCCGACGATCGCGTAAGCGATCCGTCCGTCTGCCAGTTCGCACACGGCTGAGCGCGGGACGTAGACCTTGTTGCCGTAGTCAGCACCCCACCACACTCCCTCGTCGATGCCGTGCTGGACCTGGGACTGGCCGCCGTCGACGATCAACACGAGGTTCTGGCGCAAGCTGATCCAGGATCCGTCGTCGAACAGATCGCGGCCGAGTTGACCGATGGCGATGTGTCCATCGATGCCGACGGCGAGGGTTGCGTCACCGTTACGAAGAGGCTTCACCGTCACGCCCTCGGTCTTGTAGCCACCTTTGATGTGCTCGAAGCGGAACCCGCCGTTCATGGCTGCGAGCAACGCCGGTTGCAGCTCGGCGGGAACGCGATTGCCGCGCTTCCACGTCCCACCTGGCTCCTCGGCACCGTTGAACAGTCCGGCGCGCAGATGTGTCTGGTCGATGACGACCATCGATGCCACCACGCTTCCCGCTGCAGGCAACGGGCGGATGCTGGTGGCCCACATCGTGTCCTGGCCGGCAGCGCGCGCAATGGGTGTCCATTGGCCCTCGCCGGCGAGTGGCATCGTCAAGTACGGGGTGAGCGGTATCGGCGCGATCGGTGCTGGTGACGCAACGGGCGCGGTGGCGACGGTTGCCGGTTCGGTCGTCGCTCCCGTCGGCGATGGAGGCGCGGTTGTTGGCGGGCTCGTCATGGCGGATGTCATCGTGATTGCGGTGGGGTCGGGTGCGATTGCCGCGGTCAGCTGCAGTTGCTTGGCTGGGGTCTTCGATGGCGGTGTGTCGTAGAGGTGGGTCTCGAGGAAGTCGATCGCGCTGCCGAGGTGGTTGTCGCGGCCCCATGTCGCGACGCGTTCGGACAGTGTGTCGCCGTTGTCGTGGGCAACGTAGCTGGTGAAGGACACCAGGTTCCAAACGACCACGACCGCAGCGATCGACTGGGCGGTGCGCCAGAGTTCGTGACGTTGCTGCTGGAGCGGCGACCTGACGTGGTTCCGTCGCCGATTCCGGCTCACATGGCGACGGCGGATGATCATGGTCGTCGCGGCTGCTGTTGTGGCCAGTGTGAGCACGAGGAGCCAGCTGCCGCCCATTGCCCGCACCGCGAGCACACCAGTGGCAGCGAATGTCGCGTCGACGCAGACGGCGAGACGGCGCTTCACAGCTGTGCCTTCGTCGGTCGAAGGATGACGGCGACGAAGTCGCGGGTGTCGGCGTGCGTGTAGCGACTTGCTGGCTTTGACATTCCCGCGAGCAGCTTTGTCCCCGTCACATCTCCCGAGGCCGTGTGATGAAACACGTTGAAACTCACCCACGAATGGTTGATGTCGAGCTCCATCGCGCGCACGGCCCCTGCTCGTTGGAGCAGCGCAGCAAGGGTGCGCACGCTGAGGCCTTCGGACGCGGCGTACAGGATCCGGCCGTGCGCGTCGATGCCGATTCCAGACCGCCACACGAACAACTTGTTGCCGACCGTGTGGCCCCATCGGTTCCCGGTGTTGTCGTCGAGTCCTGCGACGAGTTGTCCGCCATCGACGATCAGGTCGAGGTTCTGGCGGACGGCGATCGGTGCTGCTGCGGCGCTCGCGTCGGTCCACGAAGTGATGTCGAGGGTACCGCTGGATCCGATGACCAACGAGGCTGCGCCGGTGCGCAGCGGTGCGGCGGTGCGACCGTCCTCGACGTAGCCGCCACGGGAGTCGGCGATTCGGAAACCCGAGTTGAACGCGGCGAGCAGCCTCGGTCGGTCTGTCGCCGAGACGGTGTTGCCAGCGGGCCACGGTCCATGTCCCGGCTCCTTGCTCCCGGGGATGAGCTGGAAAGCGACTTTCGTCTGATCGATGCGTACGACGCCTGCCAGGACTGTGCCGTGCATGTTGTCCGGGCGCAGATAGGCGACCTGCATCGTGGCCGTGCCGTTGACGGCATCGCCGTAGGGCTGCCAGACGCCCTCGCCGGCCAACGGGAGGCTGGCGAGTGGAACGACCTGGTCGACGACAGCGGGACTGCCGTCTGTCGACGGCGCGAGCGAAGCGTTCGAGACAGCGATCGGGAGCCCGCCGGTCAATGTTCCACCCGTGGGCGGCTGGTGGTGGGAGAAGTAGATCTGCTCGATCCAGGACACCGTGTCGCCATAGTGATGTCCTCGCAGCCATTCGACGGACTGCTCGGCGGTGGTGGTGTTCCCCGCATCGTCGAGTGCGCGGAGGTACGAGAACGATGCAGCAAACGTGGCCGGCAGGCACAGCAACCCGAGCCACCGCAGGAACAGCCGAGCATGCGACGACCAGGTCGCCGGCCGGTGGGCAAGGTTCATGCGGGTGGTCTCTTTCGGTTGGCGCGCAATGTCGTCGGTGGCGGTCACAGCGTGCGGAGGAGGTCGACGCTCGGGGAGCGGGCGCTGCGCAGCGCCGAGGTCGCAGCAGCACCGGTAGCGGCGATCGAGATGGCCAAGACAGCGGTGAGATATGGCCAGGGGATGGCGAGGGCTTCGGGTGCCGGGTCGAAGACGCCGGTGAGAACTCTGACGAGCATGTTCGACAGCGCCCATGCGCTGATGCCGCCGGTGAGGAGCCCTCCAGCGGTGACGATGCCGGCTTCGGCCCAGACGAAGCCGCCGAGTTGGCGCCGGTTGGCGCCGAGTGCGGTGGCGATCACGAACGTTCGGCGGCGCTCTGCGAGGCCGAGCCAGAGCGTGAGGCCGGTCGCTGCCGCGGCGAGGGCGAGTGCGAAACCGAGTTCGACCTTGGTCAGTCCGTCGAGGTCGACGGCGGTGAGGCTGGACCCGACGAGCTGACGGGTGCTGATCAGGTCGGTGACGGTCGCAGTCGTGCCGAACTGGGCGCGAAGTGCGCTGGCGACGCCTGCGATGTTGGCGCCGCCGGTGTCGACCAGGAAGGCGCCGATGGTGTCGGTGCCGGTCATCTTGGCGATGTAGTCGGCATTGGCGAGCAGGAAGCTGTCGTGTGGGGCGGTGGGGAACTCCTTGGCGACGCCGACGTAGTGGAACGGCACGTTCAGGTACTGCTTGGTGGCCCCGTCCTGGAGGCGCAGGGTGATGGCGTCGCCGGGCAGGAGTTGGAAGTCGTGCACGGTCTCGGCTGACACGAGGAGGCTGTCGGGCTTGGCGCCGAGGGTGGCCATCAGATGGTTGGCGGTGCCGCCCTGGAAGTAGGCGTTCTGGAGTCGGCCGGCGTCGACGATGGTCGACGTGTTGACGCCGTAGAGGTCCTGGAGGTCGGCGCCGACGTAGGCGAAGCGATGCTGGATCGCTTCGACATGGCGAACCCCGGACGTCGCGCCGATCGCTGTCGCGGTGGCGGAGGTGGGCGACACGACCGTCCCGGGGGATGTGGTGACGGTGACGTCGGCACCGTTGCTGAGCACGGCATCGATCTGGGCTTGTTGACGGTAGGTTGCGTTGAACACTGCGGTCGAGGCGGCGAATCCAACGGTGAGCGCGACGAGTGCGGCGCCACGAGCGAC
Source organism: Actinomycetes bacterium (assembly GCA_025351965.1). Classification (GTDB taxonomy): domain Bacteria; phylum Actinomycetota; class Acidimicrobiia; order Acidimicrobiales; family Ilumatobacteraceae; genus WLMZ01. The sequence continues at coordinate 625 of JANXUX010000144.1, read as the reverse complement.
GAGGCGGCGTTGGCGTTGGAGGCTGGCGGCGATGGTGTCCGCCAGGCCGCCGGCGAGTGGGCGGAGACCGGCAGCAACGACCCGCCTGCCTCGAGACAGGACGAGGTTGATCAGGCGGTAGCTGAGCAGCCCGGCGCCGACCCACAACATCGCGGGGCCGGCGAAGGCCCAGTAGCTGACCGAGATTGTCGGGACGCCTTCGACAGCGAGGACGAGTTTGTAGCCGTTGCGCGACGTCAGCCAGAACACGACCACGGCGGCTCCGAGGAGGATGACGTCGAGGCCGTAGCGCATCCATCGCGGGTTGCGGGTTCGCCCAACTTGTTGGCGGGCGGCAGCGACGGTGATCTGTCGGGCGTCTCGGCGGGCGGGCACGGCGATGGAGACGGCGGCGATGCCGAACCCGATCAGGATGGCCGCTGTCGACCAGAGGATCGCTGCGGACGGCGTCGCCCCGAACTGGCCGGTACCGAACGCGAGGTGGCCGACGAGTTGGGCGAGTCCGAGCCCGGCCGCTCCGCCGGCCACGCCGACCAGAGCTGCTTCGGCAATACCGAGCCCGACGAGTTGGCGGGTAGTGGCGCCACGCGTGCGAAGCAGGGCTTGATCGCGCCGGCGCCGATCG
>JANXUX010000128.1 GCA_025351965.1 Actinomycetes bacterium | reverse complement strand
CGGCGACTCTGTTGATCAACGCCGACAATGTCGGATCGTTGGCTGTCGCCGCCTCGCTCGGGTCCAACTCTCACGGCGACATCGATGGAAGCCGATACTTCAAGCTCCCTACTCGCCGCTCCGAGGAGTAGCTCCGAACTGCCGTCGTTCATTCGTTTCGTCGTCGAAGCTCGGGGCGCCGTCGCGGGCGAATCAGGGCCTCGAGTCGACGGGTGATGTCAGCGAGGTCGGGGTTTGACGAGGCGATCCAGATCACGAGGTCGTAGACATCTTCGTTGGAGATGCGGGACGCCTTGACGTCGTTGAGCTCGAGGAATACAGCTGTTGCGAGCCATCCAAGTCGCTTGTTGCCGTCGACGAGGGCGTGGTTGTTGACGATCGACTGCAGGAGTGCTGCGGCTTTGGTGATGAGGTCGGGGTAGGCGTCTTCGCCAAACGCCGTCGACTGTGGTCGTGCAGCCGCTGAGCCGAGAAGCCCGATGTCGCGGATCGCTGGTGGGTCACCGAGCAGCGTGCGTGCGAGATCGATGAGGTCGTCGAGATCGAGGTATTCGGTCGGTTCAGTCATTCGCCCAGTCGGCGCAGCGCTTCGGCATGGTTGATGAGGATGAGCGTGCCGGCGGCGTCGACGCGATCGCGGTGTTGCCCGCGACTGACGAACTCTCGCACCGCCCGGCGAGCGGCGTCCTGCATCGAGATGCCCTCGGCTTCAGCGCGTTCGCGAAGTGCCGCTTGCTCGCTGTCGGTGAGGCGAAGTGTCATGGCCATGCCCTCATGGTATCAATTCGATACCGATCCGATCTACCGATCGGCGCCACTGCCGAAATACGCGATCAGCGAACGCGAAACCGGCGGTATGGGGCGGGCGGCCCCCGCAGCAGGGGTGTGGTCAACGAGAGTGGCCGGCGCGTGGGACCATGGCGGTGTGGCGGACGAGGAGGTGTTGCGCGGGGGCGTTGCCAACGCCGGCGGTGTTGTTCGTGTGGGCGATCACGTCCTGCGTCCTGCCAATCCGCACTCTGCGTCGATCCACCGGATGCTCCTGTCCTTGGCGGATGCCGGGTTCGCTGGTGCGTCCGTTCCGGTCGGGATCGATCCAGACGGTCGCGAACGTCTCGTGTTCATCCCGGGTGATGTCCCGATCCCGCCGTACCCGACGTGGGTGCAGAGCGATGCCGCACTCGGCTCGATCGCGGGTCTGCTCCGACGGATGCACGACGCGTCGACGTCTGTGCCGTTTGGCGCAGATGCAACGTGGAGTCCGGAGATGGCCGATCCGGTCGGCGGCGACGTGTTCTGCCACAACGACGTGTGTCTGGAGAACGTCGTGTTCCGTGACGGAGTGGCAGTGGGGCTGTTGGACTTCGACTTCGCTGCTCCAGGTCGATGTGAGTTCGATCTGGCGTCATTCACCCGGATGTGCGTCCCGATCGACGACAACGAGTCCGCTGCTCGGCTCGGGTGGGCACGAGCCGATCGCCCGGCCCGGCTGCGGCTCGTGTGCGACGACTACGGGCTCGACGGACCGAGTCGTGCTCGGGTACTCGACCGCCTCGACGAGTCGATCGCCCGAGGAGGCGAGTTCGTGCGACGCCGCGTCGAGGCCGGCGAGGTCGCATTCATCGAGATGTGGGAGGCGATGGGCGGCCAGGAGCGGTTCAACCGACGCCGCCGCTGGTGGGCGGAAGCACGCGTCGAATTCGAAAGGGCCTTGCGATGACCGACGATCAGCGTTCCACACCAGCATCGATCCTGTCCCAGTTGGAGCGCTGCGAATCTGGATGCGCGACAACTCCGCGCTGATCCCGCCCGCGTCAGTGCGGTTGCCGGCACCTGTCGGTTCAATTCGGGGTGTGCTCTTCGGGTGGTCCTTGACTCATCGGTCATGGGTCAGTCCGATCCGAGCAACGACAACTGAGCGCGATCGCCGGTGCGAGGCGTGCGTGCAGAGGTACGTGAAGCGATCGCAGTCTCAATCGCGTGTTCAGCGGCCGGCGCCTTCACAAGAGACGGCTTGGCGCCTTTCAGGTTGGGGATCGGCCACGTGATCGGCGCGCCGATCAACTCCTCGAGCGCGACGCGTGGGACGCGCATCACTCGGCAGAGCCGCAACACAGGGATCCCGCTCGCGCCGTTCGTGTCGAGGCCTTCGTTGGCCAGCTCGTAGGCCTTGCCGCGGCTGAGTCTCAACACGGCACCGGCCTCCTCGACCGACAGAAGGTCGGGGGGTCGCTCGTCGATCTCGGTCGCGCGATTGGTCCTCACATCAACACATGCCCGTGAGAATCGGATTTCGTGACGCCACATCTTCCGAAGGGCGATGACCTCGGAGCGTCTCGCTCCCGTCGCAGCGGACAGCATCAACAAGCACGCCAACTCCGGCGACCACGTCGTCGCTCGACGAAGCACGCGCGCCACCTCCGCTCCCGTGGGAGGTTGGATGTCGGGCTGCGGCACACGTGGCGGCGTTGTTGCCTGCGCCGGGGTTGACCCCGATCCACCCCCACTTCAGACCCGGCCCCAGCGCCCGACAGAGGGTGCCGTGAATCCGACGGATGGTCCCCGGCGCCAGCGGGCCACCGCGAGCTCCACCATCGACCAACAGCTTGCGATAGAAGCGGTCGAGGTCGCTCGCCTTCAACCGACCGAGCGGCACCGTGCCGAGCGTGGGTAGGAGGTTGCGATCGATGAACCCGCGCGTCTCTTTGACGGTGCTCGGCTTCGGCGAGCATCTCGTTGAGCGCCCGCTGAGCGTCGCGTTTGCCGCCGTGCACGGTCTTGCTCGCGTAACGCTTCTTGTTGGTCACGGGATCGGTGCCGAGAAAGACACGCAACTCCCAGGCGTCGCCTCGCGGCCGAATGAAACCCTTCATGCAATCTCCAGTCCTCGATTGGGCACGGGATTGGCAGGAGAGCGAGAAAAGCAGGAGAGCCACTCCGAAGAGTGGCTCTGACCTGGGGTTTCTTGGCAGCCCCAACGGGATTCGAACCCGTGCCGCCACCTTGAGAGGGTGGTGTCCTAGGCCACTAGACGATGGGGCCCTGCAGTAGCCGAATCAATCTAGCAACAGCGGAGCGGATGCCCAACCGAAAACGCCAACAGCCGGCCAATGGCCGGCTGTTTGAGAGCTGGGGAGCCAGGAATC
>JANXUX010000120.1 GCA_025351965.1 Actinomycetes bacterium | reverse complement strand
CTACGCCGCAACACCGACCGGTTCATCCACCACCGACTCGACCAGATCGCGCTCGCCGTCGCGCTCGTGATCACCGTCAAACTCGTCAAGTGGGCCGACCGCTGGAGCCCAACCACCTGACCTACCGGCGCGCGCTCTAAGTTTTTCCGATATCGGCGGGTCGTCGACTCGAGGACAGAAGGCGGAACAGTCATGTCGAGACCAGGTTCGCGTTCGCTCGCCTTTGTCATGGCGGCAACGATCATCGTCTCGTCGTGCAGCGCGTCGCGTTCGTCGTCGTCGACACAGCCTGCGGAGGTGTCGACTCCGCCATCCGGTCAGGAAGCGAGCGCGCCCACGAGCCCTCCGACACCGGACCCGACCGCGCCTGTCGATTCAGCACCGTTCGTATCGACTCCGGCGCCGCCGGCGGAGCTGCTCACACCGCTGACCTCGGCCGGCATCTCCGTCACCTCGATCGATGATCCCGTACCTGGCCCAGGGATCACGTTCACGGATTGGCAGGCAGCAAACCTGATCCGCCAGGCCGAGGCCCACAACGGGGTCACCGGGTTGCGGCTACGGACGATGCTGCCCTTCGCCGAGGACATCGTCCCGATCGACGCGATCGTGGGGGCGTGGTTGATCACATCCACGTCGGCCGCATCGGACTCGGCGCGAACGATGCTGCCGGCCGAGCAGATCGTCGACACCGCCACGGTCGTGTTCCCATGGGCAGTCCTCGCCCTGTTCATCCAGGACCTCGCCTTCGGTGGCGATGCCACGGCCGGCGGGCCATCGCGCGTCACGCACAGTGCGCCGATGGACCAACCGAAGTTCGATCTCTGTGGCTCGTTGCTGAACCTGTACACGTCCACACTGAACGCCATCTACGACGCGCTCGGCGGCCGCGACTCTGTATGGGGGAAGCTGGCGCAGTACGCGATCGGCGCCCTCCCGATCCCCAAACCTGTCTTCCACGTTCCGGAGAAGGGCGGCATCAGCGTTTTTGCGGCTCTTGGCCTCTTGATCTCTGTGGCCGGCGCGATCAACCCGTGGACTCTTTCGGTCGAGGCGATCCCGAAGACCGTCGCCTATGGGGTGGAACCCGCCCCGGGCAACGACGGCATCCTTCGTGGCGTCATCGATCCGAACGGGGCGACCGAGTGGCCCGAGTCACTGAAGTCCTGTGCGGCCCTGCTCGGAGTCGATCTGCCGGACATCGATCCGGTCGCCAGCTTCATCAAATGGGACTTGCAGTTCGCCGACCACGCCCATCCGCGGTCCGAGCCGACCGCGGTCGTCGAGAACATCGACGGCGTCTTCAGAGCCGACGTTCCCTACCTCACCAGTGTCGAGTCCGCCGAGCAGGCGACGGGCACGCCGACCGAGGTTCTGATCGGCGGCATCGCAACCGTGCAGCGGCCAGGCGGGCAGACGTTGCAGGCCGTCCTCAAGAAGATCGTCGACGCGGCGCTCGATTCGAGCGGCACGGTGGGCGCACTGGTGATCACGTTCCTCGCCGATTCGCTGTCCGAGCTGCAGGAGTTGATCGATCCCATCCCGGACGCCACGTTCGTCACGGTCACACTGCACATCCCGCCACCACCACCGGCCACCGACCCGACGCCGGAGACCGCCGCTCCGCCGGATCCGACCCAGGGTCCGTGCATCGGCCGTGACCTGTTCAGCACCGGCGCACCCGGGCTGCCGTCGGGGATCCTGCTCCGACTCGGTGCCGATCACAGCGTCCTGTTCGACTTCAACTCGAGCTCAGCACTTCGCGACTCGAGCTCGGGGATCCAGGTCAGCATCCAGGTGGCCGGCACGATCAAGGGCACCTGGGAGGGCACCGTCGAGGAGATCGTGTCCAACCACACCGACATCAACATCGGCGCGACGACCTCGATCGGGGGCAGCATCAGCCAACTGCCACCGGAGTACTTCGACTCGTTCGGAACGACCTCGGAGACCATGACGTGCACGCCGGACGGATCCATCGTCATCCAGCGAACCGGCCAGGTGTACAGCTGAACCATCGTGACACCGCCAACACCGCCGCACCGCGGCACCGCGGCACCGCGGCACGAGTGTTCGACGGCTGATCGTCACCGCCGAGAAGGGACGTCGAAGCCGAGGGTGGTGTAGGTGGCGAGGCGTTTGCTGTGCATCTTGCGGAACACGGGGCCGGGGTCGAGGTAGTCGTGGACCTCGACGTCGGTCTTGATGTCGTTGGTGCGCAGGATCCGTCCGATGTACTGAACGACCCGGCCCTTGAACGCGAGCGGGAACGCGAGGCACAAAGTGTCGAGGCTGGGACTGTCGAACCCTTCGCCGAGGTAGGAGCCGGTCGCCAGGAGTAGCTGCCCGGTCGGCTCCGGGTCAGCGTTGAGTTGATCGATCACTGCTGCCCGTGCCTTCTTCCCGACGCCGCCTTTGAGCACGAGCGGTTCGACGCCACGTTGGTGGAGCTCTGCCGCGAGTGCGTCGAGGTGGTCGGTCCACTGGGTGAGTACCAACACGTTGCGGCCGTCGCGAACAGCGGCGGTGACATCCGCAGCGATCTGGCGGGTACGGCCGTCATCTTGGACCAACGCTCGGAAGACGTCCTGGATCGCCACGATCTCGCCGGTCCCAGCGGTGCTCTGGGTGTCGTGGACGTGGAGGCGACGGATGAGCGCGGCGGACGGGGTGTCTGCAAGAGCGATCTCATGACGGACCGGTCCGCATTGCATGGTGATGATCGCCTCGAGCCCATCACGTCGATAGGGGGTCGCGGTCAAACCGAGCCATCGGCGGCAGCGGGCATCGCGCACCGCGATCTCGAACGACCGGGCCGGGAGTGGTGGCACTCGTCGACGATCACCAGGCCGTACCCGTCAAACAGTGCCGATGCGTCCGGGCGACGGGCGACCGCTTGCAGCGTCGCAATGTCGATGATCCCCGACGCCTTCGAGGTCGCTGCGACACGGCCGATCTGGCGCCTTCCAAGACCGAGATGCTCCATCAGTCGCGACTTCCACTGCTCCACGAGCGGTGTGCGATCGACGAGGATCAGTGTCGGCACGCGATGCGCTGCGATCAGGGCACAGGCCATAACCGTCTTGCCTGCTCCGGTGGGAGCGACGAGCACCGCATCGTCGTGGTCGATCAACGTGTCGACGGCCATCTGTTGGCGCGGTGACAACGAGATCGTCGGCTGGACCTCGATCATCGCTGGCGTGTTGCGTTGGTCGTCGAGGTCGAAGCTGCTGCCCGCCGATTCGATCACGGACCGGGCGGCGTCGAGCAGTCCGCGTGGCAGACCGATCCGGTCGAGTTCCTCGACGTAGCAGCGGATCAGCCGTGGAGTCGCATGGTTGGACAACCGAAGGCGTTCGTTCTCGTAGAACTTCGGGTTGTGAAGGGCTGCGAGGTGCTTCAGCTGGGCGATCAGCCACGCCGGCAGCCCGATCCGTTCGGGCAGCCCGATCCGTTCGATCGACAGCATCCCACCCAACACCGCGTGCACGACCGGCGGGGCCGGGTGCTGGTCGCGGGCCTGTTCCCAGTCGACTGCCTCGGTCCCGACAGCCAGCGGACGTACCGAGTCGGCTATCGCAGTCAATGCCTCCGGGCTCGCCAACGGCACGGCGGAGAGGAACGCCCACTGGTCCTCATGCGGTTCGAGGGTGGTCGGGTCGAGGAACACCGTGGTCCCACGCTTCCGGCAACCGCCTTGCAACGGAAGTGCGATCAGGTTCCCGAACGAACCCGTCGGCATCACGTCCTGCGACGGGAACAACCGGTCATAGCTGGATAGGTCGATCTCGACCCGAGACGCCATTGCCCGCCGCAACATCGCCGCACCTACCTTGCGTGCATCAGCAGCCGGGACCAGACCGGAGAAGAACACCCACACATGCGCCCCATCACCAGACCGCGAGCGCTCCAACACCGCCGGCAACCCCGATTGCCGGCACGCGTCGAGGTACGCGAGCGCGTCGAGCGCCCACGAACCACCATCGAAGTCGCACGCCAACAACCGGCAGCGGTCGTTGCGCCACAACGGATACAGCCCGGCCGCGACGTCGCCCGAGAGATGACGTTCGATCTCCACATCGGTGAGCGCTTCGTACTCCCGATCCGGGCGCTTCGAGTTCGCCCACCCGCCGACCACCGCTGGCGACCACCCCGACTTCTGTAACCGATCGTTCTGCCATCGCACCGCATACACGTCATCCCGGCCCGCGAACAGCGAGCGAAACAGCTCGATCTTGTCCGTCGGCGACGAACGCCGATCCACTGCAGCGCGTGGCGGCACGGCAGGAGCGAACAACGTCGGCTCCCATGGCGCGGGTAGCTCGTGATGGCGCTCATCGAAATTCCCCAGGTGTGCTCATCGAATTTCCCCACCTGTGAGGCGGGTTGAGTGTAGGTCAGTCGAGCACGGTTGGGGTGCGGTTGGTGGTGGTGTGGCCGGCGTAGCGTTGCCAGGCGCTGGCGCGAGTGACGCCGAGTAGGTCGGCGATTTCGGCCCAGCTGTATTCCTGTTCGCGGGCGTCGGCGACTGCTCGGGGTAGTTGCTGTTCGGCTTGGTGGATGAGGCTGACGAGGAGGTGCAGGGTTGCGCCGGAGTCGCCGAGCCAGGCAAGGTTGCGGAGTGTGCCGAGTGATGCGATGGCTTCGTCGATGACGCGTCCGCTGTCGGGTCCGGTGGCTGGCTCGATGTAGTGATCTCTGCGTGGTTCTCTCATGATGCGCGGATGACCATACAGTTATTGGGATGCGGGTCGGTCACAGGAGTGGCTGCCGGGTGCCGGTGGTGGTTCGGCGGAGAGTGTCGTTGCGGGCGTGGTGATCGCGTAGCCGGTAGCTGTCGCCGTCGAGGTTGAGGACCACGGAGCGGTGGAGCAGACGGTCGAGCATCGCGGCGGCGACGGTGGTGTCGCCGAGGATCTCGCCCCACGCCCCAACGCCACGATTGCTGGTCAACACGATCGACGTTTTCAGATATCTCTGCGACACGACTTGGAACAAGGCCGACGCGGCTTCGGCGGGCAACGGCAGATATCCCAGTTCGTCAATGACCAGCAGCGTGGGTCCGGCGAAGAACCGCATCGTTGTCGCCCACCTGCCTTCGATCGCGGCGCGGTGACATCGTGCAGCGAGATCGGCAGCGGTCGTGAAATATGTGCGATAGCCGACGGTCGCGGCTTGGCGGGCGAGGCCGACCGACAGGTGGGTTTTGCCGACACCGGGGGGTCCGATCAAGATCACGTTCGTCGCGGTCTCCAAGTAGCGGCAGGTGCCGAGCTCGTTGATCAGGTTGCGGTCGACACCTGGTTGCGCGTCGTAGTCGAAGTCGTCCAACGTGGCCGGTGTCGGCAGGCAAGCAAACCGGAGTCGGCCGACGAGCCGGCGGGCCAGGGCGGTGTCGACTTCGATCGCGAGGAGCCGCTCGAGTGTGGCGGTGACCGTGAGTTTCTCATCGAGTGCTTCGTCCAAGACGCGGGGCAACGCTTCGGCGCAGGCGTCGAGCTTCAACACCGTCAAGTGTGATTTCAGCGTCTGGTAGAGCGACGCCTGCGCTTGCGTTGATGGTGCTCGCGCGCCCGTGGTGGTGGGTGTTTTGGTCATGTGAGTGTGTTCCTTCCGTTGGCCGCTTTCGCGTATGCGCTGAGATCGACGACGGTGCCGTCGGCGCAGTTCTTGGTTGCTGTCCCGGTCAGGACCGCCGCTGCAGCGAGCGCGGTTGGTCCGGGTGGGATGCGTTGTTTGCGCCGGTGCGGCGCCAAGCTGGTCGACGCGTTCATCGCGGCGAGATCGAGGGCGGCGACGTGTCCGTGATCGCGCACTGTCGCTCCGGCACCGTCCGGGGCAAGGACGTGGCGGGCGACCACAATGCCGGACGGAGTGGCGATATCAGCGAGTGGGGACCCGAGCCGCCAGACGACGTTCACGGTGGTGTGGGCGAGTTCTGGCGGGGTCGAGTAGCGGTTCCCGCGGAACGCCACCAACGCTTGCGCGCTGACCTTGCGCTCGACCGTGAGTGTCGCCGGGAACGCGGCCGGCGGGAGCGTCAACCGCTCTCCAGACGCGTGGGCGGCGACGGTCGCGCGTTGGCCGTCAACGACGCGTTTGCGGGCGTCGCCGACGCGGACACAGAACCTGTCCAGCGACGCCTGCGCAGCCTCGATGCTGATGTCGTCAGGCAAAGTCCGCCACCAACGTTGGGCGGCGGTGTCGTTGGCCTTCTCGACGACACCTTTGCGGTTCCCGCGTCGTGGCGGACAGATCGCGACTGACACCGCGTAGTGCTTGGCGACACCCGCAAACGACGCGGTCACCCGACCCGTGCCGGGGTGGCAGACGGTGGCCATCCGGTCGAAGCGCCACACCCTCGTCAGACCGCCCAGGGCGCGTGTGATCTGATCGAGCGCGTCAATGGTGTGCGCCTGATCCTTCGACTCCGCCAGACGCCCGCGCCAACGCCCGGAATGCGCGAGCGCGCCAACGAACAACGACGCGTTCGCACCCCAACCCCAAGCCGTCGGCGGGTCCGGGAGATCGACCCAGTCCCACTGGGTTTCGTCGCCCGCCGGGTGATCGATGATCGCGACCGGGCGACCCTTGGCCGCGTGGCATCGCTCACAATGCGGACGCAGCGAACGCAACCGGAGCTGGCGGGTGAACGTCGGATACGACTGCACGAAGCCGAGCACGACGACCTCGTCGAACAACGTCATCGACCACAGATGCGGGTCCTCGACAAGTCGTTCACGGCAGTAATCGACAAACGGATCGAACGGGCTGACGCCCGCCCCGACGCGGACGCCGGCGGACCGTTCGCCGTTCAGATAGGCGCGGATCGTCTTACGGTCATGGCCGAGATGGCGAGCAATCGCCGAGATCGACCAGCCTCTCTTGCGGAGCGCGTGCGCGTCCACATCATCCTCCTGTGTGAGCATGAAACAGGGCTCCCTCTCGTGCTGACTTGTTGTC
>JANXUX010000116.1 GCA_025351965.1 Actinomycetes bacterium | reverse complement strand
GATCAAGAAGCTCACCGCCGACCAGCTGATCACGCTGCGCGACCGCCTGTTCCTCCACGACGAGATCCCGGACAGCGCGTTCGAGAACGACAACATGCCGTACTACAGGCCACCCCAGGACAGTGTCGAGCACCAGTACATGCTCGAGCGCCGGCGTGCCCTCGGTGGCAGTCTGCCCAAGCGCAGCACTCGCGTCCGGCGACCGATCGAGATGCCGGATCCGGCCGTGTTCGAAGAGCTCAACGCCGGTTCGGGGGCACAGTCGGTCAGCACGACGATGGGGTTCACCCGCCTGTTGCGTGGCCTGGCCCGTGACCCGAAGTTCGGCGAGCGAGTCGTGCCGATCATCCCCGACGAGGCACGCACGTTCGGTATGGACGCGCTGTTCCGCGAGCTGAAGATCTATGCGTCGCAGGGCCAGAAGTACGAGCCCGTCGACCACGACCTGCTCCTGTCCTATGCGGAGTCCGCCGACGGTCAGATCCTCGAAGAGGGCATCACCGAAGCGGGCGCGATGTCCAGCTTCATCGCCGCCGGTACCGCCTACGCGACCCGTGGCGTCCCGATGGTGCCGTTCTACACGTTCTATTCGATGTTCGGTTTCCAGCGCGTCGGCGACCTGATCTGGCAAGCAGCGGACGCACGCACGAAAGGCTTCCTGCTCGGCGCGACCGCCGGCCGCACGACGCTGCTCGGCGAAGGCCTCCAGCACCAGGACGGCCAGAGCCTGCTCCTCGCCAGCGCGGTACCTGCTGTGCAGGCCTACGACCCGGCCTTCGCCTACGAGATCTCGGCCATCATCAAAGACGGCCTCGACCGGATGTACGGGACGCGCAACGAGGACGTCTTCTATTACCTCACGCTCTACAACGAGAACTATCCGATGCCGGCGGCACCGACTCGCGAGGGCATCGGCGCCGAGATCGTGCGCGGCCTCTACCACTGGCAGGACTCCCCCGAGGCTGCTGTCAAGGCGACTCTGCTGTTCTCCGGTTCGGCGCACACCGCCGTCCGCGAGGCGGCAAGAGAGCTGCTCGAGCACTACGGCGTCGGTTGCGAATTGTGGTCGGCGACGTCCTACAAGACGCTGCGCGAGGACGGCCTGGCCGTCGAGCGCTGGAACCGTCTGCACCCGGACTCGCACCAGCGCACCCCGCTCGTGGCCGAGCTGCTCCAGAACTCACAAGGCCCCATCGTCGCTGCGACGGACTTCATGAAGATCGTGCCCGAGCAGGTCGCCCGGTTCATCCCCGGCCGCCAGTTCGTGCCGCTGGGCACCGACGGGATGGGCCGCTCGGACACACGTGAGGCGCTGCGCCGGCACTTCGAGGTCGACACCGCCAGCGTCGTCATCGCCACGCTCGCCGCGCTGGCCAAGGACGGCACGATCGAGCCGGCACTGGTCAAGGACGCGCTGGGCCGGTACGGCATCGACGGTGACGCCGCCGACCCCTACATCCTGTAGCGCAGCCGGTCCGGGCGAAGCGGAGGCCAGTCCCGAGAAGTCGACTCGTTCAGCTCCACCAACCGTTGATGTCGACGATGACGTGGACCGTGTTGGAGGCGAAGACGCACAGCTTGCCATCGGCGGACAGCGGCATCTGGGCCCCATTGGCGACCGCTGTGCCGACGGTGAAGTTCACCGTCGAGGTCGTTGGTTGCTGGCCGCACGGCCACGCCGTCAGGTATCCGGGTGAGCCCGCACCCGTCACGGTGAAGTTGGCCGAGATCGCCTTGGCATCGGCGGAGACGCCACGCTGACCGGCGATCTGGATGATCAGGACCTGGTTGCCGGCGAGCGGGTTGCCGCTGGTGCCGTTGTTGATCTCGGTGCGGTTGCGGTCACGAGTGTCGGTGAACCGGAACGGGAGCGTGGTCGTGAACTTGAGCGCCGCCTTGGGCATGACGTAGCCGGTGATGTCGACGACGAGGTCGACGTCGGTGAGCGTGTAGAGGCAGATCGTGCCGTCCGCAGCGACGGGCGAGATGACGACGTTGGGCTTGTCGAATCCGGGCACCGGGTTGAGGCTGGAGACGACCGGGCGATCGACATCGCACGGGTAGACGGTCACGTAACCGGCCAAGCTCGGGTTGACACTCGTCACGTTGAGCGCCACCGCGGCGGCTCCGGCTGGGACGCCGGCGAGACCGGTGACCTGGAGCGGCACGACCGTGTCGGCGCCGAGTCGGCCGGGCGTACCGAGACCGATGCGGCTGTCCATCAGCCGGGCCGGGGCAACGGAGGAGAACTTGCCACCGCCGGCGCCGGGTCCGTAATAGGCGTTGACGTCGATGATCAGATCGGCCGAGGCGTCGGAGTAGACGCACACACCACCGGTCGAATCGAGTGGCACGCTCGCCCCGTTCGGGACGGACTCACCGGCGACGAAGTTGAGGGTCGACACGACGGGTCGGTCGAGCGAGCAGTTCCAGACCGTGAGGTAGCCACCCTTGGAGGCGCCGGTCACGGTGAAGTTGGCACTGACGGCCTGGGAGCCGTCGGGGACCCCGCCGCGGCCGGTGATCTGGATCCGCTTGGTCAGCGTGCCGACGAGTGCGGTCGAGCCGAGGTTCGAGCGAGTGTCGACGACGCGGGTCGGCGTGACGGGGTGCAGGGTCGAGCCGTTGCCGAGGGGCAGGGTCGTCGGAACCGGCTGGATGCCTGTGGCCGCCGCAGGATCGACCGAGAAGCTCCACGCCACGTTGCGGGTGCTGGTGTTGACCGATACCGCATAGGTGCCCTGAGCGAGGGCGACACGAGGGATGACGACGACGGCGTTGTTGCCGTTGAGGATCTGCTGGGCGACCTCCGTCGTGTTCTTCGACGAGAGTACGCACGCCTCGAGCTGGGTTCCGTTGGCGTTGGTGATCGACGCCGTTGGATTGCCGGCGAAGCCCTGCGGCATCATCGCGATGATCGGCAGACCGAACGCCGGCTGGCCCGACGTCAGCGCCGGCCATCCGCAGAAGTCGATCGGGTTCGGGCTCTCCGTGATGAACTTGTTCAAGCTCGTGGTGGTGCCGTTGCCGGGGAACACGATCGGGTCGGGCTGAGCGACGGGCGAGCCCAACCCGTGCAGGACGTCGAGCGTCGCTCCGGAGTGCCACGGGGTGGGCGTACTGGCCTGGTTGCACACGCCGAAACCAACGGACTGTAGGTTCGGGCGCAGGACGCCGATGGCGTGGAACGGTCCGGTCATCCAGAGCTCGATGTGGCTGCGAGCAGTCGTGTTGATCTGGCTCGATACGGCGACGTTGCCGTTGCTGCCGGCTGCGGCTCCGCTCGGGGTGTAGCCGGCAAGACTGGGGTTCTCGTTGTGGGTGATGCCGTTCTGGAGCATGTAGCACGAGTGGTTGATCGCGCCGGGCGACAGTGTCGGGTTCTCGACGACCGGGGCCAGGTTGGCCATCGCCCGGAAGTAGTTGACCGAGGTCAGCCAATCGGACGAAGGATCGATGAACGGTGGATCAGCAGCGGTGGCGGGTGCGACGATGGCGACGGACATCACCATGGCCGTCAGTGATGCTGCCAACCCGATCCGTAGTCCCGTTTTCCGTATCATCTCTCATCTCCGCATCCATGCAGCCGACTGAACGCTGAAGGGATCGGGACGTACGGCGAACTCCTTGAAGGAACGACGTTCGAATTGACGAACTCTTGATCAGCTGATGGGCCACCTGCCGGAACGGGCCGCCATAGGCGCCAGGGGTTACCATCGAGACGTGCGTGGCAGCGTGTACATCACGGGGATCGACGACGCCGATGCACTGCTCAACCGTGATCCAGCGGCGTTGCTGATCGGGATGCTGCTCGACCAACAGGTGCCGATGGAGTGGGCCTTCACCGGCCCTTGGACCCTGCTCGGCCGTCTGGGACACCTCGATCCGGCGCGCATCGCAGCGATGCCGGTGGACGACTTCGTCGGGGTGTGCTGCGTGCGTCCGGCCGTCCACCGCTTTCCCGCAGCGATGGGCAAACGCATCCACGAGTTGTGCGTCGTTCTGGTCGCGACCTATGCCGACGACATCGAACGGTTATGGACCGACGCTGCGGATGGAGCCGATCTGTACGCCCGGTTGCGCGCCCTGCCCGGCTTCGGCGACGAGAAGGCCAAGATCTTCATCGCGATCCTCGCCAAGCGCTGCGCTGTCGAACCCACGGGCTGGCGCGAGGCTGCCGGAGTGTTCGGCGACGACGTCCCACGGTCGGTCGCGGACATCCACTCCCCCGAGTCGCTGGTCACCGTGAGGGCCTGGAAGACGGCGCAGAAGCAAGCCAAGAAGGACAAGCAGGACCGACCCCTCAAGGACCGACCCCTCACGAACTGATACGCGGCTCGTGACGTAGAACGTCTGCGTCACAACAATCGCCGCCAGACTCTGGCGAATGTCGTGACACAGACGCTTTGTGTCACGAGCGCGAGCACGAGCACGCGCACGCGCACGAGCACCAGCACGCGCCTCAGTGGGCGAGCTGTCAGTGGGCGATCTCGGCCGGCCAGGGCAGGGTCGGGTGGAGCGCACGGAGGTGCTCCAGCGATTCGTCGACCGACAGGTTGGTGAGCCCGATCATCGAGCCGGCCTGGACGCGGTAGCGACCGAGCATCTCCGCCACCAGCACCCCACGCTCGCCACGGCTGGCGAGGCGCAGCCACATCTCCCAGTCCTCCCACCCGAACACGAGCGGGTCGCCGACGCGGTAACCACCGAGTGCCTCCAACGTCGAGCGGCGGATCATCGTCTGGGCGTCGATGTAGTTGGCCGAGCAGAGCCAGACCGGGTTCCACGCATATGCACTACGCACGTGGGCGAGGACACCGAACTCCTCGAGCGCGGCGTAGGCGAATGCTGCGTCGCCGTCACGGTCGAGGGCATCCGCGAGACGGCCGAGGCACGTCGGGTAGACGAGGTTGTCGGCGTCCATGATCATCACGTAATCAGCACGACAGGCATCGATGCCCGTGTTGCGCGCCGCGGCAAGGCCCTCGTTGGCATCCTTGGCGAGCAACATCATCGACGCGTCGGGGTGAGCGGCGAGGTAGTCCATGACCACCTGGCGGCTGTTGTCGGTGGCGTGGTCCTCGACGATGATCACCTCGACGTCCACGTCGGTGCTGGCGAGGATGCTGTCGAGCGTCTCGGCGACGAGTGCCTCGTAGTCGTACAGCGTCACGAGCACGGAGATCCTCGGCACCGTCCCGGCTGCGACCGACGCGTCGTGGGCGGGCGTCGTGGTGCGGTGGATGTGCTGCTCGGTGCTGTGCTGCAGCATCGCGTGCACCGCCTCCAGGCGGCGCAAGGTGTCGCTCTCGGCGAGCGCGAGCTGCTTGGCCCGGGCGAGGACATCGGCGTAGGGACGGAACGCACCGAGGCGCTTCGGGCCCTCGGCGCCACCCTCGTGCAGGCGCCACTGCCCGCGCTGGTGTGCGCCCGACGCAACATGCGCATCGAGCCGGGGCAGCACCGTCGACTCGATCAACGCCAACGCCGGCGCCAGCGATGCTGCCAACGAGAGCTCGGTGGTCACGGCCCTCCGGGCAGCGTCGGAGATCGCGCGCAGCCGATCCGGGTGGTCGAGCAGCGCCGTCAGTGCGGCCGCCATCTCGTCGATCTCGACAGCGATGAAGTGCGTCCCGGCGATCAATGGTTCGTAGCCTGCGGACGGTTCGGTGATGACCACGCAGCCATTGGCCATCGTCTCGACCATCCGCACCCACTCGAAGTAGGCCGGCGGCGTGGCGCCGGGCGGCAGGTGCGTGCTGCGGTCGCGGTGCACGTTGACCAGCACCTGTGCCCGGCGGAGGAGCTCGTACTTGTCCTCCCCGAACACGACACCGGGGGTACCGGGCGTGACCGGCTTGTCGAACGGGAACAGACGCAGCTCGCTGCGACGGTCCCACAGCGATCCCGCCAGACCGGCCAACGCTCGGCCGCGGCGTGGATCCAGGCTGCCCATGAAGAGCACGTCCAGATCGCGATCCGTCGGCGGCTGCTGCGTTCCCGCCGTCATCGACGGCACCGCACCGAACGGCAGTCGCACGGCGTGAACGCCGAACTCCTGCAGTGCCGCAGTGCCGTGCTCGTTGATGTCGAACGTCAGCAGACCGCGCTGGCACGCGTCGAGCGAGAGATGGAACCATGGCGTGTTCGGCTGTTCCGTGCAGATGCAAACACTTGCGGCTGCGGCGCGCTTGAGCTCGGCCGCCGGCCGATCGGACAGCACGAAGAACTCGTGCGGAGCGATGACGAGGTTGATCGATCCGTCGACCTCGGGCAGCCGGTCGGTCACGACCCGCGATTCGCGCCCGACCTGCTGGGCGGCTTCGACGAAGTTGGCTGCGATGTCGCGCATGAACTCGTTGCCGGTCGCGGCGACGAACACGTTCACCGCCGGTGCGGCGCTTTTCGGGGAGGTCATCGGCGGAGTGCGTTGCGGACCGTGCGTCGAACCTTGTTGACGGCGCGCACCACGACCCCCTTCTTGTCCGGATGGCGGACAGCGTCGCTGGCCACCTGACGCAGCAGCGTCTTACGGCTCATGACCACGGGCAGATCCGCAACCAGCGCGCGGACCTGCTGGCGACGTTCGAGCGCCTCGGCGCGCAGCTCATGGATCGCTTCCTCGGCGACGAAGACGCGGCGGCGCAGGTCGGCGTTCTCCTCACGCAGCGCCCCGATCTCGGCGGCCGCTGAATCGGGCGCTGAATCGGGCTCGGCCACGTCAGCGCCTCGCCGGCTTGACGACGGCCGGGGTCAACACGGCGACCGTCTCGTTGTACGTGAACAGTCGACCGACGATGCGCGTGAACGGGAACGAGCGAATGCTGATCACTTGCATCTGCAAGCGATCGGCCATGCGGCGCATGACCTGTTCATCGACGAACATCACGTGCGTCTCGTCGCTGGCCTGGCCGCGCTCCTGCGGGGTGATGATGATCACCTTGCCGCCGCGCTTCAGGTACGGCAGGTAACGCTGCAGCAAGGCATCGGCGTCGTTCGACGTCATGTGTTCCAGGACGTGCGCGAAGAGCAGCGAGTCGTACTTGCCGTGGACTGCGTCGGTGCTCGAGTCGAACTCGTCCGTGACGTACGCGGTCAGCCCATCGGCGCGGCAAGCGGCGACGCAGTCGGCATTGTGATCGACACCGACACCGTTGCCATCGAGGTGCTTCAGGTTGCGGCCGATGCCGCACCCGATGTCCAGCACCAACCCGGGCTCGAGGCGGCGCAGGTTCCAGCGGTACGGGCGTTGCGGATCGATGATCCGCCGGAGCAGTCCACCGCGGTGCGACAGCCGTTGCAGCCGTTCGGCATACGCGGTCTCGACCGTTGACGTGGGATCGGGATTCGACACGGCCGACAGTGTACGCGGATGCGTCAGGTGGCCGCCGGTAGCGTCACGTCGCAATGACCGATCTCGATCCGCAAACGAGGGAACCCACCGTCAGGCCTGTTCCGGCGATCTCGTTCGCGATCCCCTACTTCCACAACGTCGGCTACCTGCTCGAAGCGGTGGAGAGTGTCCGCGCCCAGACCGTCACCGACTGGGAGCTGATCGTGGTCGACGACGCCGGCCCTGAGCCGGCCCGGGAGCAGGTCGAGGCGACCCTCGACCCACGGATCATCTATGTGCGCAATGACGAGAACCTCGGCCTGGCCCGGAACTGGAACGAGTGCATCCGGCTCAGCCGGGCGTCACTGGTGACCGTGCTCCACGGCGACGACCGGCTCCTGCCCGCCTACGGGCGCCGGGTGCTGGCCGCGGCAGCTGCCCACCCCCAGGCTGCTGCGGTGTTCACCGACGTCGTCGTGATCGGTCCCGACGGCGCCCCGACGACCACGATGTCCGACCTCGGCAAGCGCCTCGTCCGTCGGGCAGCACACGATCACGACGTCGTCGGAGATCACGGGTTGGCCGGATTGCTGACCGGCAACTACATCCTCTGTCCCACCCTGTGCATGCGAAAGTCGGTCATCGGCCCAGATCCGTTCGACCCACGCTGGCGGTTCGTGCCCGACCTCGACTTCACCGTCCGCCAACTGCTGGCCGGGCGAACGCTGCACAGCATTCGCGAACCACTCCTCGAGTACCGCCGCCACGACACGAGCCAGACATCCGCGCTCACCAGCGATGCGTCCCGGTTCGAGGAAGAGCTGGCGTTCTCGCAATGGGCCGCCGACCAGGCCGCTGCGCTGGGCTGGAAACGGGCCACCAGAGCCGGGCGCTGGCGCATCCTCGCCCGCGCCCAC
>JANXUX010000092.1 GCA_025351965.1 Actinomycetes bacterium | reverse complement strand
CTCGCGACGCGCGGCGACGACGCTGCCGATCGTCGACGTCGTCAAGATCGACACGCTCGCGATGGCCCCGACCGAGCTCGCCGCCGCCGTCGCGACCTGGCGCAGCACGGTCCCGTGCGCCACGCTGCTCGCCCACCGGGTGGAGACCCGCGCCGCCTTCGAGCACTGTCAGGGCCTCGGCTTCGACCTGTTCCAAGGCAACTGCTTCGCCCGCCCCGAAGTGCTCCGCCGACGCGAGCGGTCCACCGGCAACGCTGCGGCGCTCCGTCTGATCGCGGCCGTGCAGGACCCGACGATCACGATTGCCGAACTGGCTGCGGTCGCGAACTCGGACCCGACCCTCGCCTACCGACTGTTGTTCCTCGTCAATGCCAGCTCCAACGGCATCGTCCACACCGTCGATTCCGTGCACACCGCGATCGTGCTGCTCGGCATCGGCGAGGTCCGCCGGCTGGCGATGCTGCTCGGCATGGCCGGCACCACGAGTGGCAACGCGTCGCTGTCGGCGATGGCGATGGCCCGTGCGGTGATGGCCTCCGAACTGCTGCGCGACGGCCCCGAAGCCGACGCCGCCTTCACGGTGGGCATGCTCTCACTCATCGACGTCGCATTCGGCGAGCCGATGGCAGACGTCCTCGACGCACTTCCCCTGTCGCGTGAGGTCCGCGACGCGCTGCTCCGTCGCAACGGCGTTCTCGGCGAGGTCCTCGATTTGATCACCGCCTGCGAGCAGGCCGATCTCTCGATGCTGCGCCGTCTCGTCCCATCGGGGGTGGAGGCGCTGCAGCAGATCTACGGCAACGCCGTCGCCGAGGCCGACCGCCTCGCCGGCGCGACGCTCGTCAGCGGCCGGTGAACTGCGGCGGGCGCTTCTCCAAGAACGCGGTGCGCCCCTCCTCTGCATCGGCACTCGCCCAGGCGCCGGCGCGTGCCGCCTCGAACGCCTCGTCGGGCGACGGCGGCGCACCGGAGGCCTCGAGCGCGAGCTTGTGCGCCGCCATCGTCAGCGGTGCCAGCCCGGCCAACTCCTGCGCCCACGCCAACGCGACCTCGAGGTCGCCGACGCGGTGGACGGTGCCGGCGGCCACGAGTTGCTCTGCGCGATAGGTCTGCGCGGCCATCAGCATCGCCCGCGCAATCGGCCACCCCGTCTCGCGGGTCAGGCGCTCGACGGTCCAGTGATCGACGACGAGACCGAGCTTGGCGGCGGGGATGCCGAACACACTGCGCTCCGTCGCGACCCGCAGGTCACAGGCGATCGCGAGCTGCGTCCCAGCACCGAGTGCCGGTCCGTCGATCGCAGCGATCGTCGGGATCGGCAACTCCACGAAACCCTGCAACGTGGCGAGGAGTGCATCCGTGAACGCGCCGCTCTCGACACCAGTGAGATCGGCGCCTGCGCAGAACGCCGGCGGTGCGCCGGCCAGGACCAGACACCGGGCGCCGGCGTCGATCACGTGTCGCTGGGCGTCGACGAGCGCGATCAGCGTCGGGAGGTCGACGGCGTTGCGCCGCTCGGGGCGATCGATCGTGAGCAGCGCGACGCGACCGCGCTGTTCGAGATGCACCGTCATTGCCGAGTCCGCTCTACCATGACTGCAGACTGTATGACCCCGACCGACCCGACTTCTGCCTCCGATGCAGCTGCCCCTGCCGACCCGACCGGGACCAGCGCGCCCGTCGTGGTCGACTCGGTCCGGGCTCGGCGTGCCGCCGTGGCGAAGTGGAACACGATCGCGACCCGGGTCGGATACGCGCTCTACCTGGTGGCTGTCGTGATGTTCTTCATCGCGATCGCCACCGATTTCACCCAGGGCAAGGTCACGGTCATCACGACCTCGATGATCATCGGCTCGTTCCTGCTCGCACCGGCGATCGTGGTCGGCTACGCGGTCAAGGCGGCCGAGAAAGACGACGTCGCCCGAGGTCTCTGATCGACGCTTCCGAGCCGCCGGCGCACCGGTGACCTGGGCTGCGGCAACTGCTGTGCGGATCGAGACGGCGGTCATTACCCTGAGCTAGGTTATGTCGATCCGCCTGTCAGCATCCGCACGACGTGAGCAGTTGCTCGATGTCGCCCTGCAGGTATTCGCCCGTCAGGGCTATCACGGCGCCTCGATGAACGATGTCGCCGATGCTGCCGGTGTCACCAAGCCGGTGGTCTACCAACACTTCGACTCCAAGCGCGAGCTGTACCTCGCCCTGCTGGACGAGGTCGGGGCACGGCTACTGACGTCGATCTCCAAGGCCACCGCAGGCGCGACCGACGGAAAGCACCAGACCGAGCTCGGGTTCACCGCCTACTTCCGCTGGGTGTCCGACGACCACGATGCGTTTCTCCTCCTGTTCGGCAGCGGAGCGCGCCGCGACGAAGAGTTCAACGACGCCGTCCGCAAGGTGACCGCCCAGGTCGCCGAGGCGATCAAGCCGCTGATCGCGGCCGACATCGATGCCGAGCATCAGCGGACCCTGGCTCATGGCCTGGTCGGCCTCGCCGAAGGTGTCAGTCGCCGGCTCGTCGACAACGGCGACCAGTTCGACCCCAGCGTCGTTGCCCGCCAGATCAGTGACCTGGCCTGGGCCGGCCTACGCGCCATCGGCCGCTCCGACCGCTGACACACCGGCACCCAGGAACCTGCACCGTCACCGCTCGCCATCCCTCCCGATCCGGGCGCGGGATCAGTCCGGATCCGGGTCGGTCTCCAACGGTGGCTCACCGATCCGGATCGAGCTGCCGAGCCCGTCAGACCGATCGTCGTCGGCGACCAAGGTGCTGAGCCGACTCGCATTGCGGACGTCGTTGAGCAGAGCAGCCAGATCCGGCGCAGACACGCCGTAGTTGCCCGGCAGCGACCGGGAACCACCCATCAGAGCCCTATTCTGACGGGCCAGCTCCGTCTCGCCGTCCTGGGCGTAGTCGAAGACCACCATCGTCGTGCCGCGCGACGGATTGCGCCAGACCAGGAACGGCCCGCAGTCCGCGACAGCGAACGAGGTGTGGCGGCGTGGACCCACGATGTCGATGGACGTCCGGCTGACGAGGAGTGATCCGGGGGCCACGACCTGGCGCAGTGCCGTGAACGCGCAGAAGCCGAACAGCGCGATCAGCGCCCAACCAATGCCCTTGGCGACAGCCCCGGTCCGTTCGCCGAACGCCATGCCACCACCGAACGTGGCGAACACGAGGCTGCCGATCAGGACCCACACCCAAGAGGCCGCGCTCGAGCGCAGGACGATGCGGTCCCCGGCGTCATCATCGTCGTACTCGCCGTCGACGGGCGCGGCATCGCGATGTTCGGGCCCGCCCGGCTGATCGGTCACCGGATCAGGCTGCCCGCCGCTCGCCCGATCCGCAACGTGGTGGCCGGTGAGCCGAGCAGGCTCAGGGCCCGTACGCCGGCGGGGGCTGCTGGAATCCCTGCGCTCCAGGGCCCGATTGGGGCGGATACCCCGGCTGCGGATACCCCGGCTGTTGCCCCGCAAAGCCCGGCTGCTGTCCGAAGCCCTGCTGCTGCATGTCGCACGGATGCGGGATCCCGAACTCGTGGTAGAGCGCGATCTGCTCCGGGGTGATCGCAGTCGGCTGACCAACCGCGAACTGTGTCGGGTCGCGCGGGTCGAACCAGCACGGCCAGACATCGCCGATCCGGGGCAACGCGGCTTGGGAGATCAAGCTCGTCTTCTGTCCCTGGAACGGCTGACCGCCGCGTAGTGGCTGAATCTGGAAGGTGAGCACACATTGGATGTTCACGTTGTTGACGACCGTGCCGGTCGGCTGGACCGACAACACCATCGCCCGCGCCTTTTCACCGCTGGTGACGAGTTGCTGGGCCAGGGCGCGTTGGGCCTTGGACGGGCCGAAGGCGCCGCTCTTGCGGAGCACCATGACAACGACAACGACGACCACCAGCGACAACACGACGGGGAGTGCGACGAGCATGTGGCTGACATTAGCCAGGTACGCACCACCTGAATTTCACCAACGCACGCGCCTCAGGGACCAGCACCCGGCCACGACGATCCCGCTCATTGGCGCAGCGTGAGGCCTCGATATCCGTCGACGAACCCGACTCGCTTGAGCTGCTCGACGACCGGGCCGGACGCACCGGCGGGCTCCCCGTCGATCTTGCGGACCTCGAGCGAGCGGACCCGTCCGTCCTTGATCAGCGTCGCCATCGCCTCTGCCCAACCGTGGTCGTTCACCCCGGCGGGGAACATCAGCAGATGGTGGCTACGCCGGTCGAACCACGCCAGCGCCTGCCCGCCGCAGAGCACGACCATCGCTCCGCCGGATCGCGCCGGACGCCCGGCGTGGTCGGGCCACGGCAGGGTTGCGCCGTAGGGCTGGGCGGGGTCGGTGGCGGCGAGCACGATGGGTTGCGGGGCGCTCTCGGGATGCAGCGCGTCGGGTGCCTCGCGCAGGCTGCGTAGGCGATCGACTGCACCGGGCAGGCTGAACTGGGCGGCGCCGAGCCCACTGACGAAGTAGCCGCGTCGGACCTGGCCGCGTTCCTCCAACACCTTGAGCACGCCGTAGACGGCACTGAACCCGCCGACGACCCCTTCGGCAGCGACGGCTTCACGGGTCAACACGCCATGACGCTCCAACAGTTGCAACGCGCTGGCATGGGCGATCGCGGTGGGTGTCGGTCGAGGCAGCAAGAGTGGAGCGACCAGGCTCCAGCGACCCGCGCCGGCCGGTGGGCCGAGCCGGGACAACCGTCCCGGCCGCGGGCGTCCGCGTGTCTTGGACGGTGCCGACCGCTTCGTGCCACCGCTGATGACCGCCCGCAGCGGCGCCAGCGAGTCGTTGGTGATCTCCCCGGCCCAGACCAGATCCCAGAGGGCCGTCAGTACTTCCACGTCGGTGGCGCTGGGGTCGGCGGCGCGGATCTGGCCCCAGAAGCTGGCCCCGCGCTCGGTCAGCAGCGTCCGGATCGCGTCGTGCAGCGCGCCGGTCGGCGGCTCGGACGGTTCGAGCGCATTGGCGAGCAACGGCAGCTGGTCGACGAAGTAGAGCCGGATCCGACCGTCACCGGAACCAATCGAGCCCGCTCCGATCCAGACGACCTCACCACTCGTACAGAGCTCGTCGAGGTCGGTCGGTCGGTAGCCACGGACGCGGATGGGCAGCACCTCGGTCTCGAGCGAGGAGGCCACCAGCGCAGCGCCCTGCAACACCCCGAGCGTCTCCACGAGCGCCTCGAGCCCGCGCCGTTCGCCGGGAATGCCGTGCCAGAGGGTGAGGAACCGGGCCAACGCATCGGGCTCGACGGGCTCGACCTCGCGGCGCAGCGATGCCAGCGAGCGCCGACGGAGCTGACGGAGGATCTCGGTGTCGCACCACTCTCTCGCCACGCCGTCGGGGCGGAACTCACCGAGCACGATGCGGTCCTCGGCCTCGAGCGCGCCGAGGGCGCCGGCGACCCGCTCGATCGGCAGCCCGAACCGACGCGCCGGGTCGACGGCCAAGAACGGCCCGTGGGTGCGTGCGTAGCGGCGGAGCAGCTCCTCGAGCGGCCTCGCGACGGGGTCGGTGAACGCCATCGGCAGACCCATCGGGAGCGAACTGCCGAGCGCATCTCGGTAGCGAGCGGCGTCCTCGGACGCGATGAACCGCGGCTCCTCGCCGACCCCGATCTCGATCACCCGCCGCTCACGGACCAGCTCGGCCAGCCACGGGCCGGCGTCACCTTCGCTGCGCAGATCGGCCTCGGCAGCAGTGAGGTCCCCGACCCGGCGGAAGACGTCGTGCAGCTCGTCGGCCGATCGCGCCCGCCGACCGTCAGCCAGGCACTGCAGCTCCAGCTCCAGATCGGCGAGCACCCCGGCGTCGAGCAGCTCGCGCAATTCCTCGGCACCGAGCAGGTCGCGCAGCAGATCGCGGTCGAGCGCCAACGCGGCGGCCCGGCGCTCGGCGAGCGGGGCGTCGCCTTCGTACATGTAGGCCGCGATCCAGTTGAACAACAGACTGGAGGCGAACGGGGACGCCTTCTGGGTGTCGACGCTGACCATCCGCACGGCTCGGCT
This sequence comes from Actinomycetes bacterium, assembly GCA_025351965.1. Taxonomy (GTDB): domain Bacteria; phylum Actinomycetota; class Acidimicrobiia; order Acidimicrobiales; family Ilumatobacteraceae; genus WLMZ01. The sequence goes on along the minus strand of JANXUX010000092.1, from coordinate 23,672 downwards.
GCGCAACTGGCCGAGGACCTCGCGCAGCGCCGGCACGTCGAACACGTCCTGCAGGCACTCCCGGCTGGTCTCGAGCAGGATCGGGAAGCTCGGGTACTTGGCCGCGACGGCAAGCAGGTCTGCGGCGCGCTGGCGCTGCTGCCACAGCGGCGTACGCCGATCGGGACGCCGTCGGGGAAGCAGCAGCGCCCGGGCGGCGCACTCGCGGAACCTCGCCGAGAACAGCGAGGTCTGCGGCAAGGTGGACATGATCAGCTCGTCGATGTCCTCGGGGTCGATCATCAGCTCGTCGAGTGGCAGCTCGTCGGCGGCCTCCGGGAGGCGGATGACGATGCCGTCGTCGCCCCACATCGTCTCCACGGCCATGTCGTAGCGGTCGACCAATCGACGCTCGATCGCCATCGCCCATGGCGCATGCACCGGTGTGCCGAAGGGGCTGAGGATGCAGACCCGCCAGTCACCGATCTCATCGCGGAATCGCTCGACCACGACGGTGCGATCGTCCGGGACGACGCCGGTCGCCTCGGCCTGCTCGGCGAGGTACATCACGACGTTGTTGGCTGCGAACGGGTCGAGCCGGTACTCGGTGACCAATCGCCCGGCAGCGTCGCCGTCGGACATCGCCCGGATCTCGCGGTTGAACGCTCCGAGGGCCCGGCCCAACTCGAGCGGGCGACCCGGGCGGTCGCCGCGCCAGAACGGCATCTTGCCCGGCTGTCCCGGCGCCGGCGTGACGATCACCCGCTCGAAGGTGATGTCCTCGATCCGCCAGGTCGATGCGCCGAGTAGGAACGTCTCGCCCGGCCGCGATTCGTAGACCATCTCCTCGTCGAGCTCCCCGACGCGGGTGCCGTCGGGCAGGAACACCCCGAACAGGCCACGGTCGGGGATGGTGCCGCCGCTGGTGACGGCGAGGCGCCGGGACCCGTCGCGGGCGCGGATGGTGTTGTTGATCCGGTCCCACACGATGCGCGGGCGGAGCTCGTTGAACTCCTCGCTCGGGTACCGCCCGGCGAGCAGGTCGAGGGTGTTGTGGAGCAGTTCGTCGGAGATGTCGGCGAAGCAGGCGCACCGGCGCACCATTGCGGTGACGGAGTCCAGTGGGACGTCGCCATCCGCAGCCGCGGCGTAGGCGACGATCTGTTGGGCGAGCACATCGAGTGGATTGCGCAAGTAGCGGGTTGCCTCGATCTGGCCGTCGATCATCCGTCGGGTCACGACCGCTGCCTCGAGCAGGTCGCCGCGATGCTTGGGGAACAGCTTGCCCCGGCTCGGCTCGCCGACCTGGTGCCCCGCACGACCGATTCGTTGCAGACCGCGGCTCACCGAGCCCGGGGACTCGACCTGGATGACGAGATCGACCGCGCCCATGTCGATGCCCAGCTCGAGACTGCTCGTCGCGACGATGCCGCGCAGTACACCACGTTTGAGCTGGTCCTCGATGATGATCCGCTGCTCGCGCGCGAGCGAGCCGTGATGGGCGCGGACGAGGTCCTCGGTGAGCAACCCGGTGTCGGGATCGACTCCGATGCCGGCAGCCTCGGCTGCCTCGTTCAGCTTCGCAGCGAGTCGCTCTGCCTGGCGGCGGGCGTTGCAGAAGATGATGGTGCTGCGGTGGGCGAGCACCAGTTCGAGGATGCGCGGATAGATGCTCGGCCAGATACTGGACTTCTGTGGACCCATCGCTGCGCTGGCCGGCCCCGGCCGTAGGCCGTCGACAGGCTTGCCCATCTCGCCCATGTCCTCGACCGGGACGATGACCTCGACCTCGAGCTGTTTGCGGATGCCGGCGTCGACGATGGCCACCGGGCGCGGGGTGCCCGGCTCGACGAACCCACCGAGGAACCGGGCGACCTCCTCGAGCGGCCGCTGGGTGGCCGACAGCCCGATCCGCTGCGGCGGCTTGGCCGTCACCTCCTCCAGCCGTTCGAGCGACATCATCAGGTGCGCACCCCGTTTGGTGGTCGCCATTGCGTGGATCTCGTCGATGATCACGGTCTCGACCCCGACGAGGGTGGCGGCTGCCGACGAGGTGAGCATCAGGTAGAGGCTCTCCGGCGTCGTGATGAGCAGGTCCGGCGGACGGCGGATCAGTGCCTGACGGTCCTTCGCGCTCGTGTCTCCGGTGCGCATCGCGACGACGGGCTCGACGAACGGTTCACCCAGACGTTCGGCCGCGAGTTGGATGCCCATCAGCGGAGCGCGCAGGTTCTTCTCGACATCGAACGCGAGGGCGCGCAGCGGCGAGATGTACAGCACCCGGGTGCGCTGCATTTTCTCGGGCAGGGGTGTGGTCGTCAGCGTGTCGATGGAGGACAAGAACGCCGTCAGCGTCTTGCCGCTCCCGGTCGGCGCGCAGATGAGCGTGTGTCGGCCGCTCGTGATCGGTGGCCAGCCCTGGACCTGGGCCGGCGTGGGTGCCGGGAACGATGTCGAGAACCAGGCGCGCACGGCTGGCGAAAAGCGCTGCAGCACCTCGTGATCGGCCATAAGAGCACCCTACCCAGGGGGTGCGCGAGTGATTCCTCGACCATCAACGTGGTGGCGGCGCGCCTGTGGTGAGCAGGTGGCGGGCACGCTGGACCGCTTGGGCGACGAAGCGCTGGCGGGCCGGGGCAGCCAGGAATCGGGCGGCGGCGGCGAGCGGCAGTTGCGACCCGGTGTGCTCGGCCTCGCGGATCGCGGCGCGGACCGTCTTGACGTGGTGGGCGACGACGATCAACGCACCGGACCGGTCGTCGAGCGATGCGCGAACGAGTGCCTCGCCGACATCGTCGACCGGCTCGGTCATCGCCGCGGCGACGGCGGCGTCGGGATCGTTGGTCGCCAGTGCAGCTGCGAGCGGGACGCCACCGGGCGAGCGGCCGATGACGGCTTCGATCGGCTCGATCACCGGGGCTGCGGCACGCCCACCGTCGATCACGTGGAACACGGTGAACATCGCCAGGCGTGCCGTGTCGGCGCTCGGAGCGGTGTGCCACGCCCAGCGGGCGGCATTCACGTACGTCAGCGAGTGGGTGATGTCCAGCCATCCGTAGCCGGACACATCGGGATGGCGCTCGTGCTCGACGTCGTGGCGGATCATCCGCTCACTGGCCGCAACGGAGACCGCGTCGAGGACGCCGACGATGCCGGCGCCCTCCCCGAGAGCCACACGCGACGCAGTCACTCCGGCAACCGGATCGGTCCCGAGCAGCACGCGAACCAGCGCGTCACGACCCGACCAAGCCGGGTCCGCCACGTCGGTCCAACGGTCCACGATGCCCGCATCGACCACTGCCCGCAGGAACGGGCGCATGTAGGGCAGCTTGTCCTCGCGTGTCGCGAGGACGTGCATGTACGACACGTGCGGCAGCAGGTCCGCAGCACGTTCCCATCCGAGTGCGTCGAGCATCTCGAACGCCTTCTGGACGTAGATCGCTCCGTGGCCGAAGTCGAGGTGGTGATCGCACACGGCCTGGAGCAGCCATCGCGCAGCCTCGTCCCGGGTGAGCCCGTCGAGCAGTGCGCCCGTCAGGAGCGCGTCGGCACCATCGGCCTGCTCCGACTCCACCAGCGATCGATACTGCTCGAATGCACCGGACGCCGGTGGTGTCACGGATGCCGGTCGAGGGCGTTCGGGCCGGCGTAGCTCGGACTCGGCCATCGCCGACACCGCCTGCGCGACGGGCACCAGGCGATCGTCTCCGTCGAGGCCCTCGAGCGCAGCGATGCAGTCGGTGGTCATCGCCATTGCGTGCGTCCAGCCGTACTCGGTGCGCGGCGTGGTCCGGCGCAGCGCCTGCCAGATGATGTCGAGTGGCGAGGCACCAGCACGCAGCAGGCGCAGGCTGTCCCGGGCGATCTGGCCGTTGTACTGGGCATCGATGCCCCGGTCGAGACTTGCCGCCGTCGCTGCACGGACCTGCGCGGGGTCGGGACGGACGACGCTGACGATGATGTCGCCGTCCACGACCGACACCTCGTGCGCTGTGACAGCCTCCTCGCCGAGCACGCACGAACCGTCACGCACATCGAACTTCCAGTTGTGCCATTCGCAGGTGAGCAACTCACCGTCGAGCGCGCCTTGGACCAGGCCGTAGCCCTCGTGCGGGCAGGCGTTGTCCAACGCGTGGTACCCGGTCGAGGTGCGGATCAGCACGAGCCGGCGACCATCGACCTTGACCATCGTCATCGAGCCGATCGCGATCTCGTCTTCGCGGCCGACGACCGCGCTCGTCGTCATCGGGAGTGCATCTGTCATGCCGTCCATCCTGTTCCAGATCCGCGACTTATGCAAGCATCCGCTTTCTTTATTCAGCGTCGGCAGATGTGACCTGCACGGCAACGCCCCTGCCCGTCGAGGCGTTGTGACGGTCGTGCCGCACCGACACACTCGGACCCCCATGACCGCGCTCCGACTCCGACCCTGGCAGCGCGCCGCCTTCGACAAGTTCACCGCCCTCGAGGGCGACAACGCCAACTTCCTCGCCGTCGCGACCCCGGGCGCAGGCAAGACCACCTTCGCCCTGGCCTGTGCGCGCTGGGCGCTCGCGGCCGAGCGCAGGCGCCTCGTGGTGGTGGCCCCGACGAGCCATCTCAAGGTCCAGTGGAGCCTGGCTGCGCACCGCCTCGGACTCGAACTCGACCCGCAATGGACGACGGCCGGCGGCATCGCCAAGGACGTGCACGGCATCGTGACCACGTTCCAGCAGGTGGCCACCGGCAACACCGCGAACGTGCTCAAGGGCCTCTGCCACGACTCGTTCGTGATCCTCGACGAGCTGCACCATGCAGGCGACGAGAAAGCTTGGGGCGATGCGGTTCGCCTTGCGTTCTCCACCGCACACCGCCGGCTGTGCCTGTCCGGCACACCGTTCCGCAGCGACACGGCGGCGATCCCGTTCGTTCGCTACGACGACGGCCAGGCCTTCGCCGACTACGAATACGGCTACGGCGACGCGCTCCGCGACGGTGGCGTCGTGCGCCCGGTGTACTTCCCTCGCGTCGACGGCAACATGGAGTGGAGCGCGCCCGACGGTTCGGTGCTCTCCGCGTCGTTCCAGGACGAGCTCAACCGGGACCAGGTCGGGCACCGTCTCCGCGCTGCGTTGAGCCTGGAGGGCGAGTGGCTGCCACACGTACTCGAACAGGGCCACGAACGACTGATGCACATCCGCGAGAGCCATCCCCAGGCCGGCGGGCTCGTGATCGCGATGGATCAGGAGCATGCCGCAGCGATCGCCCGGCTGATCCGGACCCGGTTCGCCACGCCGGCCGACGTCGTCGTCAGCGACGATCCGGGGGCGTCGAAGAAGATCACAGCATTCGCCGACTCCGACGCACCGTGGCTGGTGGCGGTGCGAATGGTCTCCGAGGGCGTCGACATCCCACGGCTGCGCGTCGGCGTCTATGCGAGCACGGTGTCGACCGAGCTGTTCTTCCGCCAGGCCGTTGGCCGGTTCGTGCGTTGGCAGGCCGGGCGCACCTCCCAGCAGGCCTTCGTCTATCTCCCCGACGATCCCCGTCTGCGCACCCATGCGTTCCAGATCATGGAGTCGCGCCGGCACGTCCTGCGCCGGTTCGAGGCGGGTGACGAGCTGACCTGCATCGACGAGCAGGACGGCGCGTTCGACGAGATCCCGGCCGAGGCACTCGGCCCCGAGCAGCTGTCGTTGTTCAGTGTGCTCTCCGCCGTCGCGACCGGGATGCAGATCCATGCCATCTCCCCCACCGGCGTCGCCGTACCGTTCGAGTTCGGCGTCGACGAACCAGATCTACCCGAGCCCACGTTCGACGACGATCCGTCGCTGGATCTCGACCTCGCCGACATCCCGACCGATGCCGGCTGGCGCCACGACGACGGCCGGAGCGTGTTCGAGATCAAGGACGAGCTGCGCGAAAAGAACGCCGAGCTCGCCAAGCGCCTGGTCGACACGACCGGCTGGGGTCACGCCCGCGTGAACGGCGAGATGAACCGGCTCGGCGGGTTCATCGCCGTGTCGAACGCCACGACCGACCAGCTCGAACGGCGCTTGCGCAAGTCCGAGGAGTGGCTGATCCAGCTCCGCAAACGACGCACCTGACACCGAGTCGGCGACCTCCACCGACGGGGCTCCACTGCCCGGGGTGACGCACGTCCTCTCGTCGAGCGCGCCATCTGAAACAGGGGTATGGTTGGGCCATGCCGGTCTCGGGTGAGCACCATCCAGCGTTCGAAGAGTATTGCGAGTGCATCTTCGAGCTGCAGGAAGACGATGTCGACGTGATCCAGGCGCGCATCGTCGAGCGACTCGGGGTCAGTCGCCCCGCCGTGTCGGAGATGATCCGCCGGCTCGAGACGGAGAAGCTGATCACGGTCGATCGCAACACAATCCGCCTGACCACGACCGGTGCATCACTGGCTCAGCAGGTCGTCCGCCGGCACCGCCTCGCCGAGCGCTTCCTCACCGACGTGCTCGGCCTGTCGTGGGCCGAAGCCCATCACGAGGCCGGCCGCTGGGAACACGTGATGAGCACCAAGGTCGAAGTCGCGATGGACCACCTGCTCGGCAGCCCGACCACCTGCCCGCACGGCAACCCGATCCCGGGCAGCCACTACGAAGCTCCTGATTCGCGACGACTCGTCGACCTCCTCGTCGGCGACAGCTTCACCGTCAGCCGCATCCCCGAAGAGCTCGAGTTCACCCCGGGTCTGCTCGACTTCCTCGAGGGCGCGTCGCTGCTGCCCGGCCGCGCCGGCACGGTCACAGCCAGTTCGCCCGACGGCACGATGACCGTCGAGGTCGCCGGCAGCCATGTCGGCGTCGGAGCCTTCGCCAGCGCGCGCATCCTCGTCACCGCCTGAGCCCACGGCACCGTCGACCCGAATCGCTCACCGTGAACCACTCCCGCACCGTCGGTATTGCCGCGCTCGCACTCGTCACCTGTCTCGGCCTCGGCATCGGGGCGACAGGTTGCGCAAAGACCACGATCGACCCGTCAGTCACGAGCGCGCCGGCCGAGACGACTACGACCACTGTGCCGACCGGAACGCCGTCGCAGCTCCTGCGTCGGATGCTCGGCGCAGTCGCCAAGCTGTCCGACGCGATCGGCGAGAACAAGAAAAAGGGCGAGCAGATCACGCTCGTCAACGACCTCTGGGACGCGGTGCGCCCGCAGATCGCTGCAGTCGACGGTGTCGTGGTGCTGACGTTCGACGGGATGATCGCGCTCTGCCAGCGCGCCGAGCAGTTCAACCGTCCGGCCGACGCCGACAAGTGTTTCCGCAACCTCACGGCCCTCTCGGACGCCTACCTCGCCAAGCACCCGGAATAACCGCAACGATCGTGACGCGAGCGTTCCTGCGGGGTCAGAGCATCGCGTCGGGCAGCGCCAACGCGTGCACGATGCTCAACCGCCGCGTGCTGCGGGTCAGCGCGACGTAGAGCGCGCGTAGCCCCTGTTGCTCGTCGGCCACGATCGCCGCCGGCTCGACGACGATCACACCGTCGAGCTCGAGACCCTTGACAACGCTGACCGGCACCACGGTGACACCGGTGTCGAGCGCCGTGCGTGTCGCCCGGCCGTGCGTGATGCCGGCTGCGGTGAGGGCTGCGGACAGCTCCTCGACCATCGGGTCCGCTGCCACGACAGCGATGTTGCCGTCGGCGATCTCGGCGACGAGCCGGGCCGTCTCGGCGGCAACGGCAGCGGGCAGCGCGGCGCGGTCATCGACCTGGATGAAATCCGGCTTGTCCTCACCCTCGCGCACGGCGGTCGGCGGGCGCAGCGACGGCGTTGCGGCCATCATCACCTTGTTGGCGACCTCCATGATCTGGGCAGGGATGCGATAGCCGACACTGAGGCCGATGATCCGGCTGCCCTTGCGATCCGGGAGATGGGTGACGATGTCCTCCCAGCCGTTCGGGGCGAGCGGGCCGGTGGCCTGGGCGATGTCGCCGACCACGGTCATCGATCCGTTCAGCGACCGCCGAGATGCCATCCGCAACTGCATGGGCGTCAGGTCCTGGACCTCGTCGATCACGATGTGACCGTACGTGCGGATCTCGTCGGCTTCCTCGCCGCCGCCCGCCTTGAGCGGTCGCACGCCGAGGTAACTGCGTGCTTCGTCGAGCAGGGCGATGTCGGAGTCACTCCAGCGAATGCTCTCGACGTCGTCGGCGCGGGGCCGGTACAGCGACAGGTACTCGTCCTCGGACAGGTGCTTGGACGCGGCGAGCTTGAGCAGCGCCTTCGACCCGAACAGGTCGTGGAGCAGGTCGGCGGGTGTCAGCACCGGCCACATCCGCTCCATCGCGAGCCGTACCTCGGGCATCTGGCGGATGCCGTCCTTGACGGTCGCCGCCGACATGTCGCCCTCGCGCCAGGTGTTCGCCATCGACTGCCAGATCTCACCCTCGACCCAGCGCCGGCCGGAGTTGTGCCGGCGGAAGCGGCGCTGCGCGGTGCGCACGATGCGCTGCGACTCGGACGCCGTCAGGCGCAGGTACCCGGTGCGGAACCCGACGACGAGGTCCTCGCGCAGGGGGCGCTCGCGATCGGTCACGGCCTTGTCGACGACGAGGGACATCCGCAGATCGCCCTTGGTGCGTGCCGCGAGAGGGGAATCGATGCCGCCCCACGTGACGTCGTGGACGAGGTCGGCGAGCACGACCTGCTCGATGCCGGCCTCGCCGAGTGACGGCAGCACGCGCTCGATGTAGCGCAGGAAAACCCGGTTCGGGCCGATGACGAGCACGCCCTGGTCCTCGAGCGGGAAGCGATATGTGTAGAGCAGATACGCGGCACGATGCAACGCAACGACGGTCTTGCCGGTGCCGGGGCCGCCCTGGACGACGAGCACGCCGGCCTGTGGCGAACGGATGATCTCGTCCTGCTCGCCCTGGATGGTGGCGACGATGTCGCCGAGCTGACCGGTACGGCCACGCTCGAGCACCGACAGCAGCGTGCTGTAGCCGCGCAGTCCGGCGCCGGGCTGGCTCGCAGCGAGACCGTCGTCGTCACCGACGCCGAGGTGTCCTTCGCCGAACAACTCGTCCTCGACACCCAGCAGCCGACGACCCTGGACGGCGAAGTGGCGGCGGCGGGCGAGCCCCATCGGCTCACGACCGGTGGCCCGGTAGAACGGCTCGGCGACCGGCGCCCGCCAGTCGACGACGACCGGTTCGCGATTGGAGTCGGCGACGGCCAGACGGCCGATGTGGAAGCTCTCGAACGCGTCGGGACTCTCGATCAAGGGGTCCGCGAGTCGGTCGATACGGCCGAACACGAGGGCCGCATCACCCAGATCGAGCTGGGTCAACCGGTTGACCAGGGTCTCGTCGAACACGTCGCGCTCGTAGCGCGCCTGCACCGTTCCACCGAGGGTGCCCTCGTGGATGCTGCGCAACTTCCACGCATCGGTGCGGCTGGTCTCCAGGCACTCGTAGGCGTGGTCGATGTAGGCCTGCTCAGCGGCGAGATCGGGATGTTGTTGTGTCATGCGCTCTCAGGCCCGGTCCGAGGTGGCCACATTCACTTGCTGGGCCGAAACAAGTCTGAAAACTCTATCGGCCGTGCGTGATCACGAGGTGGTCGCGATTCCGCCGTCGACGGGGATGACCGCCCCGGTCACGTAGGCGCCGGCACGGCTGGCGAGGTAGACCGCGACACCCGCCATGTCGTCGGCCCGGCCGATGCGCCGCAGCGGTGCCGACTGGGCGATGGAGTCGCCGAATGCCTCGAGTGTCGCTGCCATCATCTTGCTCTCGAACGGACCGGGCGCAATGGCGTTGACCGTGATGAACTCCGGCCCGAGGCGACGGGCCAGGGTCCTGGTCAGGTGGTGCACGCCGGCCTTGCTCGCGGAGTACGGATAGGTGTCCATCGGATTCACGTGCAGCCCGTCGATCGAGCCGACATTGATCACCCGGGCCGGATCATCGGCCGAGGCAGCGACACGCAGGTTGGGCAGCAGGGCCTGGGTCAGGAAGAAGATCGACTTGAGGTTGGTGTCGACCGTGCGGTCCCAGCCGGCCTCGGTGAACTCGTCGATCGGCTGGCCCCAGGTCGCTCCGGCGTTGTTGACGAGGATGTTCAGCGAGGGGAAGCGTTCGGCCACGTTCGCCGCCAACGCCTTGACACCAGCGACGGTGCTGACATCGGCCGGAACGGCGAACACCTCGCCGAACTCAGACAGTTCCTCCTGGGCAGACGCGAGCTCGTTGACCTTGCGTGCGCTGATCACCACCGCGGCGCCAGCATCGAGCAGGCCGCGGGCGATCATCGCCCCGATCCCTCTGCTCCCACCCGTGACGAGCGCTGTCTTGCCGGCGAGTGAGAACAGATCTGATGCCATCGCCAGATTCTGACAGGCGCCGGACTGATCCGCCGATCCGGTGACAGACTCTGTCCATGACCGTCCTCGACCATTCCATCCACACCCTCCAGGGTGCCGACGCCAGCCTGAACGATTACAAGGGCAAGGCGCTCCTCGTCGTCAATGTCGCCTCCAAGTGCGGCCTCACCCCGCAATACACCGGCCTCGAGCAGCTCCAGAAGGACTATGCCGACCGCGGCTTCAGCGTGCTCGGCTTCCCGTGCAACCAGTTCGGCGGCCAGGAGCCCGGAAATGCGGCCGAGATCGAGACGTTCTGCAGCACGACGTACGGCGTGACGTTCCCGATGTTCGAGAAGGTCGACGTCAACGGCGACGGCCGCCACCCGATCTACAGCGACCTGACCCAGGTCGCCGACGCCGAGGGCACCGCCGGCGACATTCGCTGGAACTTCGAGAAGTTCCTGATCTCGCCGGCCGGCGAGATCGTCGGCCGTTACGGCCCGCAGACCGCCCCCGACGACGCCAAGCTCATCGCCGACATCGAATCCAACCTGCCTGGATGAGCAGTCCGGTGGGTCGGGCTGATGGCACTCGCTCCTTGAACGAGCGACGCGTGTCACGAAATACATCCGTAGGGGTAGTGGTTCACGTAGATACAGCAACCGTGCTGAGCACCACAAGAGCAAGGATCCGCAGATGGATGTCATGATGACCGCCCGGAACATCGGCCTGATCGGCGCAGACGGTTCCAACGTGTTCGGAACGATCGAACGCCACGTCGTCCTCGCTGCGTTGAGCGAGCTCGCCCTCACCGACATCGACGACGCCGACCTCTTCGCCGTCGCTGTCGGGCGTGTCAACAGTGCACGTTCCGCGGGTGTCGAGCGCCTCGGCGAGACCAGTTTCCTCGGCCGAACCAACGACACCGGCGAGATCCAGCTGAGCTACCGTGCCGAGATGGCCGACATTTTCATGGATCTCGCCATCGACCTCGGGATCCGCAAGACGCCGGCACGGGCTGCGACCCCCGCCCCCTGATCCGGACTTCGCTCATCTGAGCGCTCGCAAGCCAAGCCCTCCTGAACGCCGTCGGCCTCGTGCCGGCGGCGTTCTTCGTCCACCGCCCGAGCCGCCCACCATCCAGGACGACCTCGGGTGGACAGGGTGCTGGACGGGGTGGGCCGGTAGCGTTCGCAGGCGATGACCGTCTTGTCGGATGACCCGTTCCTCGCCGCGGCCAACGGGCGACACTCGACCCACACTCCGGTCTGGTTCATGCGCCAGGCCGGGCGCAGCCTGCCGGAGTACAAGGCCGTACGCGGCGTGGGCAGCATCCTCCACGCGATCAAAGATCCGGTGCTGTCGGCGGAGATCACGATGCAACCGGTGCGCCGCTACGGGGTCGATGCGGCCGTGCTCTACAGCGACATCGTCGTGCCCGCCCACGCGATCGGATTCGGCATCGATGTCGCTCCCGGCACCGGACCGGTGGCCTCCGATCCGTTCCGCACGCCGCACGACCTGCAGCGGGTGCGTGTGTTCGAGCCCGAGGTCGACACGCCATACGTGATCGAGACCGTCAAGATCCTCGCCGGCGAGCTGCGCGTCCCGATCCTGGCCTTCGCCGGGGCACCGTTCACCGTGGCCAGCTACCTGATCGAAGGTCGGCCGAGTCGCACCTACGAGCACACCAAGGCCTTGATGCACACCGACGAGGTGACCTGGCACGAGCTGATGAGCCGTCTCGCCGACCACGCCATTGCGTCCATCGCCAGCCAGCTCGATGCCGGCGCCTCGGCGTTCCAGCTGTTCGACTCGTGGGCCGGGGCGCTCAGCCGCCGCGACTACGAGCGATTCGCCCAACCGCATTCGGCACGGGTGTTCGCCGAGCTCGCCGCCAGCCACCCGAACGCAGTGGGCATCCACTTCGGGATCGGGTGCGACCACATCCTCGAATCGATGTACGCAGCGGGGCCGGGCATCATCGGGCTCGACTGGCGGACGCGTATCGCGGATGCGCGAACCCGCCTCGGAGCGACCACGGTCGTGCAGGGCAACCTCGACCCCGCCCTCGTCCTCGCCGGTTGGCCTGTCGCCAAACGCGGGTGCGACGAGGTGCTCGCCGACAACGGAGATCATCCGGGTCACATCTTCAACCTCGGCCACGGCGTGCAGCCGAACACCGACCCCGGCGTGCTCGGCCAGATCGTCCACTACGTCCACGACAAGACGGCCACCCACCGATCGGCGTCGCGATGAGCGAGAACCGCACCGCTGTCCTGCTGATGGCCTACGGCACCCCTCGTACGTCCGAGGAGATCCTCCCCTACTACACCGACATCCGTCGGGGCCGGCCACCGACCGACGAACAGCTCGCCGATCTGACCCGGCGCTACGACGCGATCGGCGGTATCTCCCCGCTGACCCAACGCACCGAGGCCCAGCGCGACGCGCTCCAGGCGGCGCTCGACGAGCTCGCGCCCGGCGCCTACTTCGTGACACTCGGGCTGAAGCACGCCGCTCCGATGATCGAGACAGCCGTGACCGAGTTGGCCGACCAGGGCTTCACCCGTCTCGTCGGTCTCGTGCTGGCGCCGCACTTCAGCTCGTACTCGATCGGTCAGTACATGGGACGCGCTCGGTCGGTCGCCGAGCCCAGGGGGATGTCGATGGCGTCGATCGAGAGTTGGGCGACCGAGCCGGCCTTCGTCGAGTTCATCGCCGCGGACCTGCGCCGCCGGCTCGATGCGATGCCGGCCAACACCAAGGTGCTGTTCACCGCCCATTCGTTGCCCCAGCGCATCATCGATGCCGGCGATCCGTACCCCACCGAGTTGCGGTCGACCGCTGAGGCAGTCGCGGTGCGAGCCGGGCTCGAGCCGTGGAGCCGATGGGCGATTGCCTGGCAGTCCGCCGGGCGGACTCCGGAGCCGTGGATCGGGCCCGACATCCTCGCTGTGCTGCACGAACTCGGCGCGAGCGAGAACGCCGACGGCGTGCTCGTCTCGGCATGCGGTTTCGTCGCCGATCACCTCGAGGTGCTGTTCGACCTCGACATCGAGGCCAAGCACCTCGCCGACGAGCTCGGCCTGCAGTTCGACCGGACGGCGTGCGTCAACGACGATGCCGGCGTGATGGCAGCGCTCGCCGGGCGTGTGATCGCTGCCGACGCTGCAACCACACCATGATCGACATCGTCGTCGTCGGCGGTGGCATCACCGGACTGACGGCGGCATACCGATTGTCCAAGGAAATGCCCGGGGCGCGCATCACGCTGCTCGAGGCCGATGACCGGCTCGGCGGAAAGATCAGCTCGAGCACGTTCGCCGGCATCGACGGCCTCGACGAGTCGGCGGACGCGTTCCTCACCCGGGTCCCGTACGCGACCGGGCTCGCCGCCGAACTCGGCCTCACTGCCGAGCTCACCTCGCCCGCTGCTGCGTCCGCTGCGGTGTGGTGGAACGGGATGCACGCCATCCCCGAAGGTTTGATGCTCGGTGTACCGACCGACCTCGCCAGGCTCGCCCGCAGCAAGCTGCTGAGCTGGCCGGGCAAGCTCCGTGCGGCGCTCGAGCCGATCCTTCCGGCGACAGGGGTCGACGCGGACTCGGTCGGCCGGCTGATCCGCAAGCGCTTCGGCAACCAGGTCCAAGAGCGGCTCGTCGATCCGCTCGTCGGCAGCATCTATGCAGCCGACACCGACCGGTTCAGCCTTGTCGGCGTGCCGCAGATCTTCGATCTCGCCAGCTCGAACCGCAGCCTGCTCATCGGCGGACGAAAGTTGCGTGCCAAGGCCGCCAAGGACCCGGCGACCGGCCCGATCTTCGCGACGCCCCGCGGCGGCATGACAGCGCTGACGGGTGCGCTCGTCGATGCGTTGCACGCTGCAGGCGCCGACGTGCGCACCTCGGCACCAGTGGCCTCGATCGAGCGGGCCGGGCAGGCGTGGATCGTGACGACGGCCGACGGCGCGACGATCCGAGCCGACGGCGTGATCCTCGCGACGCCCGCGCGGTCGACCGCGCCGTTGCTCGCGACGTTGTCGCCGACTGCTGCGGCATCGCTGGCGACGTTCGAACACGCCGGCGTCGTCATGATCACCCTCGCCGTCCGGACCCTCGACTGGCCGAGCGAACTGCTCCGCTGCTCCGGCTACCTGGTTCCCAAGCCGGTCCAGCAGTGGGTCACCGCAGTGTCGTTCGGCAGCTCGAAGTGGGCCCATTGGCAGGGCACCGATGGCGCCGGAGACGCGCTCGTCGTGTTGCGCATCTCGCTCGGCCGCGACGGCCGCGACCTGACCGCCAAGCCAGACGACGAACTGCTCGCTGCCGCGGTCGGCGAGGTCGGCGGACACCTCGGCTTCGCGCTCGCGCCGGTCGATCACCGCATCACTCGATGGCCGATGGCCTTCCCCCAGTACCGTCCAGGTCACGCCGAGCGCGTGACCGCGATCGAGGCGGCCCTTGCCGGCGAGGCGCCAGGACTGCTGCTCGCCGGGGCGAGCTATCACGGCATCGGAATCCCGGCGTGCATCAACCAGGCCAACACCGCCGCCCGGGTGCTGACCGATCTCCTGCGTTCCGTGCGAAACTAGGACGATGCGGACCGCGAGAACTCGGATCGGCTGCCTCGCGGTGGCTGTCACGGCGGTGCTGGCGGCATGCGGCGGCGACAACGGCGGCAGCGCATCGAGCTCAGTGAGCATCGTCCCCAACGGCCAAGCCGTCGTCGAGAAGGCTCCCGAGTCGACGGTCCCTGCGACCACGCTCCCGGCCACCGACGACACCGGCGTCGAGACCCGGGCAACGGCCGCCACGGTCGTGTCCGACGTCGCCAAGACGACGGTGACCACGGCCGTGCCGGTGACCGCTCCGCCGTCGACGGTCGCCGCCGTGGCGGCCACGCTGCCCATCCCCGTTGCCGTTCCGGTCGACAGTCGTGGCGAAGAACCGATCATCGACCTCGGCACGATCGAGATCCCCAAGATCGGCCTGAAGACCGACATGTACGAGGGCATCCGCCTGACGACCCTCGACCGCGGGCCGGGTCACTGGCCGGGCACTGCGATGCCCGGCGCCGTCGGCAACGTCGTCGTCGCCGGCCACCGGGTCAGCCACGACAAGCCATTCCGCAAGGTCGACCAACTCGTCGCCGGCGACCAGGTCATCTTCACGACGGCCGACGGCGTGTTCACCTACTCGGTCACCTCACTGGAGATCGTCACACCCGACGCGATCTCGATCATCGACCAGACTGCTGACAAGACCGCGACGCTGTTCGCCTGTCATCCTCCGGGCTCGACCCGCGAGCGGATCGTCGTCCATCTCGCCCTCGTCGAGACCTGATCACCGCCTGATCGACGGGTAGCGTCACGGGCCTATGCCCCGACTGCGCCGGCCGACCAAGAAGGCGGGCCTGGCCCTCGGCGGCGGGCTGCTCGTCGCCATGTCACTGCCTCCGTGGGGCATCTGGCCGTTGGCATTCCTCGGCATCATCCTGTTCGAGACCGCCCTCGGCGAGACGCCACAGCGGGGCCGACGGTTCCGGTACGGATGGTTGTTCGCCGCCGGTTGGCTCGTGCCCGGCATGGTCTGGATGTGGTTCCTCACCGCTCCCGGCTACCTGCTCGCCACCGCGTTGTTCGCATGCTTCCACGGCGTCGCCGCAATGGTGGCGCCGACGGGACGCTGGCGGGTCATCGGCCGGCCGGCCGCGCACACCCTCGCCGAAGCGCTGCGGTTCTGCTTCCCGTTCGGTGGCGTCCCGCTGGCCAGCCTCGCGATCAGCCAGAGCAACGGCCCGCTGGTCGGCGTCGTGCGCATCGGCGGCGCAGTACTGCTCACCTGGATCACGTTCCAGGTCGGCTTCGCGATCGCCGGGCCGTCACCGTTCGTGCCCCAGTACGCACGACGAATGCGTGCCGGTGCGGCAGGTGCGTTCCACGGGGTCATCGCACTCGGCGTCGTGGTGGCCGTCGTCGTCCTCGCCGCGCTCGCCCCGACGGGCGCGGCCACGGGCAAGACGCTGCGCGTCGCAATCGTGCAGGGCGGCGGGCCGCAGGGCACCCACGCCACAGACGTGTCGTACTGCGCGCCCGACGGCACACCGAACAACGACGGCCCGCTGACCGGGTCGGCCTGCGTGACCCAGCGCCACCTGGTCGCGACGAGGACGCTGCAACCGTCGGACGACCTCGATGTCGTGGTCTGGCCGGAGAACGTGATCGACGTGGCGTCCTTTGCCGGCAGCGCGCAGTTCGCCGAAGTCGCCGCCGAGGCCGAGCGACTGCACGCGACGTTTCTCGTCGGCGTCACCGAGGACAAGGGCGACGACCAGTTCACCAACGCGCAGGTGGTCGTCACTCCCGATGGTCAGTACACCGACCGCTACGACAAGGTCCGTCGCGTCCCGTTCGGCGAGTACGTACCGCTGCGTGGGCTGCTCGAGGCCCTCGGCGCGCCGACCAACCTCGTGCCCCGCAACGCGATCGCCGGCACCGACCCGGCGATCCTGACCATCCCCGACAGCGGAACCGACGACGGAACCGGCGACGGCACTCGCATCGCGGTCGTCATCTCCTGGGAGGTGTTCTTCGGCGGCCGTGCCCGCGACGGCGTCAGCCACGGTGGCCAGCTGCTGATCAACCCGACCAACGGCTCGAGCTACACGTGGACGGTGCTGCAGACCCAGCAGGTCGCGTCATCGCGGTTGCGCGCGATCGAGACCGGACGTTGGGTGGCCCAAGCCGCACCGACCGGGTTCTCGGCGTTCGTGTCGCCCGACGGTGACGTCTACGACCGCACTGCGATCAGCGAGCAGCGGGTCATCACCCGCGAGCTGCCGATGCGCTCGGGCAACACCTGGTACGTGTCCATCGGCGACAAGCCGTGGGTCGCACTCGTGTTCGGTGTCTTGGTGATCGCGCTCGTCCGCAGCGGCTGGCGGCCGCGTCGGTTCGCTCGATCCGTGCCGGCGGATCCCCAGCAGACCCTCACAGCTCCAGCATCACCGTGACCGGGCCGTCGTTGACGAGCGCGACCTGCATGTCGGTACGGAACCGCCCGGTCGCGACCGTGGCACCGAGCCGGCGCAGCTCGGCAACGAGCACCTCGATCAGCGGCTCGGCCTGTTCCGGTCGAGCGGCGCGGATGTAGCTCGGGCGGCGACCCGCCGTCGCATCGGCGTACAGCGTGAACTGGCTGACGATCAGCACCGAGCGTGTCGTGTCGGCGACGGACCGGTTCATCACACCGTGCTCGTCGTCCATCACGCGCAGGTTCCAGATCTTGTCGGCCATCTTCTTCGCTGTTGCGTCGGTGTCATCGTGGGTCACGCCGATCAGCACGCACAGTCCGGGCCCGATCGCGCCCGTCACGGTGGCGTCGGTGAGCGTGACGCTCGCTTGGCGGACTCGCTGCAACAGACCTCGCATGACGACGATGATGGCAGGCGCACGATCGGACAGCAGACTCCACGGGTGATCGAACTGCGCGCCGGGCGAGCCGGATGCCTCATCAGCCCCGACGATGGCGGTCGCATCGCCCAGCTGACCGTCGACGGCCACCACCTCCTCGTCACCCGGCCCCAGGACGAACCGGGCGGCACGGGCGTCGACCCGATGTCGTGGGGCAGCTATCCGATGGCGCCGTGGGCGGGACGCGTGCGCGACGGTCGGTTCGAGTTCGACGGGCGCACCTATCAGATGCCGATCAACCACGCCCCGAACGCGATCCATGGCACGGTGTTCGCGGAGCCCTGGTCGGTCAGCGATGTGGACGACCACTCGGTGACCATGACCCGGGCCCTCGGCGACCACTGGCCCTTCGGCGGCGTCGCCCACCAGCGCATCGAGGTCTTCGCGGACCGCCTCACGTGTCGGCTCGGCGTGACCGCCGACGACCTGGCCATGCCGGCCCAGGTCGGTTGGCACCCGTGGTTCGTCAAGCCGGACGAGGCGACGCTGTCCTTTGCGACCATGTACCGGCGCGACGACTCGCACATCCCGACCGGCGAACGGATCTCCGCCCCGGAGGGACCATGGGACGACTGCTTCGTCGACATGCTCGAGCCGGTCGAGTTGCGCTGGGAGGGCCTCACACTGCACGTCACCAGCGACTGCTCACACTGGGTGATCTTCGACGAGTTGCACCACGCAACGTGTGTCGAGCCCCAGAGCGGCCCACCGGACGGTTTCAACCACGCCATCGAGCCCGGCTCGTTCACCCGCCTCGAACCGGGTGAGACCCTGGAACGGACGATGACCGTCTCCTGGAATTGATCCCTGTCTGCTCCGCGGCTGAGAGGGCGAACAGTCCCTGACCAGCGACGACACGTGTGACCGCTTGTGACATGTACGTGAATCGTCGCCGTCAGCTACCGGGGGGTAAAGCCTGCGGGATAGCGTCATGACCCATGTCCGTTCCCACCGGCCCCAGTCCTGCGCATCACGGCGCAGTGGACCCGAACGGCCCGCTGCGCATCGCCTACCTCACCTACCGGGGCAAACCCCACGTCGGCGGGCAGGGCGTCTACACGCGACACCTGACCAAGGCACTCGCCGATCTCGGCCACTCGATCGAGGTGTTCGCCGGCCAGCCGTACCCGATCCTCGACGACCGCGTGCCGATGCACAAGCTGCCGAGCCTGGACATCTTCAACGACCAGTACCCGGGCCGGCTGCCCGCCTACTGGGAGCTCAAGACCAAGCAGGACGTGCTCGAGACCGCGCAGTACCTCACCGGGACGTTCAGCGAGCCGCTGGCATTCAGCGCACGCGCGTACAAGGAACTGAAGACCCGCACTCACGACTTCGACCTGGTCCACGACAATCAGTGCCTCGGCTACAGCATCCTCCAGATCGAGAAGATCATCCCGACGATCGTGACGCTGCACCATCCGATCACCAAGGACCGCGAGCTGGAGATGAGCCACGCGCCGAACTGGCGCAAGCGGCGCAGCGTCGGTCGCTGGTACGGCTTCGTGAAGATGCAGGGCCGCGTCGCCAGCCGTCTGCCGCGCATCGTCGTCGTCAGTGAGAACAGCATCAAGGACATCAACACGGACATGGGCGTCAGCCTGGACCGGATGCGCCTCGTACCGGTGGGCGTGGATCCTGAGCTGTTCAAGCCGCTGCCGCACATCACCCGCGTCCCGGGTCGGTTGATCACCACCGCCTCTGCCGATGTCGCGCTCAAGGGCCTGTCCTATCTGCTCGAGGCGATGGCCAAACTGCGCACCGAGCGCGACGTCACGCTGACGATCATCGGCAAGCCGCGTCCGGGCCACAGCGACGACCTGATCACCAAGCTCGGCCTGCGCCCGTACATCAACTTCGTCAGTGGCGTCACCGACGAGCGCATCGTCGAGCTCTACGCCGAGGCCGAAGTCGCCGTCGTGCCCAGTCTCTACGAGGGTTTCAGTCTCCCCGCGATCGAGGCGATGTGTACCGCCACGCCGCTCGTGGCCACCGACGGCGGCGCGCTGCCCGAGGTCACCGGCAAGGACGGCGAGACCGTGTTCGGCTGCAAGGCCGGTGACGCCGAGGGGCTCGCCGCACAGATCCGTCTGGCGCTCGACGACGAAGCGCTGCGCACCCGCATCGGCCTTGCCGGCCGCCAGCGCGTGGTCGAGCGGTGGAGTTGGACGCACTGCGCCAAGCTCACCGTCGACCAGTACCGCGAGGTCCTGGCGATGCCGCAGAACCAGGCCAAGTTGCGCAAGAACGGTCGGATCTAGACCGGTGCTGACCATCCGCTTCGATCAACTCGGCCTCCAGCCCGGTGACCTCGTCCTCGACGTCGGCGCCGGCTTCGGTCGGCACTGCTTCGAGGTCGCCCGCCGCGGCGGACGCGTCGTCGCGCTCGATTACGCCCCCGACGAGGTCGCCGCGACGCGCGCCACGCTCGGTGGCATGGTCGACGCCGGCGAGATCTCGATCGACAACTACGTCGGCGTGCTCCAGGGTGATGCGACCCGGCTGCCGTTCGAGGACGCCACGTTCGACCGCGTCATCACCAGCGAGGTGCTGGAGCACATCCAGAACGACGTCGGCGCGATCGCCGAGATGATCCGGGTCCTCAAGCCCGGCGGCACCTTTGCCGGCACCGTCCCGACCGAGTGGACCGAGAAGATCAACTGGATGCTCAGCGACGAATACCACGCCCCGAAGTCGGTCGGCGGCCACGTCCGCATCTACAGCGAGACCGAGCTCAAGGCCAAGCTGCGCACCGCCGGCCTCACGGTGACCGGCAGCCACCACGCCCACGCGCTGCACTCGCCGTACTGGTGGCTGAAGTGCGCCGTCGGTCCCCGGCGCGAGGACAGCAAGGCCGTCAACGCCTACAAGAAGTTCCTCGAGTGGGACATCATCAAGGGACCGAAGTCGATCCGACTGGCCGAACGGGTGCTCAACCCCGTACTCGGTAAGAGCCTCGCGGTCTACGGCACCAAGCCACTGACCCCACGCACCGCTGCCGAGCGCACGAGCCCGGGCGCGGGATCCGGTATGCCGACCTACGCTGCGGCCAACTCCAGCGCGGCGGCCGGATGAGTCGGCTGCCCGACCTCGACGAGGTCATCTCGTCCGAGGAAGTGCACCTGACCGCGGAATCGATCGCGTCGCTACAGCTGCCATCAGGGATGATCCCCTGGTTCGTCGGCGGGCACTGTGATCCGTGGAACCACGTCGAGACCGCGATGGCCCTCGACGTCGCCGGCCTGCACAGCGCCGCCGAACGGGCCTACGAGTGGCTCGTCGACATGCAGCGCCCCGAGGGGGCCTGGAACAACTACTACCTGCCCGACGGCAGCGTCGAGGACATCAAGCTCGACACCAACGTGTGCGCCTACATCGCGACCGGCGTGTGGCACCACTGGCTGTGCACGTGGGACCGTGGTTTCGTCGACCACCTCTGGCCGACGGTCGAGCGGGCACTCGACTGGGTGCTCGGGATGCGTCGCCATGACGGCACCATCTTGTGGGCCTGCGAACCCGATTCACGGCCATGGGACTACGCGCTGCTCACCGGCAGCAGCAGCATCATGCACTCTCTGCGATGCGGCGCCGAGCTCGCCGAACTGATCAACGAGCCACGGCCGCTGTGGACCGAGGCCGCCGACGGTCTCGCCACAGTGATCTGTTCCAGCAGCGATACGGCATTCGAGCCCAAGACCCGCTGGGCGATGGACTGGTACTACCCCGTCCTCGCCGGTGCGATGGTCGGCGAGCAGGCCAAAGCGCGGATGAACGACGGCTGGGAGAACTTTGCGATGGAGGGCCGCGGCATTCGTTGCGTCAGCGACGAGCCATGGGTGACTGCGTCCGAGACAGCCGAGTGCTCGATGTCCTTCGCCGCCATCGGCGACATTGCGACCGCCACCGATCTGCTGCGCTGGACCCGCGCCCACCGCTGCGACGACGGCGCGTACTCGACCGGCATCGTCTATCCGACGCTCGAGCGCTTCCCGGCCGGCGAGCGCTCCGCCTACACCGGCGCCGCCGTGATCCTGGCCGCCGATGCCATCGCCGGAGCATCCGCAGGCAGCCGGTTGTTCATCCCCGCCTCCGCCAGCGACTAGAACCACCACACACTCGAGGAACACCGTGACCACCGCACTGCCCACCAATGATCATCTCTTCGCGCTGACCCAGGCCGCGCTCGCCGCCTGCGGCTCACCGGCCCTCGACTCCGGGAGCGGCACTCTCACTGCCCGCTCGCCGATCACGGGCGCCACGCTCGGTCGGGTCGGCGGCGGCGCCCTCGACGTCGACATCGCCGTCGAGCGGGCGACTGCGGCCTACGCGGTCTGGCGGACGACACCGGCTCCTCGTCGTGCCGAACTGGTCCGCCACCTCGCCGCATTGCTGCGCGAGCACATCGCTGATCTCGCTCTGCTCGTCACCATCGAGGCCGGCAAGATCCACAGCGAGGCTCTCGGCGAGGTCCAGGAGATGATCGACATCTGCGACTTCGCCGTCGGCCTCAGCCGCACGATGGGTGGCCGCACGCTGTCGTCGGAGCGCCCCGGCCACCGGCTGATGGAGACCTGGCACGCGATCGGCCCGGTCGGTGTCATCAGCGCCTTCAACTTCCCTGTCGCGGTCTGGAGTTGGAACACCGCCCTGTCGCTGGTCTGCGGCAACCCGGTCATCTGGAAGCCGAGCGACCTGACCTCGCTCAGCTCGATCGCCTGCCAGGCACTGTTCGACCGTGCGGCCGAGCGTGCCGGCGCACCGGCATTCCTCAACCAGACCGTTCTCGGCGACGGTGCCGTCGGCGCTGCGCTCGTCGCCCACGCCGGCGTGGCGCTGATCCGCGCCACCGGCTCGACGGCGATGGGCGCCACGGTCGGCCCGGTCGTGGCCGGACGCTTCGGCCGCTCGATCCTCGAGCTCGGCGGCAACAACGCGGCGATCGTCGCACCGTCGGCCGACGCCGAACTGGCCGTGCGCGGCATCACGTTCTCAGCCGCCGGCACTGCCGGTCAGCGCTGCACCACGCTGCGCCGGGTCATCGTGCACAGCAGCCGCCACGACGAACTCGTCGATCGTCTCGCCGCGGCCTACGGCACCCTGCCCGTCGGCAGCCCGCTCGAGTCCACGACCCTCGTCGGCCCGCTGATCCACCAGGCTGCGTACGACAAGATGGCTGCAGCCATGGCGACCGCTCTCGGCGACGGAGGCCGGCACATCGTCGGCGGCGAGCGCCTGCTCGGCGACATCGGCCCGGATGCGGCGTACACCCGTCCTGCGATCGTGACCATGCCCGCCCAGACCGACATCGTCGCGACCGAGACGTTTGCGCCGCTGCTGTACGTGATGCGCTACGACGAGTTCGAGGAGGCCGTGGCGATGCAGAACGGCGTGCCCCAGGGCCTCGCCAGCAGCATCTTCACCACCGACGTGCGCGAGGCCGAACGGTTCCTCGCCGCCGACGGCAGCGACTGCGGCATCGCCAACGTCAACATCGGTCCATCCGGCGCCGAGATCGGTGGCGCGTTCGGCGGCGAGAAGTCCACCGGTGGCGGGCGCGAGAGCGGCAGCGACGCCTGGAAGGCGTACATGCGCCGGGCGACGAACACGGTGAACTACAGCAACGATCTGCCGTTGGCGCAAGGTGTGGAATTCGTCTGACGCACAGCGCGCGTTGCGCTCGCGGCACAATCAGCCTCGCTGATCATCTACGCTGTCGGCCCATGGTGCCACGCCGTATTCCGATCATCCTGTTCTCCATTGCCGCGCTCGGGGTCGCCGCGTGCAGCAGCAGCGCGAAACCGACAACCAAGGCAACGACGACCACTTCGTCGACGCCCGCGGTCGTCACGATCGCGCCGACGCAGACCACGGGAAGCGCGGCCGGACTCGTCACGATCG
>JANXUX010000427.1 GCA_025351965.1 Actinomycetes bacterium | reverse complement strand
CGTATGGCCCCGTCACTGACTCGATGGGGTAGCCGAGGGCTCGCAGGCGGGTGATGTCGCGACGCACGGATCGCTCGGTGACCTCGAGCCGCTCGGCCAACTCGTTGCCGCGCCACGTCGCGCGAGACGACATCAGGGTCAGCAGCTGGAGGAGCCGGAGGGGAGTGTCGATGTCCGACATCCTTGCAGGGTTGCGGACCTGAACTGTCCGCAACCGTGCATATGTTCGATCGTGGGGAAGCGAAGTGGCCGCTGATGTGCCGCTCACCCGAACGAACAGGAGCCTCACGATGCACACCGACATGATCTGGCACATGGCACTCGAACGACAGGCCGGGTTCCGGGCGGAGGCACGGCGCAACAGCCTGCGGCGCATCTACCGTCCGCGTCACGACGTGGCGGCAGCTCCGGACGGGACGATCCGGAAGACCGGGTACCCGGCGGCGATCGAGGTCAGCTGATCATCGCTGGCGTTGGCATCGACGCCGTCGAAGAAGACTCCGACTTCGGCCTTCCAGCGGCGGAGGTACTCGCGCAGGATTTCCGGCTTGACCTCGGTCGGCAACTCCACAGCGGTGAACGCGGTCGTGCGGCGACCGACCCGCAGCTCGCCGTTGCCGGCCACGCGGAGGTTGCGCACCCATTGCGTGACCCCGCGCGGTGCCACCAGGTACTGGACGCCATCGATGGTGAGCAGGTTGACGGGAGTGGATCGCCACTCACCCGACGTGCGTCCCTGCACCCTGAGCTCACGTGATCCGAGGACGCTGACACCCATGCGGGTCAGACGACGCACGAGGCGGTTGAACACGTTCCTGGTGAACCAGCC
Organism: Actinomycetes bacterium; assembly: GCA_025351965.1. Lineage (GTDB taxonomy): Bacteria > Actinomycetota > Acidimicrobiia > Acidimicrobiales > Ilumatobacteraceae > WLMZ01. The sequence goes on along the minus strand of JANXUX010000427.1, from coordinate 6,394 downwards.
AGGCTCCAGGTACCGGCGGTCGGTTCCGATGTCGTTGGGTGCGGGAAGGGCCATCATCACAACTCCTGGGTGATTTCGGAGAGCAGTGCTCTCGTTCGTGATCGCCACTCTGCGCCTGTTCGGACGCAGTGTCAAGAGCACTGCTCTCGTTTGTTGTCAATGTTCTCGAAATGGTGCAGAGTGGCGACATGCAACACGTCGAGTCCAAGCCACGCACGGCACGCGACCGTGCCCGCGCCGAGGTCACGATGGAGATCAAGGCGGCCGCTCGACGGCGACTGGCCGCCGACGGTGCAGCGGCCCTGTCGCTGCGAGCCGTTGCTCGCGACGTGGGCATGGTGTCGTCGGCGGTGTACCGCTACTTCCCGAGTCGCGACGATCTGCTCACGGCGCTGATCGTGGACGCCTATGCAGCCGTGGGAGCCGCCGCTCGGGCGGCGGACGAGACCATTCCCCGCGCCGAATCACTGCGCCGCTGGTTGGTGGTCTCCGCGGCCGTGCGTTCCTGGGCCCGCAGCACGCCGCACGAGTACGGGCTCATCTTCGGCACACCCGTTCCGGGTTATCGCGCCCCGGTGGACACCGTGGATCCGGCCGCCAGCGTCCCGCTCATCCTGTTCGACATCATCGCCGTAGGGGCCGCAGCCGGGGGGGTGGTCAGCTGGTCGGAGCGGCCGATGCCGGCGGCGCTGCGACGCGAACTCGGCGCGGTTCGAACTGCTCTCGCCGGATCGCTCGACGGATCGCTTGACGGGGCCGCCGCGGTCAGCGACGCAGCGTTGGGGCAGGGGATCATGGCGTGGACGCAGCTCATTGGAGCAATCAGCTTCGAGATGTTCGGGCACCTCCACAACGTGATCGACGACCATGAGGTCTACTTCGCGCAGCAGATGCGTAACGTCGGACTCGATCTCGGGCTCGATGTCACCCGCCCACGGCGTCGCTCGGGCAGGGCAACGTGACGGCCGCCGAGCGGCCCCGGTTCAGCCGCTCCGAGCTGGAGCAGTTCAACGGCGCAATGGTCGACGATCTCGTCGACGCGCGCATCCGCTTGCTGTTCGTCGGGATCAACCCCGGGCTGTGGACCGCTGCGGTGAACGCCCACTTCGCCCGCGGCGGCAACCGTTTCTGGCCGGCACTCCACCTCGCCGGAATCCTGCCCCGGCAGGTCGATGCGCGCGCGGGCATGTCGGTCGAGGACCGTGAGATGGTTCTCGCCGCCGGCATCGGCATCACCAACCTCGTCCCGACGGCGTCGGCACGAGCGGATGAGTTGACCCGGGCCGAGCTGCGTCAGGGCGGGTTGCGATTGACAGCCGATGTTGCGCGCTTGCGTCCGGCAGTGGTGGCGATGCTCGGGGTGACGGCCTTCCGGGCGGCGTTCGACCAGCGTGATGTCACCGTGGGCCGCCAGCCGCAGGGGCTCGCCCACAGCGAGCTGTGGGTGCTACCCAACCCCAGCGGGTTGAACGCCCACGAAACGGTGACCAGTCTGGCGAGTGCGTACCGGGCTGCGGCTGACTCTGCAGGCGTATTCGATCTCCGGAACTCTGTTACCTAAATGTAATATGATCACCGTCAGTGTGGACGCGACCACCACTTGTGGAGGGGCATGGGCAACTACGCCCGCACCACAAGGGAGAAGATTCAATGCGCAATGCACCTCGTGCCATGGGCAAGGCCGCTGTTGCGGCGGGGTCCGCGGTTCTGCTCTTCAGTTCGCTCTCCGGTACCAGCTCCGCCGGCGCCCCCGTCCGACCGGCCGATGAGCCGGTCTGCACCGCCATCGGTGGCGTCCTCACCCCGGTCGGCCAGATCTGCACCTCGGTGGTCGGCGCGCTGCCACTGCCCGACGTTCCTGTCGCCCTTCCGTCCAGCGGTGGAGCCGCCTCCGGCTCGGCACTGCCGGCGCTTCCCGGCCTCGCTGACCTCGGCTCGATCCTGCCCACTGGCGACGCAGGTGGTCTGCCGGGTCTCGGCGGTCTGCTCCCGGCCGCCGCACCGGCACCTGGTGTTGGCGGCGGTCCGGCCGCTCCTGCGCTCCCCGTCGCTCCGGCGCTGCCTGGGCTGACCGCATTGCCGGCTGCCATCGCTACGGTCGTCGCGAATGGCGATCCGATCATCGGTACGCTCCATGATTCGCTCCCGACGGACGCGCTGCCGCTCGGCGCGCTGCCGGTCGGCACCGTCGTCGGGGCGCTCACGCCCGTCACCGGTGCGCTCGACACCGTCGGCGGCATCGTCACCACTGCACTGCCGATCACCAAGCCGATCATCGATCCAGTGTTGGCGACGGTCAATGCCCTCCCCGGCCAGGTCGCCGGTCTCCTGAACACGTTGGTCAACGGTCAGCCGGTGCGAGTCCCGACTGCCGCACCGGTGCCGTCGGCGGCAACCCTGCCGGCAGCAGTTGCTTCCTCGGCCGTCGCCCCGAAGATCGAGACCGCCGCCGGCCTCGATCGTCCCGCCGACAACGTGGCCGCAGCTCTTGCGGCCGCGCCTGCCGGCGCGGCGGCTCCCGCCGCTGCCCAGGCTCCCAAGGCTGCCGCATCGCCCGCCTCGGGTGGCGGAGAGTCGCTGCCGATCACGGGCATCGGCGTCACCGTCATCGGCCTTGCGGGCGCCGCTGCGCTCGGCTGGGGGGCCTTTGCCCGCTCGATCGCCGCACGCAAGCGGGTGGCCGCAGGGTCCTGAGCACTGCGCCCCGGTGAAGCCGGGGCGCCCACGATCGCGCAGCGCTCCTGCTGTCCCATCCGGGGAGCTGCGCGGAGCCCGGGGGCCGACCTGGCGGGTCGGCCCCCGTTGTCTCACGATTCATGAAAGAGAATTCGCGTCCGGGGTCTCCAGGGAGTTCCGTCAGGTACGCTGCCAGTTCAGTACTGTTCGGGCGGAGGCCCGTTGCGGTACGTTGGACAAGTCACAGACGTTGCGGGGAAACCGATGCCGACAAGGACAGCTGTACGAGATCCATTCGTTGCTCAGCTGAGCGATGACGACTTGGTCGAACAGGCGCGCCGGATCGGCAACGACAACGGGGCGCTCGAGGAGCTCTACCGTCGCCACGAGAGCGGAGCACGCAACGTGGCGCGGCACATCCTGCGCTCTCGCCAGGACGCCGATGACGTCGTCAGCGAGGCGTTCGCTGGCGTGATTTCCGCCATTGCCAATGGTGCCGGACCACGAACGAACTTCCGTCAGTACCTGATGGCGTGTGTCCGTAACAGTTGTAAGTCCCGCCGATGGAGCGGGGGAGCGATCAGTACCGATCCGTCGATCATGGAGCAGAACGGCGTCTGCTTCGAAGACCCGGATCGCCTGTCGGAGCAGGGTCTCGTGGCCAGCGCGTTCTCCTCGTTGTCAGCGGACTGGCAGCTCACGTTGTGGTTGACAGCGGTCGAGGAGCGTCCGACATCCGAGGTCGCCGAGCAACTCGGGCGCCGACCCGGAGCAGTCGCCGCGCTCGCCCACCGGGCCCGGGAAGCGTTTGCAGAGGCGTACCTCGCGCAGCATCAGGCTCGCAACACGTCGCCGGCGTGCGCCAAGATCGCGCCGAAGCTCGCCCACTACGTCCGTGGTCATTCCGGTGACGTCGACACGGTGCTCGTGGAGCGCCACCTCGGCAACTGCGTGCCGTGCAGCTGCTCAGTCGACGAACTCCGTGACCTCAACGCATCGCTGCGCACCCTCACCGGACCGGCTCCGATGCTCGGTTCTGGGCTCGCCGCAGCCGGTACGGGAGCGGCCTTGCTGGGTGGGTTCATGCCCATCGCCACCGCCGGCGGATGGTCGCTCGGTGCGATCGGTGGTGTGACGCTCGCCAAGGTGGCCGTCATCGGGGCTCTGATGGTCCCGGCCGCAGCGATGGTCGTCAGCGATCAGTCGTCATCGACGACAGGAGGGTCTTCGGGCGCTGCGGCACCCGCTCTCGCCACGAACGTGGGCGGCCCCGCTGTGAGTCCGCGAACGGCCATCAGCGAGCAGCTCCCCAGCGCTGCCGAAGCCGATGTCGGGGCGCCAACTCCGGGCGCCGAGGCCCCGGTACACGGTGGCTTCGTGCCGACCGGCACCGGAACCGGTACGAGCACCAACGGCCTCCCGCTCCACGGCATCGACTCCCCTTTCGCCGGCGACCCGGTCGGCGAAGGCGCGACGGGGGCGACGTCGCTACCGACCGTCGTCACCACGGTCACCGGAGGCACGATGCCGCCGATCACCGTTCGGACTCCCTCGTCGGGCAGCAACACCGCTGGTGTCGACGTCGGCGTCGGGCAGACCGGCGCCGCGGCGACCGTGGCTGTGCCCGTGTACGACGGTGGCGCCGTGATCGAACTGAATACGGGCGTCACTGGCATCGACGTCGGCGTCGCCGCGACGCTGCCGGTTGCGCCGTTCCAGGCTGCTGTCACCGTGTCGGTCCCGCCGCTCGGGGGTGGGCTGACTACGCCGTCCATGTCCGTCAACGCCACGGCACTGTCGCCGATCTCGACGCCCGCCACCTCGTTGCCAGGCGGGTCGACGGTGCTGGCGTCGATCACGGTTCCGGCCGCGGTGGTCGTGCCGTCCATTCCCGTTGCTGTTGTGGTCCCCTCCCTCGACGTGCCCACAGTCGTCTCCAACGTCGTCACGCCGATCTTGCAGGTCCTGCTCGGCAACCATTGACCGTCGGCGTTTACCCATCGAAACGACGGGGTATCTCGGTCGGTATGACGTTGACCGACACAGTTTCCTCCCTTGCCCATGACGCGGCCTCCGCGGCGAGCGATCTCGGTAGCCAGGCCGTGGAGCTCGGCCGCACTGCCGCCGACGCCGGCATCGACGCTGCGACCAGTGTCGTCGCCGCTGCCGGCCACCTCGCCCAGTCGCTGTCGAAGAAAGCGCCGACGCTGCCCTCGCAGCGCACGAGCCGTGCCCCGTGGATCATTGCGATCGTCGTCGCGGCGTTGGTCGCAGGTGCCGTTGCGTTCCGCAGCAAGCGCAAGAGTCGGGCAACCGTCAATCCTGGCGCCCACGAGCGGATGGAGATCGTGCCCAACGCTGACAAGCCGAAGGCCGCCAAGGTCTCCTGATCCCTGTCGTGGCACGACGGATCGGCGTCTCGATAACTGGCGGATGTACCACGGTGCTGACGTACCGGGTTTTCCGCAGCACCCGCACCGTGGCTCCGGCAGACAAGATGGCTGCCCCGCACGTCGAGATGTTCTGGGACACCCACATCCCACGCCACGTCGTCGAGATCGCCGGGGCGCGCACAGAGGTCACCATCATCGCCGGGTCGGTCGCCGGAGCCACGGCGGCCGCTCCGCCGCCGAGTTCGTGGGCGGCACGCGCCGACGCAGAGGTTGCGATCTGGCACGTACGGTTGGAGCCCGGTTCGTCGTGGACGATGCCGGCGGCACAGCTGGACGAACCAGGCGCGTGCTCTACTGCTTCGAGGGCGACTCCCTGACCATCGATGGGACCAACATCGTTGCCTCGACGGGCGCTGTCGTCGATGCGGCAACAGCGCTGGAGCTCTCGAGCTCGTCGGGTGCGGAGTGCCTCGTGCTCCAGGGTCGGCCGATCGCCGAGCCGGTGGCTCAGTACGGGCCGTTCGTAATGAACGATCGTGCCGAGATCGAGCAGGCGTTCGAGGACTACCGCCTCACCGGTTTCGGCGGATGGCCGTGGCCGCAGGACGGCCCGGTCCACGGTGCCGATCCACAGCGTTTCGCGCGGCGACCCGACGGCTCGGTCGAACACCCGCAGCCAGACGCGCATCCTGGCTGACTCGCTGCCCTATGGTCGCCCAGATGACGACCGACATGCCACACGTGCAGCCCCACGCCAAGCCCGCGCGGACAACGAAGAAGCAGCTCCGCCATCCGGCCATCCGCCCGCCCGAGGAGCTCTCGCGAGGTGAGCGTGCGGCGGACAAGATGAGAAACGGCATGGGCTCGTGGGGGTTCGTCATCGCCGCGATGGTCTTCCTCGCCGGCTGGATGATCGGCAACCGCAATGTCGGCTTCGACAGGTACCCCTTCATCCTGCTCAACCTGATCCTGTCGTGTCTCGCCGCGATGCAGGGCGCGATCCTGCTCATCGCTGCCAAGCGTGAGGACCAGATCTCGTCCGATCTCGCCAACCACGACTATGCGACGAACGTGGAGGCGGCCGAGATCGTCAAGGCGATCCACGAGTTGACCAGGGAGATCCACGCCAACGTGTGCATCGCTCCTGGGTCGGCTCAGGGCACGAAATAGGGATCGTTCACGGCTGGGTCGGCTTCGAAGTAGGCGCGTACGGCTCGGACCAGCCCGTCACCGCCGACCTTCCAGATCTCGACGCTGTCGACGACGACTTCGTTGCCGTCGACGAGTCCCTCGTTGCGCATCAACACGGCGGCTTCGTCGGCACA
>JANXUX010000075.1 GCA_025351965.1 Actinomycetes bacterium | reverse complement strand
CAATGTGCAGATGACGGTGGAGTTGGGTAAGCCGATCGCGATGGACGAGGGTCTGCGTTTCGCCATCCGTGAGGGTGGTCGTACCGTCGGCGCCGGCCGCGTCACCAAGATCTTGAAGTAGAACATTCGCAACCGCTGATGGGGCGGTCGCCGGCAGTCGATGCCGGCACCGCTCACATCATCTTGAAGAGAGAACAACATGCCCAAGAACGACAAGCGGGTGAAGATCACCCTCGAATGCACCGAGTGCAAGCGTCGCAACTACAACACGATGAAGTCCAAGGTCAACGACCGTGAGCGGCTCGAGATGAAGAAGTACTGCGCATTCGACCGGAAGCACACACCGCACAAGGAAACCCGCTAGTCGGATTTCCATCACTCTGCCGGTGGGCGAACTCGGTACCAGGCTTGGTACCCTGATTACCCACTGATTCAGAGGGCAGTAGCTCAGCTGGTAGAGCGCCGGTCTCCAAAACCGATGGTCGGGGGTTCGACTCCCTCCTGCCCTGCCCAACCCCACGTGGGAGCATCACGTAAATGTCAATGGACGAACTCAATCGGGAACAGAAGCGTCAGCTTCGCAAGATGGGGGCCCTCGATGAGAAGGGTCAGCCCACTCGCGGGCCGCGCCAGGCCCCGGCGGCCAAGACCAGTGAAGACCGCGTCGGTCCGGTGCAGTACGTCAACGAGGTGCGCGACGAGATGCGCAAGGTGGCCTGGCCGAAATGGCCCGAGGTCAAGCGCATGTCGATCATCGTCCTCGTGACCGTGGTCCTCTACACCGCCTACGTCGGTGGTCTCGATTCGCTCTTCGGTCTGCTGTCCGGCTGGCTCTACCAGAACAACTGACATGCCTGACACCCACGACCCCGACGCAGCCGAGCAGAACGCAGAAGACATCGCCATGAACCCCGACACAGACACCGAACCAGAGATCGAGCTCGAGGCAGTAGCCGAAGCCGAAGCCGACGGTGACGTGCACATCGAGACCGGCGACGACATGCCCGTGAACGACGACGCCGACGCCACGCCTGTGAACGAAGGTGCCGACGAGGACGCCGACGAACAGGACAGCGACAGCATGGTCGACGCTTCGTTCGACCTCACTGATGACGCAGCGGCCACCGACGAGGCCGTCGAGCCCGAGGCCGAAGAAGAAGATCCCTGGACCAAGCCCGGTTCCTGGTACGTGGTCCACTCGCAGTCCGGCTACGAGAAGAAGGTCACCGCAAACCTCAAGGCGCGCATCCAGTCGATGAACATGGAGGACAAGATCTTCGAGATCGTCATCCCCATGGAAGAGGTCGTCGAGTTCAAGAACGGTCGCAAGCAGACCGTGCAGAAAAAGGTGTTCCCCGGCTACTTGCTGGTCCGCTGCACGATGGACGACGAGTCCTGGTATTGCGTACGCAACACCCCGGGCGTCACCGGCTTCGTCGGCCAGAGCCGCCAGGGTCAGAAGCCCACACCACTCTCGCGACGTGAGGTGCAGACCTTCTTGTCGGCCAAGGGCGACGGCCAGGAGACCTCGAACCGCAAGAAGCCCAAGCTCGACTACGAGGTGGGCGAGAGCGTGCGGGTCAAAGAAGGCCCCTTCGCCGACTTCAACGGCCAGATCGCCGAGATCAACGCCGATCACCTCAAGCTCAAGGTCCTCGTCAACATCTTCGGTCGTGAGACCTCGGTGGAGATGGACTTCAGCCAGGTCGCCAAGCTCTAATCCCCGGCTCCTGAGCCACCCCCTGTCGCCGAGCCAACTCGGCCTCTCGAAAGAAGTACTGCAATGGCAAAGAAAAAGGTCGCCGCGATCATCAAGATCCAGATCCCCGCAGGCAAGGCCACCCCGGCCCCGCCCGTGGGTACCGCGCTCGGACCGCACGGCGTCGGCATCATGGACTTCGTCAAGCAGTACAACGCCGCCACGGAGTCACAGGTCGGCACCATCATCCCCGTCGAGATCACGGTCTTCGAGGATCGCACCTTCAGCTTCGTGCTGAAGACCCCGCCGACGCCGGTGCTGCTGCGTCAGAAGGCTGGCCTCGCCAAGGGTTCCACCACCCCGGGCAAGACCACCGTCGGCACGGTCAGCGAGTCCGACATCGAAGAAGTCGCCAAGATCAAGATGCCCGACCTCAACGCCTATGACCTCGAAGCGGCCAAGGAGCAGGTCCGCGGCACCGCCCGGTCGATGGGGCTCAAGGTCGGCTGAAAGCTGCCACTCGGCTCAGTCGGCTGACCCGGCCCCATCGCCACCACGTTCTACACAACAAGACCACACTCGTCCGGGATGACCTCGCCCGGCGGTGTTCACCCCGAGGGAGACAATCATGTCCGGTAAGAAGTACATCGATGCGGCGAAGAAGTTCGACCGCGAGCAACTGTTCACCCCAACCGAGGCCCTGGCCATGGTGAAGTCGGTGGCCTCGGCCAACTTCGACGAGACCGTCGAGTTCGCCGTCCGCCTCGGTGTCGATCCACGCAAGGCCGACCAGATGGTGCGTGGCACCGTCGCCCTGCCGAGTGGCACGGGCCGCGACGTGCGCGTTGCCGTCTTCGCCGCCGGTGAGGCCGCCCAGGCCGCCCGGGACGCCGGCGCAGAGTTCGTCGGTGCCGACGACCTCGCCGCCGAGATCGAAAAGGGCATGATGGACTTCGACGTCGCCATCGCGACGCCCGATCTGATGCCCATGGTCGGTCGCCTCGGCCGCGTGCTCGGACCGCGTGGCCTGATGCCGAACCCCAAGACCGGCACCGTGACCCAGGATGTCGGTCGCGCCGTCCAGGAGTTCAAAGGCGGCAAGGTCGAGTACCGCACGGACCGCTACGGCAACATCCACGTGCCGCTCGGCAAGGTCAGCTTTGCCCCGGACGCTCTCGAGGCCAACTTCCGCGCCGTGCTCGACGAGCTGCAGCGTGCCAAGCCGGCGTCGGCCAAGGGCCGCTACCTGCGCAAGATCACCGTCTCGTCGACGCAGGGCCCCGGCGTCAAGGTCGACACCGCCCGCCTGCGCCCCGAAGTCGTCTGAGTCCACGACGCACGATGGTCGTGGGGGCACGGTAGCCTCCACGGCCGCTACACAATCGCAACCCGCGGTTGCTCCGCCGAAGACATCTGGTCCAGTCCGCTGGAGAATGGTCGGTCCCGTCCGGGCCCCACCGCCAGACGAGGTGAACACCACCCCCATCTCCACCTCCGCCACATCGGCTCGGGTGTCGCTGCCGGGCGGCGTTCGCTGCACAGCGAGCGCCCCGCACGACACATCGAGAGGAGGTGTACATGGAGAACCCACGACAGGAAAAAGTTGACGTCGTCACCGAGATTCGCGAGAAGCTCGAGGCGGCCGATGCAGCGTTCCTCACCGAGTACCGCGGCCTGAGCGTCGGAGCACTGGCCGCATTGCGCGTCACGCTTCGTCAGTCCGGCGCCGAATACAAGGTGTACAAGAACACGCTGGCCCGCTTCGCAGCACGCGACGCAGGCATCGACGGTCTGGAGGATCTGCTCGTCGGACCGACGGGCATCACCTTCGTCCAGGGCGACGTCGCCGCTGCCGCCAAGGCATTGCGCGATCTGTCCAAGACCAACCCGCTGCTCGTCCTCAAGGGCGGCTCGCTCGGCAAGGCCGTGCTGTCGGCCAAGGACGTCGAAGCACTCGCCGATCTGCCCTCGCGCGACGTTCTGCTCGCCCAGTTCGCTGGCGCGCTGCAGGCCCCGCTCGTCAAGACCGCCGGTTTGTTGCAGGCCCTGCCTCGCAACTTCGCTTACGGCCTCAAGGCCCTCATCGAGCAACAAGAAGCGGCCTGAGCCGTTTCACCGAAGTACGCAAACACCCCACATCTGAAGTCCCGAAAGAGAGAAACCCATGTCGAAGCAGGATGAAATCCTCGACGCAATCAGTGCCCTGACGGTCATCGAGCTCAAGGAGCTCCTCGACGCGTTCGAAGAGAAGTTCGGCGTCACCGCCGCTGCCCCCGTGGCAGTCGCCGCAGCCGGGGGCGGCGCCGCCGCTGCGCCCGTCGAAGAGGAGAAGGACGAGTTCGACGTCATCCTCACCGAGGCCGGCCCCCAGAAGATCCAGGTCATCAAGGTCGTGCGCGAGCTCACCAGCCTGGGCCTGAAGGAAGCCAAGGACCTCGTCGATTCCGCCCCCAAGGCAGTGCTCGAAAAGGCAAACAAGGACGACGCCGAGAAGGCCAAGACTGCCCTCACCGAAGCCGGCGCCAGCGTCGAGATCAAGTGATTCTGGCGGCCTCGGGCCGCTGATACCACGAACTGCAGTACGAATCGGGAGCCGGTCGCACCAACGGTGCGGCCGGCTTTCGCCGCTCGGGCATCAGCGCGCCGGGGCGTGGGCGCGGTTGAAGGCGACGCATTCGGCATAGGTGACCCCACTGCCGCCGAAGACGTCGAGCGCCGAGCCGATGGTCAGGTCGACCCGCCCGTCGCTCGATTCGTGGACGAGGCGGAGATCGTCGAGCGAGCGTGCCCCGCCTGCGTAGGTCGACGGAATCGGGGAGAACTCGGCCAACAGCGCGACCAGCGCGGGGTCGATACCCTGGGCGCGGCCTTCGACATCGACGCCATGGACGAGGAATTCGGCACACGAATCCGCGAGCCGTTCGAGGGTGTCGCGGTTCACGGCGAGGTCGGTGAAGGTCTGCCACCGGTCGGTCACGACGCGGTACGCACCGTCGAGCCAGCGGCACGAGAGATCGAGCACCAGCCGCTCGTGTCCGATCGTGGCGACGAGCTCGCGGAGCCGGTCGGGCACGAAGGCGGCACCGTCGAACAGCCATGAGGTGACCACGACATGTGAGGCGCCCGCGGCGAGCCATTCCGGTGCGTTCGTACCGGTGATCCCCCCGCCGACCTGCATTCCACCAGGCCAGGCGGCCAGTGCTGTTCGGGCGGCGTCTTCGTTGCCGGGCCCGAGCATGATCACGTGACCCCCGGTGAGGGCGTCCGCGCGGTACCGCTCGGCGTACCATGCGCTGCTCCGTTCGCTGACGAAATTGACCAGTTCGGTGGTGACAGCGTCCGGTCCGTCACGCAGCGTGGACCCCACGATCTGCACGACCGCGCCGCCGCGGAGGTCGATGCAGGGCCGGAACATGGTCCCCACCGTAGTGACCCGAACGTGGCGCCGACCCGTCTCCGACCCGGCGTCCGTGCACGGAATTGCGGTCGAGGATGCTTGACGGACGCACAAGAAAGGCTTACCGTTCGCAGACAACTTGCCGATGGCTGGTACGACGCCCTCCCTGCGGGAGAGGCGTTGATTGTTGGCGTGCCGGACGATAGGATCGTCTGTTGCCGTGCGTCTGTCTGTCTGCTGCTCTCTTTACAGCTTGCTTCGTCGCGCCGCGCGTCCTCCCTTTGCCAACGAGGAGTTGTAGTGGCCAATCGTCCATCCACCCGTGAGCGTTATTCGTTTGCAAACCTGGAGGAGCCACTGGCCCTTCCGGATTTGATCGCGATCCAGCGCGAGAGCTTCGAATGGTTCTTGAACCATGGTCTCGCAGAGACCTTCCGAGACATCTCGCCGATCAAGGACTTCTCCGAGTCCCTGCAGCTCGAGCTCGAGTTCGACCCCGACGACGAGGACCTGCGCCCGCCGCCGAAGTTCACCGTCGCCGAGTGCAAAGAGAAGGACATGACCTATTCCGCGCCGATCTTCGTGCGCGCTCGCTTTATGAACCGGAACACGGGCGAGATCAAAGAGCAGACCGTCTTCATGGGCGACTTCCCGATGATGACCGAGAAGGGCACGTTCGTGATCAACGGCACCGAGCGCGTCGTCGTGTCGCAGCTCGTGCGTTCCCCCGGCGTGATCTTCGAGCCGGGTGAGCGGTTCCGCCTCCGTAACCTCAGCAAGCACCAGCTCGTCAAGGGCACGGTTCACCCCTACCGCGGTGAGTGGCTCGAGTTCGACGTCGAGCACAAGCCCGGCAAGTTCGTCACCGCCGGTACGCGCGTCGCCCGCAAGCGTCGCCTCGGCATCTTCACGCTTCTCCGGGCACTTGGGTATGACGAAGAGCACGCACCTGGCTTCATCGACCGCTTCGTCTCCCACTTCGACTTCCTCGAGGACCAGTGGGACAAGGAGCGTCACTTCGCTCCGAGCCAGGACGAGAGCCTGATCGAGATCTACAAGCGAGCCCGCCCCGGCGAGCCGCCGACGCTCGAGTCGAGCCGCGCCTTCTTCCGCAACGCGTTCTTCGAGAACCGTCGCTACGACCTCAGCCGCGTCGGCCGCTACAAGCTCAACCGCAAGCTCGGTGCCGAAGTCGCCAAGCTGCCCGAGCTGTTCGGCCTCGACGGCGATCTGCTCGACCTGCCGACCGATGACCAGG
>JANXUX010000066.1 GCA_025351965.1 Actinomycetes bacterium | reverse complement strand
GGTGATCCACAGCGACGAGCCGATGTTCGCGCCGAGCAGCACCGCCCAGACCCGGTCGTGGTGACCGTCGAGTGCATGCAGTGTGACAAGCACCGCCGGCAGGTTGTTGATCGCGTTCGCCCCCACGGTGACCACGCCGATGGTGGCGAGCTCGCCAGGCACGCCGCCGATCGACAGCAGTTGCTCCACCGGGAGATGGGCGGCGGTCGCGGTGGCGAGCACACCGAGACCGGAGGCGAGCACCGCAGCGTGCACGGGGATCTGCCGCCACGGCACGGTGCGCTGGCGGATCGCCAATCCAACGAGGGCGATGGCAGCGACGATCCACGCCGGGACGCCGAGCCGCTCGCCGATGACGAACCCGAGCAGCAGCCAGACGACCACGATCGTTCCGACGCGCAGTGCTGCCCGGTCCTCGTCGCGGAGCGTCTCGACCGTGCCCACCGTGTCGGCATCTCCTGCGTCCCCGCGGGCCTCAGCCGAGGCGCCAGCCACCGGTTCCCCAGTGGCCACCGCAGCCGCGACTGTCACGTTCGCCCGAGGCGGCGCGACGCGGAAGTGGGCGATGCCGCCGACCACGACGGCGGCAAGGGTCGGTAGGCCGAGATGCAGCGAGCGCCCACAGCCCGCGGCGAGATGCCGGCCGCCACCGATCCGCGAGGCCAACACGGTGAAGAACCCCGACCGGTCGAGCAGAACTGCGAGCGGCACAGCGAGGAGCAGGAACAAGATCGCGGCGGTGAGGTCGTGGATCGTGGTGTGCACTGCGGCGAACGGGATCAGTCGAACCACGACGGCCATTGCCCTCATCGTTACCGCTCGGGCGAAAACGTAACCACCCGCCCTCGCAGGCGGGTGGTGTCTCGTTCGTTTATTGCAGTCAGCGCCTGGGGTTACCAGCGCCTGGGCTTACCAGCGATAGTGGGCGAAGGCCTTGTTGCTCTCGGCCATCTTCTGCATGTCGTCGCGACGCTTGACCGCGGCACCGAGGCCGTTGGCGGCGTCGAGGATCTCATTGGCGAGGCACTCGGCCATCGTCTTCTCGCGGCGCTTGCGACTGAAGTCGACGAGCCAACGGATCGAAAGGGTGTTCGAACGGCGTGGCTTGACCTCGACGGGCACCTGGTACGTCGCACCACCGACACGGCGGCTGCGCACCTCGAGCGGGGGCTTGATGTTCTCAATCGCACGCTTCAGCGTGGCGATCGGCTCGGCACCGGTCTTTTCTTCGACCGTCTTCAACGCGTCGTACACGATCTTTTCGGCAAGGCTGCGCTTGCCGTGGAGCATGACTTTGTTGGTGATCTGTGACACCAGCAACGACCGATAAATCGGGTCGGGCATGATGTCGCGGCGTTCTGCGGGTCCTTTACGAGGCATCTCTTCGTTCCTACTGCTTCTCGTCTACTTCTCGGTCACTTCGGGGTCTTCGCGCCATAGCGGCTGCGGCTCTGCTTGCGGTTCTTCACGCCGGCTGCGTCGAGCGCGCCACGGATCACCTTGTAGCGCACACCCGGGAGGTCGCGGACGCGGCCACCACGGACGAGCACGATGCTGTGCTCTTGGAGGTTGTGACCCTCGCCCGGAATGTAGGCGGTGATCTCGACGCCGCTGGTGAGACGGACACGGGCGACCTTGCGGAGCGCGGAGTTCGGCTTCTTCGGGGTGTTGGTGTACACACGCGTGCAAACGCCACGGCGCTGTGGCGACCCCTTCAGTGCCGGGGTCTTCGTCTTCGTGAACTTGCTGCTGCGCCCTTGGCGAACCAGCTGCTGAATTGTGGGCACGCGTGAACCTTTCGCGTTGTAAAAACGACGGCCTGGGACGTGACGGAGAACCCGTCACGCAGGACCATGCAATGTTAGGGGCGCGTCCGGTGGGCGGCAACCCGCGCGGCCCGCGAACTTCTGCGTGGAGCGCCAGGATACACGGACTCGACGGCGCCCACGGCGATCACTGCGGACGCCCGACCCCGTCCGGTGGCTCGGTCAGGACCCCGCTCGGCGGAGGCCGTCCAGGAGCATGTCGCGGTACCACGCCGTGAATTCGGCCGTGCCGTTCTCGATGACCGGCACGTACGGCCCGGGCCTGTATCCACGCGTCGCGATGCCGCGCTGGTTGTTCTCGGCCAGCGTCCGGTCCTGCTCGTTGGTCGCCTCCCAGACTTGGGTGAGGTGGGCAAGGTCGTAGTCGATGCCCTCGACGGCGTCGCGGTGCACGAGCCAGCGGGTCACGAGTTTGGTCTCGGTCGCGCTGATCGGCAAGACGCTGAAGCTGACGACGTGGTCGGACTGCACGTGGTTCCAGGTGTTCGGGAGGTGCAGCAGACGGACCGAGCCGAGCTCGCGTTGATCCTCGCGCAACGCTCCGAGCAGTCGCGCTGAGGCGGGGCTACCGTCGACCGTCATCGCCGCGGAGTCGTTGGTGAACGGAATTCGCACGACCCGCCACTCGAGACCGCCCTCGGTCGTGTGCTCGTGCACGATGCCGTCGGCGTCCCACTCCGCGTACTTGCGGTCGAGCATCTCGGCGACGCCCGCACCGTTGGTCGACGATCCCGGGCCGTCGAACTCGGCGATCGAGTGCATCAGCTCCGGGTGCGCACCGACGCAGTGGTAGCACTCACGGTTGTTCTCCATCACGAGCTTCCAGTTGGAGTGCTCGACGATCACCTGCGCGTGAGCCACCTTGACGTCGTCCATCCCGTGCGGGGCGAGGAACGGTCGGGCCGCGTCGGCGAACGGCGCGAAGGCGGGCGCCTCGTCGGCGAGGCAGACGAAAACGTATCCACCGACGGTCCCGCAGTGCACGGGGGCGAGGCTGAAACCACTCGGGTCGAAGTCGTCGGCCAGGTACCGGGCGCCCGCGAAGGCGCCGTCGAGGTGGTAGCTCCACTGGTGATACGGGCAGACGAGACGGCGGGCGTGACCGCTCTCGCCGAGGCAGACCAGCGAGCCGCGATGGCGGCAACTGTTGAAGAACGAGCGGATCTCGCCGTCCTTGCCGCGCACGATGATGATCGAGTCGCTGCCGATGTCGACGCGGATCCAGTCCCCCACCTCGGCCACCTCACACGTGTGTGCGACGAACAACCAGTTCGGCACGATGACGTGAGCCATGTCGAGCGCGAAGTATTCCTCGTCGACGTAGAACGGCTGGGGCAGGCTCCAGCCGTCTGGATGCTCTTCCAGCGTGACCCGGGCGATGGTCGCAGCGGTGCTCGTCGTCAGGATCATTCGTGGAATCCTAGAACGATCGTGCCGGGAACAACAGAGGGTCCTCCTGACGAAAAATGAACAGACGCAGACGGGCGGGGCCGTCTGCGTCTGTCAGGTATTTCACGAGCGGGGCAACGCCCGCCGGGGATCAGGCCTCGGCGAGGTCGCTGTCCGCGGCGTAGGTGCCGTGGAGATTGCCCAACCAGGCGGCGGGGTCCTCGGTGTCGCTCGAGTAGTACGCCATCGGCTTGTAGTCCGGTGCGGAGACCTCGAAGTCGCGGTAGCGCTCCATGCCGGTACCCGCTGGGATCAGCTTGCCGATGATGATGTTCTCCTTGAGGCCGAGGAGGCTGTCGCTGCGGCCGTCGATGGCCGCCTCGGTGAGCACTCGGGTGGTCTCCTGGAACGACGCTGCCGACAGCCACGACTCGGTGGCCAGCGACGCCTTGGTGATGCCCATCAGCTCGGGGCGGCCCTCGGCGGGACGCAGACCCTCTTCGACCATCCGCTTGTTGGTGTCGCGGAAGACCTTGGCATCGGCACGCTCGCCCGGCAGGAACCCGGTCTCACCCGGCTCCTGCACGCCGATGCGACGCGTCATCTGACGCACGATCAGCTCGATGTGCTTGTCCGAGATCGACACGCCCTGGTCCCGGTAGACCTTCTGGACTTCCTCGACGAGGTAGACCTGGGTCTCGCGGATGCCCTTGATCTCCATGATCTCCTTCGGGTCGAAGGGACCATCGGTCACGGGGTCACCGGCCTTGATGTCGTTGCCGTCGATGACCGACGGGCGGCTGCCCGTCGGGAGCACGATCAGGTGCTCCTCACCGGCG
>JANXUX010000063.1 GCA_025351965.1 Actinomycetes bacterium | reverse complement strand
CAGAGCCTGTTGCAGTCGCGCAAGGGCACCGCGGTGGACTGGCTGACGGAGCCGTTGCTACCGGGCGATCTGGTCTTCCAGATCTCGTCGGCCACACCAACGGTGATCGGCCATGTCGGCATCGTGGTCGACGCGACACATTGGATCCAGGCCGCCCGTCCCGGCGTCCCGATCAGCATCGCCAACATCCCGTCGTCCGCCAAGATCCAAGCGGTACGCCGCATCATCCAGCCCTGATCTGCACCCCGGCCCCGCACGGCGCTGCGGACCGTCGTGTGTCGTGGCCCAGGGTCCAGCCGACGACATCCTGATAGAACCGACGTCGTGAACGTCCCCATCGAGCTCCGTAGCGACAACGCGGCCGGCGCCGCCCCCGAGATCCTCGCCGCGATCGGTGCGGCCGATGTCGGGTCGGCGCTGGCCTACGGCGACGACCTGTGGACGGCCGGTCTCCAAACAATGGTGCGCGAGATGTTCGAGCACCCCGAAGCAACGGTCTTCCCTGTGATCAGCGGCACCGCGGCCAACAGCCTCGCGCTCGCGGCGATGTGCCCGCCGTGGGGTGCGGTGCTCTGCCACGAGACAGCGCACATCATGCAGAGCGAGGGTGGCGCGACCTCGATGTTCAGCGGAGGAGCGGTCATGCGCGGGCTCACCGGGGACGAGCACCACCTCGTCGGCGCGCATGACGTGCAGGCGGCCTACGACGCAACCCGCTGGGGCGACAACCACCACTCGCAGCCGGCGGTGCTGTCGCTCACCAACCCCACCGACTTCGGCACGATCTACTCACCTGAACGCGTCGCGGCATTGTCGGCCGTAGCCCGGGCCCGCTCGCTGAGGGTGCACATGGACGGCGCCCGCATCGCCAACGCGATCGCTGCGCTGGGATGCACCCCTGCGGAGCTGACCTGGCGCGCCGGCGTCGACGTGTTCTCGCTCGGCGCGATGAAGAACGGTTCGGTCAGCACCGACGCCATCGTCTGCTTCGATCCGGCAGTCGCCGCACAGCTCCACTACCGGCTCAAGCGGGCCGGCCACGTCGCCTCGAAGATGCGGTTCCAGTCGGTGCAGTTGCAGGCCTATCTCCGTGATGGGCTGTGGCTGCGCCTCGCCGCTGCGGCGAACCGTGCGATGGCCAAGCTTGCCGCGGGTCTGTCCGGACTCGGGCTGCAGTTCGTCGACCACCCTGATGTGAACATGGTGTTCGTGCGCGTCGACGAGTCCGTGATCGTGCGCATGGAGCATTCCGGGCTGTTCTTCTACCGGATGGGCCCAGGTCTGATCCGGCTCGTCACCAGCTTCCAGACGACCGACGCCGAGATCGACGACGCGGTCGCCCGGATCGCCGCGGCTGTCGCAGGCAACGACCGCTGAGGTCGGGCCGTTTCGTCGCCCAGCGGTCCATGATGCGCGAGAATCAACGCATGCACCTGACCGACGACCAACTCGCCGACTACGCCCGCGACGGGTTCCTCGTGCTGCCGGAGCTGTTCTCCGCCGACGAGGTCGCGGCGATCGATGCCCGCCTGCCGGCGCTGTTCGACGAGCGACATCCGGAGAACTTCCGCGAACGCTCGAGCGACGTGGTCCGCACGGCGATGGGTCTGCACCTGCGCGACGAGTTGTTCGCCGATCTGGTCCGTGACGCGCGCTTCGTCGAGCCTGCCGCGCAGATCACCGGCGAGGACGACCTCTACGTGCAGCAGGTCAAGGTCAACGCCAAGGAGGCGTTCACCGGCGAGCAGTGGCAATGGCACTACGACTTCGCGACGCACCACCACGAGGACGGCGTGCCGGAGCCACTGGCGCTGAACATGCACATCTTCCTCGACGAGGTCACCGAGTTCAACGGACCGCTGATGTTCATCCCCGGATCGCACCTCGACGGACCGGCGCCGACCGCGCTCGACACCGTGAGCACGAGCTATCCGCTGTGGACCGTCGACCGCGACGTCGTGCGTCCGTTGGCCGAGCGCGGTGGACTGGTCGCGCCGAAGGGTCCACCGGGGACGGTCGTGATCTTCGGCGACTCGATGGTCCACGGGTCATCGGCGAACATGTCGCCGTGGGCGCGGCGGATCTTCTCGCTGATCCTCAACCCGGTGCGCAACCACCAGACGACGATGCAGCGACCGGATCATCAGCACCACCGCGACTTCTCGCCGGTGCGCATGCTGCAGCCGGTGGCGTCGTGATCGTCTTCGTCCACGGAGTGCCCGAGACCGCTGCGATCTGGAACAAGGTCCGCGGCTTGATCGAACAGGATTCTGTGGCGCTCGCCCTGCCCGGATTCGCCAACCCGGTCCCCGATGGGTTCGTCCCGCACAAGGACGCTTATGTGGAGTGGGTGGTCGCCGAACTCGACGCGCTCGACGGGCCGATCGACCTCGTCGGCCACGACTGGGGCGCCGGGCTCACGTTCCGCATCGCCAGTGCGTATGGCGACCGGCTGCGGTCGTGGGCCGCCGATGTCGCCAACATCGTCCATCCGGACTACATCTGGCACGACTTCGCCAAGATCTGGCAGACGCCGGGCGAGGGAGAGGCGTTCTTCGCCGGCCAGAACGAGCAGAGCCCGCAGGAGCGGGCGCCGCTCTATGAGATGATGGGCATCCCCGCTGCGGACGCATTGGAGATGGCCTCGGCCGGCGACGCGACCATGGGCGAGTGCATCCTCGGGCTGTATCGCTCGGCCACACCGAATCCGCATGCGCACTGGGGTCCGTGGTCATTGGCGAGCGCACCCGGCATGATCATCCACCCGACCGACGATCCGTTCGCCGACGAACAGCTCGCGGCGGAGGTCGCAGTGGCGTTCGGCGCACGCTTCGAGACACTGCCCGGCGCCGGGCACTTCTGGCCCTACCAGGTGCCCGAGGCAGCGGCTGCGCTGCTGCAGACGTTCTGGTCGTCGCTCGAGGACTGACCTGCGACCAGGTGCGAGACTCGGCCCATGAGAATCGGCGTCGTGTACCCCCAGACCGAGCTCGGCGGTGACGTCGACAATGTGCGCGCCTACGGGCAGACGGTCGATGAGTTGGGGTTTCTGCACATCCTGGCCTACGACCACGTCGTCGGTGCCGATCCGGCGGTGCACACGCCGTGGACCGGACCGTACGACGTGACCACCACGTTCCACGAGCCGTTCGTGATGTTCGGCTACCTCGCTGCGATCACGTCGCTCGAGCTCGTGACCGGCATCATCATCTTGCCCCAGCGCCAGACGGCGCTGGTCGCCAAGCAGGCCGCCGAGGTGGACCTGCTGACCAAGGGCCGATTCCGGCTCGGCGTCGGCATCGGCTGGAACCACGTCGAATACGACGCGCTCGGCAAGACCTTCACCGATCGGGGACGACGGATGGGCGATCAGATCGGCCTGCTCCGGCGGCTGTGGACAGAGACCTCGGTGACCTCCGACGGGCCGGACGAGTCCATCCGCGGCGCCGGACTCGCACCGCTCCCGGTGCAGCGGCCGATTCCGATCTGGATCGGTGGCTCATCGGTTCCCGCCTACCGGCGGATGGGCGCGCTCGCCGACGGCTGGTTCCCGCAGGTGCGTCCCGGGCCTGGCCTGGATGCTGCATTGACGAACATCGCCGAGGGCGCGCACGCGGCCGGTCGCGACCCGGCTGCCATCGGGATGGAGGGTCGGGTGAGCTGGAAGGTCGACGATCCGGACACGTTCCGGCGTCACGTCGAGTCCTGGCGAGCCGTCGGGGCGACGCACCTGAGCATCGACACGATGTACTGCGGGCTCGTCGGCGTCGAGCAACACCTGAGCGCACTCGCCACCGCCGCCGAACTGGTCCGACTCGGCTGATTTGAATCACGTCGGAGCCGCGCCTGGATTGCGGCCGCGTTGGAATCAGACGTCGTCACTCGGAGTAGCTGTCCATTGCGATGGTCAGACGGGACGGCGGAACTCGGCCCAGAGCGTCTTGCCGTCACCTTCGAGTCGCGCACCCCAGTGATCCGCGATCCCGTCCACGATCTCCAGCCCGCGCCCGCCGATGTCGTGGATGAAGGTGTTCGACGCAGGCAGCATCGGGACATGGTCATGGACCTCGAGGCGCAGCGGGTCATCGTCCCAGGCGTGCAGGTGACCGCCCTCGGTCGTGTGCAGCACGACGTTGGAGACGAGCTCGCTGGCGACCAGGCTGACGTCTTCTGCGAACGCGCCGTCATCGGGGAACAGGCGGCCGAGTGCCGCTCGTGCCGCCCGGGGGGCGCCGGGATCGTTGGCGAATTCGAACCCGACGTCGGGTTGGGTGTGGTCCACGCCGTTCGTCATGCCAGTCACATACCCCTGCGCGCCCCCCGCTGAGACGCGTCGTCGCGGTTTGTCGTTCGCGAACCGCCTCTCAGCGGATCAGACTGCCGACGACGTTGATGGTCACGCCGATGATGACCGTGCCGAAGAGGTAACTGAGCAGGGCGTGTCGCGTCGCCGTGCGACGGATCGCGCGGCTCGACAGCGAGGTGTCGGACACCTGGAACGTCATCCCGATCGTGAACGCCAGATAAGCGAAGTCGAGGTAGTCCGGTGGCTTGCCCCCGGGAAAGTCGATGCCTTCGTTCGGACCCGCGTAGTAGAGACGCGCATAGCGCAGGGTGAAGATCGTCTGCACCGTCAACCACGAGATGACCACCGTCGCCACGGACGCGCCGATCATGACTGCCTTCAACGCGCCGACCTGGCGATTGGCGTCGATCAAGGCGAGCACGACACCGATTAGGCTGACGACGCTCGCAACGAGCACGACCAGATCGTCGGTGGTCCGGTCGAGGTCTTCTCGGCCCGCAGCAGCTTCGGTCTGGACCGCGTCGAGCCGTGGTACGAAGGCCCAGATCGAGCCGACGATGACGAGCGCACCACCGACCCAACCGACCAGAACCGCCAGCTGCCACGGAGAACCGAGGGCGGTGACCACTGCGGCAAGCACCCCGAACACCGCCGCGGTCAGCAAACGCCGACGCTGCGACATGCCCAACATCACGGTTCGCTGCGGACCCAACGACGATGACACCACGGTGGAAACTATCAGTCGTCTGGCCCGCCGGCACGGCGCTGCGGAGTCGCTCACACGTTCATCACATCTGGTGTGCACAGTGCGGTCACCAACACCCAGCGGGCACCGTCGGCGCCCCCGAAAGGAAGAACCATGCACATCAGACACGCCCTCGCTCTGTCCGCTGCGGCGGCCGCGATGATCGTCGTGGTCGGCACGTCGGCCACGTCAGCTTCGGCAGCTGTACCCGTTCGCGGCACCTTCACGCCGGTCGACCCCGTCCGCATCGTCGACACCCGTGATGGCACCGGCGTCGCCGGCCGGCACCCCGGGCCACTCGGCGCCGGTTTGGTCACCGAGTTCGTCGTCACCGGCGTCGGCACGGTACCGACCGTCGGAGTCGGCGCCGTCGTGCTGAACGTCACGGCGACCGAGGCGGCAGGGCCTGGCTACATCACGGTCTACCCCTGCGGTGACGCCCGTCCCGTGGCCTCCAACCTCAACGTCGTCAAGGGCGTCGACAGTGCGAACCTGGTCACTGCCAAGGTCGGCCGCGACGGCAAGGTCTGCGTGTTCGCCTCGACGACGACACAGTTCGTGGCCGATCTGTCCGGGTGGTATGCGGACGACTTCGCTGCGGTCCCCGGCTACCGGTACACCCAGCTCGATCCAGCCCGCATCATCGACACCCGCGACGGCACGGGCCTGGGCAGTCGTCCGGTCGGGCCGCTCGTCGCAGCGGAGATCCTGCCGTTCACGATCCCCGGTGCCGGTGGCGTGCCGACCAGCGGCGACGTACGTGCTGTGACGATGAACGTGACGGTCACCGATGCAACAGCTGCCGGCTTCATCTCGGTGTTCCCGTGCGACAAGCCGCGACCGGTCGTCAGCAACGTCAACGTCGATCCGTCGAGCCCCACGGTCGCCAACCTCGCCACGGTCCGCCTGTCGAGCACGGGGCAGGTCTGCTTCTTCTCGTCGGTGGCGACCAACCTCGTCGTCGATGTGCAGGGATACTTCTCCAGCGGTCCGGGGGTCACGTTCACCTCGCTCACCCCGGCGCGGGTGCTCGACACCCGCGATGGAACGGGCATCGTTGGTACCCGCGCCCTGCGGATGAACCGTGGTGACGTGATCCAGCTCCAGCTCCAGGTCGCCGGTCTGAACGGCGTGCCGGGGGATGCCGCAGCCGTGATGATGAACGTCACGATCACCGGTGCGAACGGACCCGGCTATGTCACGGCATGGCCGTGTGGCAAGGCCCGTCCGCTCGCCTCCTTCCTCAATTTCGTCCACGGTGTCGACCGGGCCAACCTGACGCCCGTCCGGATCGGCAACGCCGGCCAAGTGTGCCTGTATGTGAGCGAAGGCACCGACGTGATCGCAGACCTGAACGGCTATTTCACACCGGCCGCCGCATAGCGGTCGCTGAGTCGGCGCACTCGCGATGGGCCACCCCGTGACCGGGGTGGCCCATCAGCGCGCCCAGGGTGGACATCGCCGCTGAGCTGGTACGGAGCGCCTCAGAATCTCTCAAGGTTGCGCTTGCAAGAGCCGAAGACTGATCCATGGGAAGTGGTCCGGGAAGCGCTGCGGGGCAGCGAGCGTTCACGTCGATGAGTCGTCGCGAGGGGCAGTTCACGCTGCTCCTGAACGACCGGTTCGACATCATCTGGCACAGCGAGTCGATGACCGCGTTGCTCGGGTTCTCTGATCTGTGCGGTCACAACGCCACGGAGTACGTGCACCCCGACGACCTCGAGCTGGTCCTCGAGACGATGGTGACCGCGACCGATGCGGATGCGATCCACGACCTGCTCGATCCGGCCCACTCGCCGGAGTCAGCAGATATCCGGGTGAGTGATTCGACGGGTGTCTGGCACACGTTCGCCGCCACGACCTACAACCATCTCGACGACCCCGATGTGGGCGGCGTGTTGTGCGTCTGCACGCTCGTGCGCGACCGGTCCGATGTCGGGCGCAGCATCGAACTGCTCGGGTCCGGTGCCGACGTCGAGACGGTGCTGCCCGTCGTCGCCCGTCTCGCGGATCGCTCGCTCGGCGCGCATACGCGCACGGCGTTCGCGTGGCGCCAGGGTGAGCGCATCCATCGTGTCTGCGCGCTCGATGACGTCGCCCTCGATGCCCGACTGTGTGCGGTGGCTGATCTGGTGTGGACACTCGAACTGCGTGCTCCGTTGGCGATCACCGACCTCTCCGATGTCCATCTCGGCGCGGCCGGACCGCTCGCCCGAGCGGCCGGATTCGTGGCCGCGTACATCGTGCCGATCGAGGCGCCGAACGGCCACGGCATCATCGGGGCGATGGTGGCTTGGGGCCGTTCGACCGTCGAGTTCAACATCGCCCGGCAGTCACCGATCCACGTTGCGTTGCGCCTCGCTGCGCTTGCCGTCGCCGACAGTCGGACCAAGCGAGATCTGCGGTGGGCCGCTGCGCACGATCCGCTGACCGGCCTCGTCAACCGGGCCGAGTTCTCGCGATCACTCGAGTCGATCGCGGCCGCCGCCGACGTCGTGCTGCTCTACATCGACCTCGACGACTTCAAGCCGATCAACGACCTCTACGGCCACGGCGTCGGTGACACCGTCCTCGTCGAAGTCGGTCGTCGGATCGGTGAGGTCATCGGCGATCGCGACGTGGTCGGACGTCTCGGCGGTGACGAGTTCGCCGTCGTGTGCGCCGGGACCAACGACGCGATGCACGGCCGTGACGTCGCCAACCGCATCGTCCGTGCAGTTCGCGCCCCGATCGACAGCCACGGGGTCGAGGTCACCGTCGGGGCATCGGTCGGTGTCGCCGTCGGCGCCCAGCCGCTCATCCCCGCGCTGCTGATGAAGCGGGCCGACGACGCGCTGTACCTGGCCAAGTCGTCGGGCAAGAACACGGTCCGCCTGGCCTCGTGACGGTGCGTCTGCGGACGCCGACGTTGCAGGCGGACGAGATCGGGCAACGGCCTCGCTGGCGTCAGCTCACAACGGGTGAAACCCCCCCGATCGTGCTGACGGCAGCGCCGAGCGGACGACTGATCGACGCTGTCCGTTCGTCAGGCGATCTCGCCTGAGAGTCAGCTGACCAGGTGATCGGCGAGGCGACCGTCGGCGTTCATCGGCTGCAGGCGACGCATCGAGATGATGTTCACGATCTGGTTGCGGCCGGCCCGCTTGGCGACGAGCAGACGCTCGTCTGCCAGCTGCAGCAGGGCCTGATAGTCGCCGGACTCGGTCGTGTCGGACACGCCTGCTGACACGGTGAAGCTGGGTGTGCGCCCGTCGTCGACCGCATCGATCAGCTCGAGTCGGACGCGGTCGAGCACCTCGGTGGCGTTGACGGCATCCGCATAGGGCATCACGACGACGAACTCTTCGCCGCCGTGGCGGGACACGAGGTCCGCGGCGCGCACGGTGTTGCGCAGCGTTCGTGCGAACAGGCGCAGGGCGCGATCACCCGTGTCATGACCGTAGGTGTCGTTGAGGACCTTGAAGTGGTCGAGGTCGCAGATGCCGACAGCGAAGGGCACTTCGTCACGGACGAGAGCACGCACCGAATTCTCCATGCTGCGTCGGTTGTAGAGGCCGGTGAGCGGATCGGTGCTGGCCTGCAGCTGGGTCTGCGCGGTGGCACGCAGCATGCCGACGCAGGAGCCGGACTGGTGGGCGATGGACTCGATCCGGTTCCGCTCGACAGCGTCGAGCGGCTTGGCGTCTCGCACGACGTGGACGACACCGGTCGCCCGGCCGACGATACTGACCGGCACGCACAGCGCCGCCAGCGTCGGGACGCCTCGCTCGGCCAGATGGGGACAGCAGTCGATCTGATCGCTGGCATCGAACTGCAAGGTGTGGCCATTGCGAACGGCCGGACAGCCGCGAGGCGTCGCGACCTCGCAAATGCTCGCGCCCGTGCAGTCGGCCGTCGTGACGACCGTCTGGAGGTGGGCGTCGCTGTTGTCGGCCAGCAGGATCGATGCGTGGAGGCCGTCGCCGGCCTGTGCCAGTGCTTTCGCAGCGACGCCGAGCGCCGCCGTCTCGCTGTCGGCCAGGTCGAGGGCCCGACCGAGCCGAGCGTCGAACGCCTGGCGTTCGTTCTGGAGCTGCAGGGCTTCGGTGACCAGAGTCGACTCACGTCGTTGGGCCAGGAGCAGGATCCGCAGTGGGACGGCGACGAGGATCAGCACGAGCGCGGTCGTGGCGATGATGAAGGCCAGCCAACCGCCGGCGGTTGAGTCCTGGGCCTCGGCGATTGCTCGGCCGACACAGGCGATGGCCACGACGACCGCCAGATCGACCAGCACGGTCGGCCATGTTCCGCTCATCGGGTTGAGGCGCTGTTTGCTGACCCCGGTCTGCTGCATGACCTGTCATCGGCAACTCTCTGGTTTTCGTCATGGATCTTGACGGAACCTTGCGATTTGCATCCTGGCCCGGCGGTCGTCCGCACGGACACCGCCCTCAGCGGCAGTGCCGGCTGCGGAGTGCGGTCGTCGATCGTCAAGAGATCGTCTGGTCGCCCACGGTTCGCTCACCCCGGTCGCGTTCCTGCCGATATCGACAGCGACCCACTTCACCAGCCCGTTCCACCCAGCAAGGATCATCTGTGGCCGCTCCGTCTTCGACCATCGACATCGAGTCCGATGTCTTCGCGCTCCGGCTCGCCAATCTGTTGCGCGCAACACGGATCGAACACGGTCGATCGCTGCCGGCACTGGCCAAGGCCAGCGGTGGCCGGTACACCCGTGAGCAGTTGCGCCGTTTCGAAGACGGTGGCATCGGTCTCTGCGAAGACCTGGTCGAGCACCTGAGCGAGCTCTACGGTGCGGATCTGGGCACGATCCTGCCGAGTCGTCTTCCGGTCGCGATCACCAACGGCGTCATCAGCGCCGGTGGTGTGACTGCGACGTTCATGGCGACGAACGGGACCTCCTTGCTGACGGCATACCTGCGCCTGATCCGGTCGATGCGGCACCAGAAGAAGGTGCCGATGATCGTGCTGCGACGCGAGGACATCGACGTCATCGCTGCGTATCTCGACGAGTCCGGCGAGACCATCGTCGACCGGCTCACCTCACTGATGGGCGCCACGCTCACCCAGCGCACTGCGATGGCGACGATGTTCGCCACTGGCGCGATCGTCATCGGTCTCGCCGGCTCGACGGCTGCTCGCTCGCCCGAGCCGGCGTCCAGTAGCGGGCCCCGACTGAACGATCACACGGCCGAGGTCGTGACCGATGCGCCGTCGACCATCGACGAGCTCGATCTCGGGGTCGTGGTCGGCGATGCCCCGGACCTCCCGGTCGTCGGGGTCGACGAGGCAGTCCGCGCCTCTGCTCACGAGGTCGAGTCGCCTCCGAGCGCCGCTCCGGTCGCCGACACCACAGTCGACTCCGATGCGTCTGCATCGAGCGGTGCGAGCGCGTCATCCACCGGTGCCGAGGTGTCCGCCGCCGACCTCCCGCCGGCACAGGCCACCTCCACCGACGCCCCTGCCCCTCTGTCTGTGCCTGCGCCTGTGCCTGTGCCTGTGCCTGTGCCAACGCCGTCCACGACCATCGTCGACTCCGGCAGCTATGTGATCCCCGATCTGCCATACGGGGACGCCGTGGTGATCGACGATGGAGCGGACCCCTGGACGAGCGTCGATCCATGGGGTTCGGACGTTCCGGCCGACGGCACGTCGACCGATGCGCCGCCAGCGCCAGCGCCACCCGCGGTCGTAGATACGCCGCCTACGCCTACGCCAGCGCCAGCGTCGGCGACCGACACGCCTCCACTGCCGGTCGCCGACCCATCCGCTCTCGAGCAGACGTTGGTCACCGGCACCGCAGCCACCGAGGCACACGCGTTCGAGGCCGCGACCATCGAGATGCCCGCTGCCCGGACACGGTCCGAGCGTCGAGCCGCAATGAAGCAGGCCAGGAACGACCTCAGAGCCGCCGACAGGGTCGCCGCGAAGATGGCGCGGATCGATGCCAGGGCCGCAGCAGCAATCGAGCGGTCCACGAACAAGATCTCCATCGAGGCAGATGAGGAGCGGTTCGCTGCGCTCAAGGTGATCGACGCCCAGGCTGACACAGCGATCGCCAAGGCGTCGCTGCGCATCTATTCCAACGGCGGCGGACCGAAGGCGGATCTGACCATGGCTGGCGTCGAGGAAGAGATCTACGCCAAGGCCGACGCCGACAAGGCACTGGTCCTCGACCGGATCTCTGCGCGTGCCGACTTCGAGCAGGCCGAGGTCGAAGCCGTGATCCGGGCCAAGGCTGCGGCATCTCTCGCGGCGCTCGACCGACACTGAAGGTTCGGCCTCGATCGATCGCACGGGAGTCGATCACAGTCGCCACGGGTTACTATGAAGGTCGATGACGTCGCCGGAGACATCGCCCACGGCCAATGCGCTGACCCTCGATTCGCTCATTCGGCGGATCAAGGCCCTGCACTCGCTCTACGAGGACGCCGTGACGACGATGGATGTCGACCAGGTCAACCACTTCGAACGCGAGGGTGTGGTTCCGATCGCCTTCTCGCTGTTCCACATCGTCAACATGATCGACGCGTCGTTCTTGCTGATGACCGGCACACCGCCGATCTGGGACGACGAGTGGGAGCGGCGGATCGCGATGTCTGTCCCGGATCACGGCAAGCACAAGACCGTGGCCGAGATGGTCCACCAGCGCATCGGTGACTACGACGGGTTCATCACCTACATGCGCGCGGTCTTCGGTCGCACAGAAGGCTGGCTCGCCGGCCTCGAGCCATCAGACCTCGACCGGGTCGTGATCCGTCGCCCGTTCCCGCCGCAGATCGCGACCACGTTCAGCGCGCGCGTCGCCGGCCCGGTCGGCCTTACGCTCCTCGACTGCGTCGAGTGCTGGATCTATCAGCACGGCTTGCGACACATGGGCGAGATCGAGTTGTCGCGTGGTCTCGTCGGCCTCGGTGGGATGACCTCGTAGCTCAGCCGATGTAGCTCAGCCCGTGAAGAAGGCGTTCACGTCGGCGACGAGGTGCGTGGCCGACTGGGTGAAGATGCACACGGTGCCGTCCGCCCCGAGTCGGGTGATGACCGCGTTCGCGATCGTGGTGCCGATCCCGTAGTTGAGGTTCGACGCCGTGGGCGGATCGCTGCCGCACGGATACACAGTGACGTACCCGGGAGCAGCCGATTCGGTGACGGTCACGTTGAGCACGACCGCGGTCGCAGTCAGCGGCACTGTGGCCCGACCGGTCACCTGGACGACGGTCACCGAACCGGCGTCGCGTGTGCCGATCCCGTTCGACAGCCCGTCCGCAGTCGAGTGCCCTGCCCTCGTGTCGAGGATGCGGGCCGGGACCATCGGCACGAGCGTGGCGGCAATCGGAACGAATCCGTTGACGTCGACGATCAGCTGGATCGGTGCCTGCGTGTACACACAGACCATGCCGCCCGCTCCGATCTTGGTGATGGCTGCGTTGGCGATCGTCGAGCCGGCGACGTAGTTGAGGTTCGACGCAACGGGTGGATTGGTGCCGCACGGATAGACCGTGATGTAGCCGATGTCCTGGGCCTCCGAGACCGTGACGTTGAGCGCGACGGCAGCGGCATCGCTCGGCACCCCGGCGCGACCGCTGACCGGAATCTGGGTCACCGAACCGGCTGGGCGCACGCCGATGCCGCTCGATTGGCCGTCGACTGTCGGCTGGGAAGGTCGTGAATCGAGGAGTCGTCCGGGGACGAGCGGCGTGAGGCTCGCGCCGGCCGGGAAGTAGCCGTTGGCATCGACGACGAGATGCACGGCGGACTGGGTGAACAGGCACACCTGCCCGTTGTGGCCGACCTTGACGACGACCGCGTTGGGGATCGTCGATCCGGCGACGTAGTTGACGTTGGATGCCGTCGGCACCGTGCCGCCGCACGGGTACACGGTCACGTACCCGGGTGCCTGGGCCTCGGTGACGGTCACGTTGAGCACGACTGCTGCGGCATCGCCGGAGATGCCGCCACGCCCGAGCACGGTGAGCGCCGTCGTCGAGGCCGGGTCGCGCAGCCCGATCCCGTTGAACTGCCCGTCGATGGTGTTCCGCTCGGGTCGGGTCTCCAACAAGCGGGCCGGCACGAACGAGGTGAACCCGGAAAACGGAACCACTGCTGCCGATGGGGCCGATGGCGGACTCGAGCCCGCCGCGTTCGTCGCGGCCACGGTGAATGTGTAGGTGGCGCCGACCGTCAGACCCGTCATCACGTACGACGTCACATTGGCGACCATCACACCCGGCTGGTCGACCCCGCCGATGTTCGGGGTGACCGTGTACCCCGTGATGGGGGAACTTCCCGTCATGGGCGCTGTCCAGGCAATGATCGCGGCGGCCGAGCCAGCGACAGCGGACAGCCCGGTCGGCGGCGACGGCGCAACAGCACAGGCGTAGACGGAGACGTCGTCCAGGAACCATCCAGGTGCTCCGGATGCAATTGAATCGGTGCCCAGGATGAAACGGAACCGCACGCTGTGACCACCGAGTGAACTGACGTCGATCCGCGTGCTCTCGTAGTTCGGGCTGTCGTAGCCGAATGACGACCGACCCTGCAGTGGGTTGGCGAAACCGCTCGAGATCGTGTCGGTGTAGCCGTTGGTGATCGCGCCCAACGTTGCGATGTCGCGCCAGGCCCCACTGTCGACGCTGTACTCGACGACGCCGCCCTCATAGAGGATCTGCCGGCCGTAGTCGGCGTCCGTCGAGAAGGAATGATCGAAACGGAGGTACGACGTACCGTCGGGCGAAATCGGCACGGGGTTCTGCAACGTCAGCACGGCGGCGCCTGCACCGCCCAAGTCCTCGACATGCCATGCCCGGACGCCGCTCTGGGACGAGGCCGTCGAGTAACTCCAGCCGGTGGCCGAACCCGATGTCGTCGACGCCCAGGCGAGGTTGTCGGTCTCCATGTTGTCGCTGAACTGGGCGAGCACCCGTTGGCCGGCCGAGTCGCAGACTGCGGCCGTCAGGGACGCGCCTGCTGTCGTTGCCCGCTGGGCCATTTCGGTGGCGAGCACGGACTTGGACACTTCTGCGCAGTCTGCGGCAGTGATGCCGGCAACCGGGGGCTTCGTCAGCAGCATGCACGCCTGTGGAAGTGCATTGGCGAGATCCACGTAGTCCGAGCCCGGCGTGAGGAGGGATTGGACCTTGTAGTAGATCTGAGCGGTCTTGATCGTTCCGATGCCCGCCACGGTCTGGCCATTGAACGTCTCTCCGTGCGCGGTCAGGTAGGCCGCCTTGTTGTTGACGCCGCTGTTCGTGTGAACACCGTGGTTGTCGCCCCGACTCCCGCTGAACAACGGACTGGTCATCCGGTCCGGATCGCCGAAGGAAGGTGGGTTCGACATGCTCCGCAGCGCACCGATCGACAGGTCCTCGCCGATGGTCCAGTCTGCGTCGCCACCGTTGGCCTGATCGATGAGTTCGCCCATGACGTCGGAGATCGACTCGTTGATGGCGCCTGCATCAGCGTAATAGAAGAGCCCGGACGTGAACTGAGTGACGCCGTGGGTCAGTTCGTGGCCAACGACATCGTCTGCCTTGGAATATCCGCGGCCGTAGACGATCTGTTCACCATTCCAGTAGGCGTTCGCGTACGTGCAGTTGTTGACACCCGTGGGTGGGCAATACCGGACCGTCGAGACGATCTGCATTCCCAGGCCGTCGATGCTGTCACGGCCGAGTGAGTTGTAGAAGTCGTAGGTGACGCCCGCCAAGTCGTAGGCCAGCTTCGCGTCCGGAGATGCCGGCGAGTACAGCGACGCATAGGTGCTCTCGGTCAACGTCGACAGTGCTGTGACGTTGCAGGACTCGGGGAGCACTCGATTGTTGTTGTTGTCGCAGACAGCTCGGCTCTTGGCATCTTCGCGTTGGCTGAACTGGAGAGCGACCGTGCCGGTACCGGCGTCGACGAGGACGAGGCGATCGATGTCGCCCATCGCACTGCGGACGTCGACACGCCAGACCACCCGCGGCCCGGCGGAATCCGTGTCGTCGATGCCGAGCAGCGACGGGTCGTAGATCGACAGCGTCGGAGCGCTGGTCACCAGTTCGACAGGGGAGATCGCGTCGTACTTCGCCGTCAACGACAGTGCCGTGGCGGCGGCGGCGTCGGAGGAGATGTTCGCGGTGACCGGGATGTCCAGCTGGGGTGATGCCTCGCCTGTCGCCGAGACCACGGCGCCGGTGTCGTCGACCTGCACAGCGATCTGTCCGGCGATCACCGGCAGACTCGCAAAGCGCTGTTGGAAACGGACGGCATCGCCCGTGTCGCTGGTGAACACGCTGAGTTGGGTCAGGTCCGTGGTGGCGTCGTCGACGCCGAACATCTCGCCATATCCGTCGACGAACTCGCGTGCTGCCTCAGCCGAATCCCCGGTGTCGTCGGTGGCGGGCTGGAGCGGATGCGCCGGTGACCCGCCGATGAACGTCACGTCGCCAGTCGTGGCGCGCACCGCAAAACGCGCCGTGCCGTGCGTGACCGTGGCGAGCCGCGCCGAGAGCGCTCGGACGGTCGGTGACCCGGCCACACCGCGAGGCGCAGCGGTTGCCTCGACCGGTACCGAGATCGCGACCGTGGCCACTGTTGCGATCAGGAGCACCACTGCCCCGACCAGACTGGAGTGCGCGCGCTTCACCGGTCACGACGGTAACAGCAGTGCGCCGCGGCCGGCCCGGACGCGCCGGTAGCGTCGGGCTCCGTGCCTGAACTCGCTCCCGCCTCGACCGAGGTCCCCATTCCGGATGAGGTCGCCGCCGGGGTGAGGCGCGGGGCGTACTTGACGATGGCATTGGCCGTCGCCGTCGGCAGCGTCTCGTTCACGTTGATCAAGCTGGTCCTGCGCGACATCTCGCCGCTCTCGCTCGCCGCCGGGCGTGTCGTGTTCTCAGCGGTGGCATTCGTCGCCATTGTGATGGTCCAGCCGCACCGTCGCCGGCGCATCGAGCCGGGGGATCGGCTGCGGGTGGTCTTCTGCGGGCTCGGGGGGTCGGCCGGCTTCCACGTCCTGTACAGCTGGGGCCAGAGCCGCGTGTCGGTCGCCGTCGCCGCTGTGGTGCTGGCAACGATGCCGGCGATGGTCGCCCTCGGCGAGATGGTGTTCCTCTCCCATCGGCTCGGGCCGCGCCAGTTCGTCGGCCTGTTCCTGTCGCTGCTCGGTGTCGTCGTCATCTCCGCTCGTTCGGGCAGCGGCAACTCGACGGTGCTCGGCGTGCTGGCCGTCGCGGCAGCGACGCTCGTGTGGTCGGCGGTCACGGTGACCACACGCAGCCTCGCCGATCGGTATGACCCATGGTGGCTGAACACCCCGGGCACGGTGATCGGAGCGACAGTCATGGTCGTGGTTGCGGCGCCAAACGCGCACGAGTTCGGCAATCTCGGACCCGCGACATGGGTGTACCTGGTCTGGCTCGGGATGATCGGATCAGCGTTCATCTACGCCGCGCTGGCACATGCGATGAAGTCGCTCTCCGCGACGGTGACATCCAGTCTGTCGACCCTGGTGACACCGATCAGCGTCGTCGTTGCGTGGGTCGGACTGGCAGAAACACCAGGGCCGGTGGTCATACTCGGTGGTCTGATCGCCGTCGCGGGCGTCGGATTCGTCACACGCGGTGCGTGAACAAACCCTTTCGTATTCGTGAAGTTCGAGACAGCTGTCAAGCACCGCTCATCTTCGCGGGTGTTTCTTCCGTACTATGAGTCATGACCCCGGCCCGGACACACCGCGACGAGGAGCTCCGTTTGGCCGGAGTGCATCGGTTGGGACTGCTCGACACAGCCCCCGAGGAACGTTTCGATCGATTGGTCGAGCTCGCCTCGCTGATGCTCGGCACGCCGATCGCTCTGATCACTCTCATCGACCGCGACCGCCAGTGGTTCAAGGCCAAGGTGGGACTCGAAGCGACCGAGACCGACCGCGAAGTCTTGTTCTGTGCGCATGCGATCGTCGGTGACGACGAGCAGTTCGTGGTGCCGGACGCCTCGCTCGATGACCGTTTCGCGGACAACCCGCTCGTCACGGGTGAGCCGAATGTGCGTTTCTACGCTGGACACGTGTTGCGCGATCGTGATGGATTGGCGATGGGCACGCTCTGTGCGATCGATCGGCGTCCACGCGAGTTCGATGCCGCGCAGCAGCAGGCGCTCGCCTTGCTGGCCGAGCTCGTCGAGCGCGAGTTCGAACGTGAGTACCAACAGTTGCTGCTCGCAGATCTCTCCATGACCGATTGGGAGAAGTCACTGATCCTGGACACCCTCACCGAGGGACTCGTGCTCCAAGACGCCGACGGCAGGATCCGTCGCTGGAACCCGGCGGCCGAGCGGCTGCTCGGTCTGACCGCAGAGCAATTCGGCGCACGGGGGCGGACCCCCGAGGGCTGGTGGCTCGTTCGCCCCGACGGGACCCCGTGGGAGAGCTCGATACTGCCGAACATCACCGCGCTGGCGACCGGTCAGTCGGTCAGCGACGTTCAGATAGGCGTGCATCATCCCGACGGATCCGTCAACTGGTTGCGGGTCAGCTCGCACCCCGTCCGTGAGCACGGCGAACAACCGGTGTCGCGAGTGCTCAGCGCGCTGACCGACATCACGGTCGAGATCGAGGCGGAGACCCAACGGCAGAGCCTGGTCGATGAACTGCGACGCAGTGAGCGGACCGCGCGGATCTCGCTCGACTCGCTGGAGCAGGGCGTCATCCTGGCGAGTGCCGAGCGTCATCCTGGCGAGTGCCGAGCGTCAGATCCTGCGCGCCAACCCCGCCGCCGAGCGGATCCTCGGTGAGTCCTTCCAGGAGCTGTCGGCACGCAGCGTGTCGGGTGAATGGTTGTTGACGGACGAGTTCGGTCGGCACATCGCTGCTGACGACGCCCCGTTGCGGCGATCCGTCCGGTCTGGTCTGCCCATCATCGGAGAGCGCTTCGGGTGGACCCGGCCGAATGGGCGGCGGATCACGATCCGCCTGTCCTGTGTGCCCAACGTCGACGAATTCGGCAGCGTGCTCCTCGCGTTCACCGACGTCACCGACGAGTTACGAGCCCAGCGGCTGCTCGACGCCACGCTCGACACGGCGCCGGTCGGACTCGCCGTGCTCGATCACGAGCGCCGGATCGTGCGTTGCAATTCAACGTTCGCGCAGCATGCCGGACGCAGCGCCGACGAGCTGATCGGGATGGACTCGGTGGCGTTGCTGCAACCGGACGAGCGCGACACGGCCGAGGCGGCCGGCCGCCACCTCCTGGCCGGTGATCGACAAAATGGTGAGCTGGAGCAGCACATCGTGCGGCCCGACGGCAGCGAGATCTGGGTCGAAACCCATCTCGCGTTGATCCCCGACCGCGACCGACCGCTCGCGATCGCGGCGACCTTCGACGTCACCGAGCGTCGGCGGATGACGTTGGAGCTGTCCCGGTTCAGCTACCTCTTCGAGTACGCCAACGACATCATCACCGTGGTCGATGCGAGCGGAGACGTACTGTACACGAGCCCGTCCAGCGAGCGGGTGCTCGGGTACCCAATGGGGTTCAGCTATCCCGGCGGCATCTTCGCCATCATCCATGCCGACGACCTGGCCGCCACGGGTCACGAACTCGGCGCCCTGCTCGATGGATCGAGAGGAACGGAGCCGTTCACCGCTCGGGTCAGGGCCTACAACGGCGACTGGCGGTTCATGGAGTGCGTCGGGGTCAACTTGCTCGACGAGCCGGCCGTCCGAGGCATCGTGATCACCGCTCGTGACGCAACCGAACGGGTCCACCTCACCGAACAGCTCGCTCATCGCGCATCACACGACGCGTTGACCGACCTGCCCAACCGGGCTGCGCTCGACGATTTCCTGCAGGGTGCTCTGGCACGTTCGGAACGCAGTGGCGTCGGTGTGGGCGTGTGTTTCATCGACCTCGACGCGTTCAAGGCGGTCAATGACACCCACGGTCACGCCGCCGGCGATCAACTGCTCGTCGACGTCGCCCGCGAGATCAATCGCTGTCTGCGTCGTGGCGACGCGGCGGCACGCGTCGGTGGAGACGAGTTCGTCCTCGTCCTCGATGCCATGGCGAGTTCGAACCAAGCACTGAACATCGCGTCGCGTGTGCGTGACGCGATCACCGCACTCGGACGCGGCAGCGACACGATGTTGCGGTTCGGAGCGAGCGTCGGCCTGGCCCTCAGCCAGCCCGGCGACACCGTCGACGCCATACTGAAGCGAGCCGACGCGGCGCTCTATCGCGCCAAGTTCAGCCATGACTCCTCGATCGTGCTCGACGGCGAGGTCACTGGCCAACGGCGGTGACACCTGCGCAGGCGTCACCCGCTCACGGTGTGCTGCGGCTGTCGAGGCAGTCGCGTCTGGCGCCTCCGCCGCGCATCTCGCCCCCGCGGATCGTGTCCGTGCGGGATTCCCGCTCATCGACGAACCGTGGGCGCGAAGTGCGCGCCCCGTGCTCCCCGGGCGGTCGACGGGCACCGCGGGCGAGCATCGAGTCAGGGTTACCGGCAAGCTTCCGATGTCCGGCACCGGACCGGCGCCGCAGTCGGTGCTGGCTGACGGTTCAGTCGCTGAGTGCCTCGCCCAGCAGCGCGACCTCGCGCTCGCCGAGCTCGATCGTGCCCACGGCCGCCAGCCCGGCCGGGCTCATCTTGCGCGCCGTCTTGCGGATCACGTCGATGAGATGGTCGTGATCGAAGCGCGGCTCCATCTCGGCGAGCTGGGTCTCGATGAACACCAGGCACGCCGCATCCTCGAGGACCTGCGTCTCGGCATCGGTGGCCAGCTGCTCGCGGCGCAGCAGTGCCTGGGTGCGTTCGATCTCGGCAGCGTCGAATCCGGCTGCGGCCATGATCTCGGCGACATCGGTCGCGTGGCGCCGCTTCTGGTCGCGTCGCCAGCGCAGGTACCCTGGCTTGCCCTCCGGATACGTGCTGCGCGGCACCTCCCACCGGCGCAGGTGATGAGCGCGTGCGGCAATGAGCAGTGGCTCGGGCGGATCCGGTTGCAGGTGCTCGACCCATTCGACGGCGAGGCGGCCGTGAACGAGCGCGAGCGGTTCAGTCGTGCCACGCACGGTGACCGGGTTGGGATCGGCGGCGTTGGCGACATCGATGGCCGCAACGACGGTCGCGTAGGCGGGGGAGCGGTCGCTCACACGGCGCATTCTGATTCGCCGACATCGGCCACGAACGGACCGGTCTCGTCGTAATCGGCGTAGAACTCGGGGTGCTCGTCGGGATCCGGGAACACGTCGAGGTCGCGCAGGCCATCGGCGATCGCCGTGGCGCCGCCGACCCGGTCCATCCAGCTCCGGAAGGCCTCACCGGCGGTGCGCTCATCGTTGAAGCGACGCACGACGCGGGCGGCGGCCTCGGGGGCTGCCTTGGCGGGCAGGCGCAGAGCCTTCTCGCCGAAGTGGATCTGCTCGTCGCCGACGTAACCGCCGATGAGCATCTGATATCCCGGAGCGGCCTTTCCGTGGGCGCGGCGCTCGGCACCGAAGAAGCCGATGTCGGAGATGTGGTGCTGGCCGCAGCTGTTCGTGCAGCCGGAGATGTTGATGCGCACCCCGCCGACCTCGGCCAGGCCTTCGCTCTCCAGCGCCTCGCCGATCGCCTTGGCGAGACCGCGGGACTGGGTGACGGCGATGTTGCAGGTGTCCGCGCCGGGGCAGGCCACGACGTCGCGGGCCAGCTCTGCACCGGGGCGGGCCATGCCGATGGCCTCGAGCCGCTCGAACAGGACCGGCAGCTGGGCCTCGGTGAGGCCACGGAAGACGACGTTCTGACGGTTGCTGAGGCGCACATCGGCGCCGAGCTCGCGCTGGATCGAGGCCAGCGAGCGGAACTGGTCCGACGTCACGTCGCCGAGTGCGGCGTAGGCAACGGCGGACACAGAGCCGTTGGCGCGGCCGTAGATCACGCTGGTCGCGACCCAGCGCTGGTACGGGTCACGCGGCGTGAGTGCGACGTTGACGCCTTGGCCGACCGGCGTGGCGGGGGTCGTCTCGGACAGTCCGGCCGGTCGATCGCCCGCCTTGAGGACTTCTTCGGGGATGCCGCCGGGCCACGACGACGAGGCGGGCAGGGTGAGCCGGAGCTTGAGCACCCGACGACGCACCTCGTCGATGCCGAGCGTGTCCACGACCCACTTCATCCGGGCGCGGAGCTTGTTGTCGCGGTTGCCGGTCTGCTCGAACAGGCGCAACGCCGCTTCGATGGTCGGCAGCAGGTCTTCGCGGGCCGTGAAATCCTCCAGCGCCAGCGCAGGGTGCGGCGTGGCACCGAGCCCGCCGGCGATGTAGATCCGGAAGCCGGCCTCGGTCGAGCCGTCCTCGAGGGTGCGGGTGACGGCGATGACGCCCACGTCGTTGAACATCGCCTGGCCGCAATCGGTCGAGCAACCGGAGAAGTTGACCTTGAACTTGCGTGGCAGGCGCTGGCCCAGCGGGTTACGCACGAAGTGGCGGAACGTCGCCTCGGCCCACGCGGTGACGTCGAGCTTCTCGTGCGGGCAGGCGCCGGCGAGGTGGCAGGCCATGACGTTGCGGACGGTGTCGCCGCAGGCCTCGCGGCTCGTCAGTCCGACGGCGCCGATGAGGCGCATGACCTCGGGAACCGTGGTCAGCTCGACGTAATGGACCTGCACGTTCTGGCGGGTGGTGATGTGGCCCCAGCCGCGAGAGTAGGTGTCGGCGATGTGGCCCATCGCGTCCAACTGCTCGGGCGTGATGGTGCCGGCGGGCAGCTTGATGCGCACCATCTGGTTGGTGCCGCCCTGGCGCTGGCCGTAGATGCCGTTGTTGAGGCGCATCACCCGGAACACGTCTTCGGGGATCTCCCCGGCGAGGTACTGGCCAATCGCCCGCTCGAAGCGCTCGATGTCGCGGCGCTGTTCTTCGTCGAGGTCTCGTGGCACTGCGATGACCGGTGTGATTCCCACGGATGTACTCCCTCGAATTGACGACTGTCAGACAGGCCACCGAGCCTCTCGACCTCAGGCCGGAGGTAAATGCCTACTTCAATGGTCAACAATACAAATGAACCGTCGATAGGACAACGAGGCGCGCCATCAGCGGCCCGAAAGTCACACGCCGGGATCCTCGCCGACTTCGCGGAGGGCGTCGTGCAGCGCTACCCGGAGACGGCGCGCGTTCGTGGCGCCCAGGTGCGCGACCAGGCCCTCGCCGGGCCGACCGAACTCTTCGAGCGTCAGTACGACTCGGGGTTCGGCGTCGTCGTAGTCGTCGCTGATCGCCACCGCCCAGGACAATCGAGCAGCATCCTCGGCGCCGGCGGGCACCTCGGCCTCGTTGAACGGGTAGTCGTCGATGGAGCGGCGCACGGAGCCATGATCCCACACCGGACTGGCAAGTACTCTGCTGCAATGTCGCCGACCGAAGCCATCCCGCCCCGGTCCGCTGCGGTCGACGCTGCCGCGAAGGCGTGGTCGGGTCAACTGATCGACCTCGGCGGACGCAACTCCCTGCTCCATTTCCGGGACTTGCGCGCCGGCACGCTCGACCTCACCGATGCCGACCCGCCGTCGATCGCCCGCCTGCTCGACCGTCGTGCGGTGCGCCTGTCAGCACTCTTCCCCGGCGACCTGCTCGCGGATGCGGCGCGGCGGGTGCGCACGATCTCGGCCAAGGCACGCGAGAACCTCGAAGAACGCGGCCTTTCGACACTCTTCATCGGGCGGGAGATCGTGACGTGGGACGCCGGTTCGACGACCGCCACGGTCGCCGCCGCCGCACCACTGCTGCTCGCGGAGATGTCGGTGCGCTCGTTGGGTGCGCTGGAGACCGACTTCGAGCTCGCGGTCACCGACGACTGGGAGCCCAATCCGACGCTGCTGCACGTGCTCTCGACGACGTTCCAGGTTCGGATCGTCGCAGACGATCTGCTCACGGCCGTGGAGACGGCGTCAGGTGATCTCAGCGCCGCCGGCCGGGCGTTGCTCACGGCTGCGGCGACGGCTGTTCCTGGCCTGGGTCTGGCCCAACGGACCGTCGTGGGCAATTTCTCCTACGCCAAGCAGCCGATGGTGCTGGACCTCGAGGCAGGCCTCGACGTCATGTGTGGAAATGACGTGATTGCCGCACTGGCGGGCGATCGCCAAGCGATTGCGGCCCTGCGTTCGGCGACGGTGACCGTCGGTCTCGGCGAGCCGGACCGGACTCTGCCCGATGACGAGTTCATCGTCGTCGATGCCGACGCCTCCCAGCACCTTGTCATCAACGCCGCGGTGAGCGGCGCGAACCTCGTCGTCCAGGGACCGCCGGGCACCGGCAAATCGCAGACCATCGCCAACCTGATCGCGACGCTCGCCGCGAACGGGAGGAGCGTGCTGTTCGTCGCGGAGAAGCGTGCCGCGATCGACGCCGTCGTCAAACGCCTGCAGCGCGCCGGACTGGGCGACCTCGTTCTCGACCTCTACGGCGGCGGTGGCAGTCGCCGCACGATGGCCGCAGAGCTGCGTCGGGTGTACGACGCGTCGTCGACGGTGCCGGCGGTGCACCGTGACGGTGACGAGGCGCGCCTGGTCGAGCTCCGTGGAGCGCTGAACGAGCACGCCGTTTCGCTCCATCAGGTGCGCTCGCCGTGGCAGACGAGCGCCTACGAACTGCAGTCGATCATCCTCGGTGTTCCCGACGAAATGCGCCTGCCGCTGCGTCTGTCCGGCTCGGTGTCGGCGCCGGATCGCCAGGGCGTGCGACGCATCGCCGACGCGCTCGCCGACTGGGTCACGACGGGTGGTCCCGCCATCAGCCGGGGCAGCACGCCGTGGTCCGTCGCCGCGCCGGCGATCACGACGAGCGCGGTCGCTGAATCCGCGCTCGCGCTGGCTCGATCACTCGCGTCCGAGACCGTGCCGGCCGTTGCTGCGCTGCTCGATGCAGCGCTCGTCTCGTGTGGGCTGCGGAGGCCGGTGAAGATCGCGGCGTGGGCCGATCTCGTCGCGCTGTTCGAACAGGTCGCAGCCGTGTCCGCGGTGCACGACGCGCCGATCTGGCAGGCGGACCTCGATGCACTCGCGCTGGGGATGCGGCCGGCCGCTGGTTCGGCGGCCGGTCGGTTGATGGCATCGATGTTCGACGGCGGATACCGCCGCGCCAAGAAGCAGGCGGCGGTGACAGCCCGGTCGCCGCAGCCGCCCGCCGAATTGCTCGCGTCGGTCTCCGCTGCTGCGTCGGCCCGGCGAGCATGGAGCGCTCTCGCCGCTGATGGTGGGCCGCCACGGCTGCCGGCGCAGCACGAGGCGGTGGTCGCCGGGTATCGCCGACTCGTCGACGATCTCGGAACGCTCGCCGGCTTCGTGGGGCGGGCGGGACTGCTCGATGTCGACGTCGCCGACATCACGCGGACGGTCGACGCGTTACTGGCCGACTCGGCAACGCTGTTCCGCCTGCCTCGACTCGCCGAGCTGGCCGTGGCGATCGACGGTGCCGGGTTCGCCTCCGTACGCGCCGCGGTTGCCGAACGGAACCTCGACGCGTCCGGCTGTCGGCCGGCGATCGAGTTCGTCTGGGCGGCGTCGGCGCTCGACCGCATCTCGATCGACGATCCGACGATCGGCGCGTTCAACGGTGCGACCCACAGCCGGTATGTCTCGGAGTTCGGATCGGCCGACCGTGCCCAGATCTCCGCAGGTGCGGCCAAGGTGCGCCGCGCCGTCGCCGAGC
The DNA here is from genome assembly GCA_025351965.1 of Actinomycetes bacterium. Taxonomy (GTDB): domain Bacteria; phylum Actinomycetota; class Acidimicrobiia; order Acidimicrobiales; family Ilumatobacteraceae; genus WLMZ01. The sequence continues at coordinate 2,187 of JANXUX010000063.1, read as the reverse complement.
ACCTCGTCGCGACGCGCAACGCCCACCCGGACGGCGATGCGCTGATCGCCGCGGAGGTGCGCAAGAAGTCCCGTTATCGAACGCTGCGCGAGCTGACCCAGATCGCGCCGGAGGTGTTACTCGCGTTGAAGCCGTGCTGGGCGATGAGCCCCCTGGCCGTCTCGCAACTGCTCGATGCGAAGCCGCTGTTCGACGTCGTCGTCTTCGACGAGGCCAGCCAGGTGCCGCCCGCCGATGCCATCCCGGCGCTCATGCGTGGCCGCCGGGCCATCGTCGCCGGTGACTCAAAGCAGCTCCCGCCGACGGCGTTCTTCGCGTCCGCAGCAGCCGATGATGACGGCGCCAGCGGCCCGAGCGGGGGCGAGGAATCCAGAGACGCTGGCGTCGGCAACCTCACCTCGGGCACGGAATCGGTGCTCGACGCGATGGCCAACGTCATCACCAGCGGCGCGATGACGTTGCGCTGGCACTACCGCAGCAAGGACGAGCGGTTGATCGCGTTCTCCAATGCCCAGCCGACGCTGTACGACCGGCAGATGGTCACCTTCGCCGGGACATCCGGCGGCGAGGCGATGCGCCATGTCCATGTGCCCTGGCGTGCTGGCGCCGGCGCTTCGGGCGACGAGGTGGCGCGGGTCGTCGAGCTGATCATCGAGCACTGCCGCCGTCATCCCGATCGCAGCCTCGGTGTGATCGCGATGGGCATCGAGCACGCCGAGCGGATCACCGAGGCGCTGCGGCTGGCCCGTCACGACGACGCTTCCCTGGACGCGTTCTGCAGCGCCGGTCATCCCGACGAGCCGCTCTTCGTGAAGAACCTCGAGCGCGTCCAGGGCGACGAGCGCGACTCCATCATCTTGACGATCGGCTACGGCAAGAGCCCGACGGGCGTGATGCAATACCGATTCGGACCGATCAACCAGGCCGGCGGCGAGCGGCGGTTGAATGTCGCGATCACCAGGTCCCGGTCGCAGATGACCGTGGTGTCGTCGTTCCTGCCGAACGACCTGGACCCGGCCAAGCTGAACAGCGAGGGTGCACGGATGCTCGGTCGCTACCTCGCCTATGCCGCGTCGGGCGGGACGGACCTCGGTTCGGGGCAGCAGCAGCACCCACCGCTCGATCCGTTCCAGCTCGACGTCCAGGGGCGGCTCATGGCTGCGGGCGTGCCGGTCGTCGCCCAGCTCGGAGTATCGGGGTACTGCATCGACTTCGCAGCGGCCCATCCGGAGCGACCCGCCGAGCTCGTGCTCGCGATCGAGGTCGACGGTGCGAGCTACGCCGCAGCAGCGACGGCCCGTGAACGCGATCGGCTGCGCGAGGACCACCTCGAGCGGCTCGGTTGGGCGTTCCACCGGATCTGGTCGACCGACTGGTTCCGCGATCCGGACGCCGAGGTCACCAGGATCGTCGCTGCGTGGCAGGCAGCGTGCGCAGCAGCCGATGCGCGGGCAGATGCTGTAGCGGTCGTGGCGGCGGGCGATCCGTCGCCGACCTGGGCGCCTCCGCACGTCGTGCCGTCGTTGCCATTGTCCGAGCCTCCGTTGTCGTCCGAGGTGTCGAAGTCGTCCGATGCGTCATCGTCGTCATCGTCATCGTCATCGTCGTCGGACGTGTCGTCGTCGTCGTCCGACGTTGTGGACGTGTCGTCGTCCGACGTCGTGGTCGTCCCGCCTCCTCCACCACCACCACCGTCGACTGGTCAGGCCCGGTCGCTCGTTCGGCCGAGGATCGTCGACGGCAAGCCGATCGCCGACTACTCCGATGCCGAGCTGCTCGCGATCGTGCAGTGGGCGGCGTCCGACGACCGGTTGCGCACGGACGGCGAGCTACGCGAGCTCGTGGCCGATGAGATGGGCTACAGCCGGGTCGGATCACGGATCCGCCAGCGCCTCGATGCAGCGATCGAGGAGTATCGACAACGCATACCCTGACCTGGGGTTCGCTGGCGGAGGAACTCTGTCACACCCCTTTTCTAGAGTTGTACGCATGGTGATCCTGCTGGAGATTCCACGGCCACGACCGTTCGGGGAATTGCCCGGCCATGCGCGCGACGAGCTGGTCCTGGCTGCGGCGCGGTCGGTGTGGCCGGGCAATTCCCCGAACGGTCGTGGCCGTGGAATCTCCAGCAGGATCACCATGCGTACAACTCTAGAAAAGGGGTGTGACAGAGTTCCTCCGCCAGCG
>JANXUX010000051.1 GCA_025351965.1 Actinomycetes bacterium | reverse complement strand
CAACCGGTGACGACGGTCTCTGTCGACGTCTACCTGCTGCAGCAGGCGAACGCGTACTACAAGTACAACGCCACCGATGGATGGGTGAACTGGACGTCGATCGTCACGTTCGCCCCGACAGCGACCGACATCGGCAACGGGGTCATGCGCTGGAAGGCGACCATCACCATCACCGACGGCGGCCCAGGCGACGAGGACCATACCGTGAACGGCGTCATCATCGACCCCGGAACGTTCGTCAACCGCCGCGATGTCACCCCGCCAAGTCTGGTGTGCAGCGCATCATCGGCGCCGACGTTCATCCTCAACCAGCCGAGTACCACGGTGTCGGCGTCCGTCACCGACGACTACAGCGGTGTCGTCTCCGCAACAGCGTCGACCCCGGCCGGCACGACCATCGCTGGCAACCGGCAGGCAACGATCACGGCGACGGATCGCGCCGGCAACGTGGGCACGGTCACGTGTCCGTACAAGGTCACGTACCGCTTCGACGGGTTCCGCGAGCCGATCACTACAGGGACCGTCAACCGGGCGAAGTCAGGTCAGGCGATTCCGGTCAAGTGGCGGATCACCGACTACGCCGGGGTTGCGGTGGCGGACACATCCAGCTTCGTCTCGCTGACATCCAGCGCGAGGGCGTGCACCAGCGGTGTTGTCGTGGATCCGATCGAACAGACCGCAACCGGCACGGGTCTGTCCTACAGCGGCAACGGCACCTGGTTGTACAACTGGAAGACCACCGGGATCGCCGTCGGCTGCCGGACGATGACGCTCACGTTGCTGGGCGGAATGACCCAAACGGTGAGCTTCGAGTTCCGCTGATCGAGAGTCGGCCCGCATCTGGATGCAGATGCGGGCCGCCGTGGAGTCAGAACAGCTCGACGTCGCCGAGCGTCAGCGCCCAGTTCGACAGCGGCGGCGTGCCCGGTCCGGTGACGGCACGCCAGGTGAGCACGGGGCCGCCTCCGGGCAACGGTACGAAGCCGGTGAGCGGCCGGGGGGCTCCGATGCGGATCGCATAGCTGGCGCCTGCGCTGCCGACGATGTCGCCGGCGAGGCGGTCGATGTCGGACGGGTCCCCGAATCCGGTGACCACTGCCAGCTCCAAAGCATTGCCGCGTCGGCGGGCGCGCACGACGGCGGCGGTGTCGCCGTCGTCGACCACGCGGTAGCCGAGCAGCGGCGTGCCGAAGCGCCAGGCGAGATAGTCGTCATCGATGTGTGTCCGAAGCTGGCGCACGTCCGTGGGTGCGGGCAACCGGCCATCGACGCCGCGGCGGCCGAGCCAGTCGAGGAACGGTTCGCCGACCGTCAGATCCTGCGACCACCGCTCGGCGGGCACCCGCGAACGTAACGCCCGGAGTGCACCGGTCGGACCGGCGAAGCGAACGGCGGCGGGCAGCGTGCCCACCTCACGCCATCCCATCTTGAGGTAGCCGGGGCGGCTCTGGCTGTTCGGGGTGTTGAACACGAAGTCGACGCCCTCGGCCCTCACCTCGTCGAGACCGCGCAGGGTCAGGGTGCGGAATAGCCCCCGGCCCTGGTAGTCGGGGTCCGTCGCAGTATCAACCGCGCGTACGGCGCGGATGACCTGGCCGCCGCGCTCGAACTCCCAGCGCATGAACGTGCGGAACGCGACGACACGGCCGGCGTCGGTCGCCACCCACATCGGCGACGGCCCGAACCGGTTGTGGTCATGCTTCCACGCGAACAGTTCCGGGTACCTCGGATCGCCGTCGCTGCCGAGCGATCGACCCAGCAGCTCGAGGATCGCGGCCCGGTCATCGGACACGGCATGGCGCACTTCGAGATCCGTGGCGACGGGTCGGCCGGGGCGACCCGCCCTCGCCGCCGGAGCCGTCGTCGTCGGGACCGTCGTCGTCGTCGGGACCGTCGTCGTCGGGGGCACCGTCTCTCTGCGGGCCGCCGACCGGGCCACCCGTGCGTAGGTGGCCTCGAGCACGTCCACCGTGCGATCGACATCGAAGTCGGCGGAGCGCTTGCGCGATGCCGCACCGAGACGGTCGCGGAGCGCCTCGTCGCCGATCACGTGCGCCAGGGCATCGGCCAGCGCACCGGCATCGCGCGGCGGTACGAGTAGTGCATCGACACCGTCGTGGAGCTCCTCGGCCACGCCACCCACCGCCGTGGCGACGATCGGTAGACCGATCGCCAGCGCCTCCATGATCGCGACCGGCAGGCCCTCCCATTGCGAGGCGAGGGTGAACAC
>JANXUX010000041.1 GCA_025351965.1 Actinomycetes bacterium | reverse complement strand
TCGGGCGAATGCTGGGCGAGCGGCTTGGCAAGTGGAACTTCTGGCTGATGATCATCGGCATGAACCTGACCTTCGGTCCGATGCACATCCTCGGAATACAAGGTCAACCACGACGCATGCAGATCTGGACAGAAGCACGCGCCGGCACCGGATTCTTCGACCTCGGGTTGTGGAATCGAGTCTCCAGCGTCGGCTCGTTCCTCCTTGCGATCGGCGTCGGTCTGTTCTTCGTGAACGTCGTCCGTTCGTATCGAAACAAGGAACAGGCGCCCGTTGATCCGTGGGATGCCCGCAGCCTCGAGTGGATCACCTCCAACCCACCCAAGGAATACAACTTCGATCGGATCCCGACCGTGCATGCGCTCGACGAGTTCTTCCACCGAAAGTACGCCGAGGACGAAGCGACCGGAGAACTCGTCGAACTCGCAACCGGCGAAGCGGTCATGCGCGCCGAGGTGGTGGCCGCACGCGGAACGATCCACCTCCCGTCACCCTCGTACTGGCCGATCGTGCTGGCCATTGGATTCCCCATCGCCGGGTACGGCATCATCTTCAATCATCTGCTCGCGGCCTTCGGTGCTCTCGTCGTCCTCGGTGGCGCGTTCGGTTGGGCACTCGAGCCGTCCGTCGATCCTGACGCTCCGCCGATCAGGGTCGGTGTGCAGGCCTCGTCCTGAGATCGCCGTCATTCACCGAACGGTGCTGGTGATCGCGATGATCACGAGAAGCAACACGACTCCTGCCATGAGGAGGTTCGCCTTCATCGCCGGATGTGCTGGTGGGTCGCGTCGCAGATCGATGTCGCGTCGCTCCGAAGCGATGGTCTTCTTCGGTTCGCTGCTCATCATCCCCGTCCAACCGTTCACCGGCCGATTTGGCCTACTCGCGTTTGTCTAGAGGATAGCTGAAATATTCATCGCGCGTGACCGAATGCGGTGTCGGTCAAAGACCGGTGCAGATGCCGAGCACCTCGAGCTCGTCGCAGTGTTCGACGACGACGCTCGCCGCGTCCCGGTACATCTCGGCAAGGGTTCCGCGGCATGAACGAGCCACGGGCCGCAGGCACCGCTGCAACTCCACCTCGGTTGTCGAAACCCGAGGAGTTGATTGCGCCCGATCGACGATCTGAGTGTGCGGACAACCTCATAGATTTTGGGCTCCCGTAGCACATTGTGCTACGGTCTCGAGCATCAGTAGGTCGATCACACAACGCGAACTCAGAAACGACAGCGGCGAGATCATGCGCCGGTTGGACCAGGGCGAGAGCTTCACCGTGACGCGCAACGGCGTTCCGGTGGGGGAGCTTGCACCTTTGCGCCGTAACCGTTTCGTTACGGCTGATGCTGCGCTGGCCATGTTCCGCAACGCGCCCCGCATCGACGCCGAACGACTCCGGGCTGACCTCGACGCACTTGCCGACCAAGACCCGAACCCGCGTGCCTGAGCAGCGCAGAGCCCGTGGTCTCCTCGACACCTCGGTCGTCATCGACATCGAACTGTTGTCGCCATTGCAACTTCCGGTCGAAGTAGCGATCAGCGCAATCACGATGGCCGAACTCGCTGCCGGACCCCATGCGACGACCGATCCTGACGAACGCGGCCGTCGACAGGACCGCCTGCAGCGCGCCGAGGCAGTATTCGATCCACTGCCGTTTGACACCGACGCCGCACGCGCATATGGCCGGATCTACTCGGCGGTCGCCGCAGCCGGTCGCAAGGCCCGTGGAGCGCGAGCGGTCGATCTGCTCATCGCTGCCACCGCATGCTCGGCGAACCTTCCGCTCTACACCAGGAACCCCGACGACTTCGCGGCTCTCGACGGGCTTGTCGAGATCATCGCCGTTCGGTGACGGACCCGAACCGCAGAGATCATCCGGGCGCAACGACGTGACCAGCGGGATCGCCTGGCGCCCGAAGGGCCGTGATGTTGGTCGCTGGGTGCTCCTGGCGGCTGGGGTGCGTTCGACTCGACCGTGTTCGCCGACCTGATCCGGGCGGGTCACGACCGCTCGTTCACCGACATCGGCACCGACGACTCCGACGCCACCGCTGGGCAGCCGTCGAGCCTGCTGACTTCGCAGGTCGGCCTCGATCTCGATGATGGCACGGAGGTCGTTGTCGACGGATACTCGGTCATGAACGCGAACGGGATTGCCGTCGACCCGGATGGCGGGGGTTGGACGCTCGTCATCCAGCACCCCCTGCGTTCCGCCGGGCGTCGCTGCGGGCGCTCGGCGCTGCGGTGACCCGACCACCGATCCGATCGGCAGCCTTTCGGCCGGAGGTCGAAGGGTTGCGCGCCGTGGCGGTTCTCCTCGTGGTGCTCTATCACGCAGACCTCGGGCCGTTCCGTGGCGGATACATCGGCGTCGACGTGTTCTTCGTCGTGTCCGGTGCGCTCATCACGGGTTTGCTGGCCGACGAAGTGCGACTCAGCGGGACGGTGTCATTGCCACGGTTCTGGTCACGCCGTGCCCGCCGCCTGCTTCCGATGTCGATGTTGGTGCTGACGGCGACCGTCGTTGCATCCCGGCTGACGGTCGATCCACTCACCCAAGGTTTCATACGTCGCGCTGCGTTGGCAGCGATCGGCTTCGTCGCCAACATCGTGTTCTGGAGTCGCGGTGGCTACTCCCACCTCAGCGTGCCCGACCCGCTGGTGCACTTCTGGACACTTGCGGTCGAGGAGCAGTTCTACCTCGTTTGGCCACTGCTGGTCTGGACATTGGCGCGCCTGCGGCTGGCCTTCATCCGCGTCTTGGCCTGGTCGATCGCGACCCTGGGTGTGGCATCGCTCGTCGCCTGCATCGTGCTCACGTCGACTCGGCAGCCCTTTGCGTTCTACTGGCTTCCGACCCGGGCATGGGAACTGCTGGCCGGCGCGGCCCTGGTCAGCGCTGGACCCATCGTGGCTCGATCGCCGGCTGTGCTCCGCGCCGGCGCAGCATGGGCAGGGTTGATCGCGATCGTGGTCTGTGCGGTCTCATTCGGTGACCCGGAGGCGGGTTTCCCCGGCGCCAGAGCACTGCTGCCGGTGGTCGGGACCGGCCTCGTCATGCTCGGGGCGTCGCCCGATGCCGTCGGCAGTCCCGGGCGGCTCCTTTCCATCCGGGCCCTCGGCTGGATCGGCAACCGTTCGTACTCGCTCTACCTCTGGCACCTCCCGATCCTGGTGCTCGCCGCGGTTGCCTGGGGGCCGCTCTCACCGATGGAGCGCGTTGGTGCGGTCGCCGTCGCAGTTGCCGTCTCCGCCGTCACGTTCGCATTCGTCGAGGACCCTGTTCGGCGCAGCCAGTGGCTGTCGGTACGCCCCGGACGGAGCATGGTGATGGGTGTCTCAGTTGCGTTCGTCGCAGTGGTTGTCGTGGTCGTGACGATGCGCACCGCATCCTCCACCGACACGGGAGTGCTCGCAGCAGCGCCGGTGCTCGTCACCGCTCCCGGGGCTTCTGCGATCGACGCAGCCACGTCGGTGCCGGGGCCGGCATCCTCGACGCCTTCGATCGCCGCAGTGGTTGCCATCGACAGCTCGATCAGCAGCACCAGCACCAGCAGCAGCACTGGCACTGGCGCCAGCACCAGCACCAGCACCAGCAGCACCAGCACCACAGCTGCGACGATGCCGTCCGCCGCCGATGCGGTGGCCACGCTTGCGGCGTTGAATCGGCCGACTCTCGAGGCGGCGGTGCAGAGCCATGTGGTCCCTGCGAATCTGACACCGTCGATCGGTGCGGCCTACCGGGACAAGCCGCCGATCTACGCCGACGGCTGCATTCTCGGTGATGACACGTCGACGCCCGGGGACTGCGTGTTCGGCAAGGCGGACAGCACCGTCACCGTCGTCCTGTTCGGCGACTCGCACGCGGCGCAGTGGTTCAGCGCGATGAACACTGCGTCGCTCGACAACGGTTGGCGACTGGTCGTGTTGACCAAGATGGGATGCCCGACCGCCGACGTGCCCGTGACGAATGTCGTACGCAGGCCCGAATGTGGACCGTGGAGGGCGAACGCGCTCGCCCGGATCGCGACGCTCCATCCCGACCTCGTGGTGCTGTCGGCTTATCGCTACAAGGGAAGCGACGACACATCGTGGCGGGCCGGGCTCGAACGAACGATGACAGTGCTGCGGCCCGAAGCGGCACGGGTACTCGTGCTCGGCGATACGCCGACGCCGCGCAGCGATGTCCCGTCATGTGTCGCCGGTCATCTCCGCAACGTCGACATGTGCATGAACACCCGGGACGCAGCGATCCGTCCGGGACGGTTGCAGGCCGAGGCAGAGGTGGCCGCCGCTCACGGCGCCGACTTCGTGTCGACCGACGACTGGTTGTGCACCGACGCGTACTGCCCTGTCGTGATCGGCGACGTCCTCGTCTACCGAGACGACAGCCACCTGACCACCACGGCGGCGTCGCTGCTGACGCCATATGTCGCGGCGATGATCAGCCCGCTCGTCCCCTCGACGTGCCGCTCCGCGGGTGGGCGAGCGTCACGTCAGTGGGTATCAGGTCTGTGCCGAAAGGGACGTCGCCACGACCTATTGGGCGGCGAGGAGCAGTTCGGCGAGCGGCTCGAGTGCGTCCATCAACTCAATGAGCTCGCCCGGCTCCAGACCTTCATACGGCTTGGCAGCGAGTTCGTCGGTGACCGACTCGACCCGCTGTCTCACGGCGTGACCCGCTTCGCTCAGCCAACCGTCAGCACCGATCAGGCTGCGAGCGCGCATCCCGTCGATCACGGTGGCGAGTTGCGCGGCGGGAAGGTGGTGGATGCGTCCGAACTTCTCTGCCGGCATGTCCATGTCGAGGGCGAGGAGCACATGCGCCTCGAGGCCGCCGACACCCTCGACCATGAGGGCCGCGATGTGCCCGTCGCCTCGGTGCTCTCGCAGCAACGACGATGCATGGAACAGCCGAGCCACGACATCGTCTGGGATCGGGATCGCGCGCAGCGCGGCATACATCGGCCGCCCCTCGACCGGAGCGCTGATCGCCGCTTTGATCAGCAGTTCGGTGGTCCGAGCAAAGGCGGGTGCGTCGACACGATCGCCGAGGATCCGCCGTAGCGCCCTCACGCAACCAGTCTGGCGGGCGGCGATCGCCGCCTCGGGCGTCGTGGTGCTCCACACCTTCGGGATGTGGCGAGCCACTTCGCCGGGCGCGAAGTTGTAGAAGAGCGAGTCCACCAACTCCGCCGCAACGAGACCCAAGGGGGCCGCCCGCCCGGCGAAATAGGTGTCCCAGTAGTTGCTGAACCCCAGCGCGAACATCGCCTCGTTCGGTTCATCGGCCGAGTAAGGGATGACACCGATCGGCTCGACCAGTTCGAACATTCGGCGGGCCATCGAACTCATCGCCTCGATCCCGACGGTGTCGATCGATCCGAACTGTTTGTCGAGGTGTGTCATGTCGTCGTCTCCGGTTGTGGAACAAACGGTAGACGCCGGCCGAACTCCGAACTCATCGCCGGGGCGACATGACACCATCACCGTTGTTGCAGTTGCACGATCGGTGGCCATCGACGCCCCCGTACGCGGCTCAGCTCGAGACCGATTCGCCCACCTGTGAGCATGTACTCCGATCGCTGCGGTATGGTGCTGACGTAGCGAGTTCAGCTTCGATGCGTCACTCCAGACCCTCGGTCACGCCCTTCTCTCAGGAGAGACTGATGGATGATGTCTGCGAGTCCGGAAGTGCGACGGCATTCGACGTGATGATCGAACGAACCGAGGGCAGGGCCGTGATTGCTCTGTCCGGTGATCTCGACGTTGCGAGCCGACCTCAGTTCCTGGCTGCGTGTCGGAGCGGAGGGGTCGATGATGTCATCGTCGACCTGGGTGGGCTCGGGTTCATGGATTGCTGCGGGTACAGCGGACTCATCCAAGCGCGGCTCGAGATCCCGTCTGCGTCTGTTCGTAATGAGGTTGGCCAGCCGGCGCATCTGATCAGCATGCTCCGAATGATGGATCTCGCAGAATGAGCGCTTCAACGGTCTCTCGGTGTGAGACTGGCCGACCAATCGTTGACGATGCGCGCGGCTTCTCGGTTCATCGGTTACGCCGCCCGACGATCCGAACGAGTGTCTCACGAGTCGTTCAATCACCGACATCGAATGGCTCGACAGCGGTCGGTCGCCGCCTGTTCATCACCTTTCGTTCGGTCGGGCCGACGGCGTTCCGCGGGACAATTTCTCTGATCCGGCCGCGGCAAGTCGGTGTCCGTTGAACGCCGAGCAGTGGCGAGATCTCGCCGCAGCTTTCGCAGGACGGGTGGGCGATGGCGGCGCCGGGCGGCTCTGCAGGGTGTGCATCGACGTCGTCGATGTGACGGGTGCCGGGATCACGTTGATGGATGGCGATCAGGTCGGTCCGTTGTGCGTGTGCGGACATGGAGCGGCAGCGCTCGAGGACCTTCAGTTCACGTTGGGAGAGGGTCCGTGCCATGACGCGTATCGATCAGGGCAGCCCGTTCGTGTGGTGCGGTTCGATATCGACGCGCCGAACCGTTGGCTCCCGTTCGCCGAACTCGCGGTCCGCACCGGCGTCGGGGCCGTGTACGCCTACCCGCTGACGTGCGACAGTGTGAAGCTCGGCGTCTTGACCTTGTACGACGATCACGCTGAAGATCTGACCGACGAGCGACACGAGCTGTGCCTCGGACTTGCCGACGTACTCGCGGCGACGATCGCAGCGATGGAAACCCCGATGTCGGACGACCCGCTCGCTGAAGCGATCGAGAGCGCGTTCGCATTCCGAGCGGAAGTGCATCAGGCTTCGGGAATGGTCGCGGCTCGACTCGACATCCCCGTGTCGGAAGCGCTGGTCCGGATTCGCGCCCACGCATTCGCCAATGGTCTGCCGGTGAGTTCGGTCGCCGCAGACATCGTCGGTCGCCGTCTACGCCTCGACGACGACCGACTCCCGCGCGTCGATCAAGAACAAGCGGATCAATAGACAGACAACGCTGGACAACCGCTGGCCGACGACAGAACCTGCGACAGCAGCGGCCTTCGTCGAGATCGTCGAGGCGTTGGTCACCAACGTCGATGTGATCGACGTCTTGACTGGTGTCGCCCGCCACCCGCGACGCCGAGGTGCGCAAACGCAGTGTCGTGGTGACGCGTCGAGTGGCAGAACATCTCCGCAGATCGGGCGATGGACCTCGCTGCTGCGGCCAGCCCGAGCGACGGGCCCGGTGCTGCCGGAAGCGCCACCCGACGAACCGCTCAGGACGTTGGGTCGAGGGTTCTGTCGATGAGGTAGTCGTTGACCCATGGTCCCACCCGGGCACCGTCTGCCACGGCGTGAGCGAGGTGGCCGATCGGATCACGAGCATTTCCGATTGCCCAGAGACCGCGGCGGCTGGTGCTGCCGTCGATGTCGGTCACAGCGAAGCCGTCGGTTGTGACGTCACAGAGTGTTGCGGCGAGATGGGATCGTGCCCGCAGGGGTGTTGCAATGAAGACTGCGTCGGCCTCGAGGCGTCGGCCGGTTTCGGTGTGGACGGCGGCGAGGCGTTGGTCGGCGAGTTCGAGTTCGCTGACGTCGTCGTCGATCATGGTGACGTCGAGCCGGTGCAGCCTCCGCACTGTGGTTGCGTCGAACTTGGATCGTGTGATGACGGTGACGTGCGGTGTCCAAGCGGTGAGGAACTTTGCGGACTGGGCGAGTTGCTCGGCGATGCCCATGACGATGATGTGCGCGTTGCGCACCTCGTGGCCGCTGAAGCACGGGCAAACGTGCACGTCGCGTCCCCAGAGCTCGGTGAGGCCCGGGATGTCGGGCAGCACATCGACGAGGCCGGTTGCGAGCACGACTGCGCCGGCGGTCGTACTGGTGTCCACGCTGTGGACATCGAAACGCCCATCGGGGCGCGGCTCGACCGACACGACCTCTTCGTTGCGGATCTCGGCGCCGTAGCCAACTGTTTCGTTTCGTGCGTGTGCGAGGAAGTCGTCGGGCGTGGTGTTCTCGGAACCGAGCAGTTCATGAATGTGGGTGACCGCAGCGATCCGAGGGCGCCCAGCGTCGAACACGACCACGCGTCGTTGGGCTCGGGCCAGAAAGAGTGCTGCGCTGAGTCCGGCGGCGCCGCCGCCCACGATGGCGACGTCGGCCCAAGTCCCCGGCTCAAGGGCGGCGCTCATCGGTCCGTTCCGGCACTCGGGTTCCATGTCCCGGCAGACATGACGGCTGAGGATCGTGTGCAGAGACGCGCGTGAGCAAGGAATCCCACGATCATCGCGACACCGTCGGGGTGCGAGGCCGGGGTGTGGCCTGCGCCCGGCATTTCGATGAACGTTGCCTTTCGGAATTGGGCGGCTGCTTCACGTCCTGAAGCGCTCGACGTGTTGGCGTCCAGGTCGCCGGACAGCACGAGCACCGGTACGTTGGGCGTCTTGCTGCCGGTGGCAAACGGGGTGCGGGCGGTGGAATCGTCCGGCCAGTACAGGCAGGCGCCGGTGTCACGATCGATCGAGTTCTGAGGCGTCTGTTCATGGTGGCTAGGCGACCGACTGGGCGGCGGCGAGGATCAGGTCAGCTGTGGCAACCGGTTGCGAGATCATGGCCACGTGCGAGGCGCTGACTTCGACGGTGGTCGCGTTGGCACGCTCGGCCATGAACCGTTGGGTGGCCGGCGGGATGGCGTGATCCTGGGTGGCGACCAAGTACCAGGAGGGGATTGTCTTCCACGCCGGAAGGCCGGACAAGTCCGAGAACGCTGACGCAGCGAACGGCCTCTGGGTCGCTTGCATCTGATCTGTGGTCCTGTGGGACAGGTCGCCTGCGAAGGCGTCGTGGAACGCGTCAGCGGAGAGATAGAGGTCGGTGCCTTCGCTGCCGTCGGGACGTGGGTATTGGCGGGTCTCGAGCGACGCTTCGATGTCACTGCCGGGGTTCATGGACACGAGCGAACCCAGAGAGTCGCCTTCGTCCGGGGCGAACGCGGCGATGTAGACGAGTGCTTTCAGATTGGTGAGGCCGACGGCGGCGTTGGTGATCACTGCGCCGCCGTAGGAGTGACCGACGAGGACGATTGGTCCGGTGATGGTCAGCAGGACGCTGCGGAGGTAGTCCGAGTCTGACTTCAGGCCGCGCAGCGGGTTCGCTGGGGCGATCACCGTGTATCCGTGCTGTTGGAGTCTGGTCACTTCTGCGTTCCATCCCGACGAATCCGCCCATGCGCCGTGAACGAGCACGATCGTCGGCTTCGGAGCGGTCGGCAGATGCGACGCTGGCGCAGTGGCGGTTGCTGTGGTGCCGAGGGCGAGAGCGGCGGTGATGACGAGCGTGAGGACGGCCCAGAGGCCGCGCCTCGCGTTGGCTGGACGGTGTGTGGTGTGATTCATCGTGTTCTCCTTCGATCAGGTCGGGGT
>JANXUX010000417.1 GCA_025351965.1 Actinomycetes bacterium | reverse complement strand
TCGAGATGCTGATCGGCAGCATCGACCGCAACGGGCTGAACCAGTTCGGCGTTCATCCCGTCGACCCTACGTCGGGGGTGTGACAGCTCGGGTCGGGACGGACCGTGCGAGGGGGTGTCGTCAGATGACGACGACGGTGGTCCCGATGTCGGCGAACGCCCATACGAAATCGGCATCGCGGTTTGCCTGGCGCTGGCAGCCACCACTGAGGCGCTGGCCGAGATCGGCTTCGGTCTGGTATGCCGTGCCGTCCGAGACGTGGATCGGGATGCCGTGGAAGCCGATGTTGCCGATGTTCGTCTTCTGATAGCGGACCATGTGCGGCAGGATCGCCTTGCCGTTCCAGGCCGTCGACTTCTCCGACTTGCTGTAGACGGTGTGCACGCCTGGCTCTTCGTTGCTGTACTTGCTACCCGAGACCAGCCACGAGCGGATGATCGTGCCGTCGGACGAAACCGCCCAGACGCGTTGGCCGGCGCGCGAGTAGACGAGACGCTTGCCGGTGCCTGAATCGGCCGGCAGTGGCGGAGCGTCGGCGCCGACGCTGGAGACGGTGGAGAGCGGGAAGCCCATCGAGTCGACAGCGCCTGCTGCCGGAGCCGGCGTGTGGACGACCTCGGAACCCTCTGCAGGCCAGATGTCGAGCGAGATCCCGGACTCACGGCCGGCGACACCGTCGACGAACAGGTCTCGATCGGCCTGCAGCTTGCGGACCGCTGCATCTGTGGCGCCGTCGAAGGTACCGGTGACGGCACCAGCATAGAAACCGGCTTTGAGCAGCGCATTCTGGAGGCATGCGACGCTGTCGCCGGTCGACCCGAGGCGCACGGACTCATCGGTCATCTGGCAGCCGTCGCCGGTGGTCACCGTGGCCTCGTCGAGGTCGGTACCCGCAGCAAGCGTCGCTGCATCAGCGACCGCGACCGTGTCACCCGTTGCCGGCACAGCGGCACCAGTGCCGCCGGCGCTCGCGATCGACTCGGGCGTCACGACGCCGGCCACCGAGCCAGATGCGGCGTCGCCCGTGGTGACGGGGTCGGCGGTCGTGCTGGCCGTGGCGTCGTCGGCCGAAGCGATCGACTTCGAGTCGTCGTGGTTGGCGAAGGCGATGATGCCGCCGACGGCCAGGGACGCAACGAGAACGGCCACCAGCGGGCTGTGCCGGGTCTGGCTGAGCTTGCCCCGGGGTCGGGCGTGGAGGGGATCGCGAGCACTCATGGGTCCTGCGATCTTACCCGAGTGCTCGAGGCGGTCAGGGTTCATCCTGGCGTGACGGGTGTCCTTCACCGTCGACGGCCAACGGGTTCAGCGGCCGATGTACGACGCGCGGGGTCGGAATCGCAGCGGCGCCTCTGCGTATTCCTCGATAGCGTGGGCGAGCCAGCCCGCCATCCGAGCGATCGACATCACGACCTCACCACCATCGGCTGGCATCTCACCGATCATGGCCATCGCGGCGAGCGCGAAGTCGACGTTAGCGGCCTGGTCGATGCGCGCCCGGACTGCGGCGTCGACGTCGTCGACCACCGTGAGCAGGCGGGTCCGTCCCCAGGTGGCGCGCAACAGCCGCAGCAGCACGACAGCGCGTGGGTCCGCCTCGGCATAGACGCGATGGCCGAACCCGGGGATTCGGCGACCCTGGGCGAGGACTTCGTCAACCGCACGGGGCGCACCGACGTGGACGGCGCGCTCCAGCATCGCTCGTGCCTCGATGCTCGCGCCGCCGTGCAGGGGCCCGCTGAGCACGCCCAACCCGGTGCACACCGCCGCAGCGGGGTCGGCGCGGGTGGATGCGGCGACGCGCACGGCCAGCGTCGACGCCGCCAGCTCGTGGTCGGCGAGCAGCACGAGCGCAGCGTTCAGCACGGCGAGCATCCCGGGTGGCGGCCGATGCGGCGAGAGTCGTGTCCACAGCCGACCGGCGATGGTGCCGCTGATCGGCACGCCAGCGTCGCCCTCGGTGCCAGCGACACCCGGCAGCGTCAGTCGCGGGATCTGTCGCGCACCGGCGGCCGGCAGCGAGTCGGTGACCGTGGCGATGATCCGTCGGCCCGCCGCGGCGACGGATGCCGGATCCAGACCGCCCGGTCGCGGCAGCTCCGCCATCGCTCGTGCAGCGATCACGCGCAGCGATGCCCCCAGCTCGAGCGGCGCTCGGCCGGGCGCGTGTGCCGACAGCGAATGGCCCGTCCACGGGACCAGCCGAGCCGTCGGCAGCTCGCCGAGCCAGAGCAGCTCGGCGACGTCCTCGAATGTGCGCGTGACGGCAAGCTCCTCGGTGGGCAGTCCGCGGTAGCGGACGCCTTGCGCCGACAGCGACGTCACTCGGGTCTCGATGAGCATGTTCAGCGAGGTGCTGCGGCTGCTCTGCCGGGGGCGGCCACGGCGGGCGAGCTCCTCGATCGACCGGGCGTCGAAGACGCTGCTGCGACCGTCGGACGCGACCTGGCTCTCGACCAACCCGCGGCTGACGTACGCGTACAGGGTCTCCACCTTGATGCCGAGGCGTTTGGCCGCCTCGTGCGTCGTCATCATCGTCACGGAGGTGGATCATAATCAACGTTGACTTGGGGCCGCGGGCGTCGCACCGTGGTGGTCATGACGATGCTTGATCCTGCAACGACGGAGCCGTCCGTGATCATCGCGCCGCCCGGGCTCAAGGGGGTCGTGGTGGCAGACACCGCAGTCGGTGACGTGCGCGGCGCGGAGGGCTTCTATCACTACCGCCAGTACTCGGCGATCGAACTTGCCGAGCAGCGACCGCTCGAGGACGTGTGGCGGCTGATGACCGATGGCGAAATGCCGCGAACCCTTGCAGAGAGGGAGGCGTTCGCTGCCGAGGTCGCAGTGATACGCGCGATCCCGTCCGAGATCCTCGATGTTCTCCCGGCCATCGCTGCGGTGAGTGAGCCGCTGGACGGGCTGCGGACGGCCCTGTCGTTGGCGGCCGCAGGGCGCGGCATGCAGCCCAACATCGACATCGACCAACGCGTCAGGCGCAACGACGCGCTGTTCCTCTGCGCGGTCACTCCGACGCTGCTCTGCGCTGTGTACCGCTTGCGCAGCGGTGCCCGACCCATCGCTCCACGACTCGATCTCGGGTACGCCGCGAACTACCTCTGGATGATGAACGGGGTGGTGCCGACGGATGCTCACGCGTCGGCCATCGAGCGTTACCTGATCTCCACCATGGACCACGGGTTCAACGCGTCGACATTCACTGCGCGCGTGGTCGCCTCGACCGGCGCGGATCTCGGCGCCTGTGTGGTCGCCGCCATCGGCGCGCTCAGCGGGCCACTCCACGGGGGCGCACCGAGCCGGGCCCTCGCCCTGCTCGACGAGATCGGCACACCCGAGCGGATCGACGCCGTCGTACGGCCGATGATCGAGCGCGGCAACAAGATCATGGGGTTCGGCCACGCCGTCTATCGCACCGACGATCCACGCTCAGTGATGTTGCGCGACGTGGCTCGTGGGCTCGGTGTCGACGAGCGCTCGGAGCGCCTCGTCGAGTTCGCACAGGCTGTCGAGCACGCCGTCGTCCGACTGCTCGGCGAGCTCAAGCCGGGCCGACCGATCTACGCCAACGTCGAGTTCTACGCCGGTCTGGTGATGGCGTTGTGTGGCGTGCCGCGGTCGATGTTCACCCCTACGTTCGCATCGAGCCGGGTGATCGGCTGGTGCGCCAACGTCCTCGAGCAGGCGGCCGACAACAAGATCATCCGCCCGAGCGCACGATACGTCGGTCCTCCACCGCCCCAACCCTGCCCGCCGTTACATTGACGCCATGTCCGACCCAGCGCCGCCCCGGATCGGGCTGGTGCTCGGGGCCGGCGGCGTGGCCGGGGGAGCGTTCCACGCCGGTGTGCTGGCTGCGTTGGAGGAGGCGTCCGGCTGGGATCCGCGCACCGCACAGGTGATCACCGGAACATCGGCGGGCTCGATCACCGCGGCCTCGTTGCGAGCCGGGCTGTCTGCGGCGGATGGCCTCGCCCACGCCCAGGGTCGTTCGATGTCCGACGAGGGGGCCCACCTGCTCCGTTCGGTCGGGCCGTTCCGGCGCGCGCCACTGCGTCCGTCGACCACACCTCGCCGGCCCGCACAGATGGCAGCCGCGCTGGCCCGAGCCGCAGCCCGGCCCTTCAACGCCGCGCCGTGGACGTTGCTGGCGGGGCTGATCCCCGAGGGCTCGGTGAGCACCGAGTTCATCTCGTCAGCTGTCTCCGGGCTGTTCACGACGGAGTGGCCGCACGACTCGTTGTGGATCTGCGCAGTGCGCCAGTCCGACGGCCGACGGATCGTGTTCGGGCGCGACGGTCGATTCGCCCCGATCGCCGATGCGGTGGCTGCGTCATGCGCGATCCCGGGCTTCTTCAGCCCGGTGAGCATCGATGGTCAGACCTTCGTCGATGGTGGCCTGCACTCGCCGACCAATGCCGATCTGCTCGCAGACAAGTCGCTCGCCCTCGATCTCGTGCTCGTCAGCTCACCGATGTCGATCAGCGGCAGCCGGTTGCGGATCGGCGGCGGCCAGCCGGTGCGCCGTTGGTCGAGCGCGCTCCTCGAC
>JANXUX010000426.1 GCA_025351965.1 Actinomycetes bacterium | reverse complement strand
GAATGCATCGAGCGCCCCGGGCGAGGTGCCGGCCGCGCAGCCGACATCGGTGGCCACGTATCCGCCGCCGGTCATCCGCGTCCTGTCGGCCCATGGCGACACGACACCGGCAGCAGATGTGGCCGGGGCTAAATCGGGGATGGCCCGGCTGACGTCGCTCCCGCTGCCGCTGGTACCCGAACCCTGAGTCTCGGTCGCCGGCACGGTGCCGGTGGCGGGCGTGGTGTCGGCGACGGTGTCGGGCACCGTGGTCGCATCGTGCGAACCCGCGACCACATCGGTACTGACCGGCACGGTGACAGGCGTCGCGTCCGTGCTGCGCCCGTCGCCGTCGCTGACGATCGTCGGTGCGACGTTCGGATCGACGGTCGTCGGCAGGATCGGCTCGACGTAGGCCGTCTCGTCGCGAGTCTGCAGCGACCGTTGCGGTGCGGCCGACGATCGGTCCGTCGCGACGACCAGCATCGCCAGCACGACCAGGATCACCACGACGTTGACGAGCGGGCGCGTCCGAGCCGGAACGGGCGCTTCCACGGCCACCCGCACGCTCTGCAGGCCCTCGTCGGAGGGTGCGGCGACCGGGTCCTCGTCGGGCTGGGTCGTCTCGCCCATCGCACGAACGGTACCATCGTCTGTGCAATTGACCGCCGCGACCGTGCCGCTGCGTGCCTGGATCTGCTCGACGAAATGTCACGTTTGGACACGGTGGCGACTGGAAACGGTGATGCGGTGTTGAGTGGAGCAGTGATCAACAGGCGAGCGGCATGGTGGACGGCCGTCAACGAGTGGCGGCCGTCATCGGTGCTGCGCTCGCTCGACCTCGCCTTGATCGATCCCCCGTCGCTGTGCTGTGACGATGATGAACTCTGCCCTGCGTGCCGGGCCGACTCCTCACTCTGAACGTGCGGTGATCAGGCCTCGGCCGGCCGATCGATGGTCCGGGTGTCGAACCCGACCAGACCACGATGGAGCCAGGTTCGCCGGGAGGCGCGTTGAACGCAGCGTCGCGTCCGGCGATCGTGCAGCTGATGCCGAGAGCCTCGGCAGTGGCCGCGAGTGCCTCGAGAGAGCGAACGCCGCTCGAGTCGATGAACGCGACCTGCGCCAGGTCGATGTGCAGACGGACCGGCCGTTCGGCCATCACCAGTTCAGCGGCCACGGTGAAGGTGCTCGCCGAGTGCACGTCGAGCTCGCCGATCGGGACCAACCGGGCCTCGCGTCGATCGTGCACGATCTGGATGGTCAAGCTGACATCGGCAACGACACCGAGACCGCTCTGCCCGCGCTTGGCAACCATGTGGAGACCCCTTTCGCTGCCGATCGGTACCCCGCACCGCGGAACCACAGACGTCACCTTGCCAAGACTGCGACCCCCAGAAGGTGTGCCTGTCGATATCTTCACGCAACGTTTGCACAGCTCACACGGCGTGGAACTGCGACTTCAGCGTCGGCGCACCGCCGTCCGCAACGATGAGGCCATCACCGACGAGCTTGACGAGATGTGAGAACACGCTGCGCCCTGCGGCCTTGTGGAGCTCGGTGCGTACATCCGCGTAGAGCACCTCGACCATCGCCGGGATCGTCAGCGATCCGGCGCGCACTTCGGCCAGCACCTGACGCTCGCGGTCCAGGCGATGCCCCAGGTACGCGTCGAGGAAGGGCTCCGGATCGGTGATCGGGTTGCCGTGCGTCGGCCACAACACGGCGTCGCGCCGTCCGCCGACCTTGGCGAGGGAGTCGATGTATGCGCGCATGTCCCCGTCGGGTGGGGACACCACCGTCGTGCTCCAGCCCATCACGTGGTCGCCGGTGAACAACGCATGCTCGGCGTCGAGGCTGAAGCACAGGTGATTCGAGGTGTGCCCGGGCGTGTGCACGGCGCGCATGGTCGCCCCGCCGATCTCGGCGACGACCTCGCCATCGATCGCAACGACATCGGGCGCGAACCCGAGGTCGATCGATTCCTCGACCGGCACGTCGGACTCCTCGTCGTCGAAGTCGACCGCACCGTGCGGGCCGAAGGCGATGGTCGGCGCCCCGGTCACCTCGCGCAGCCATGCGGCGAGTGGCGAGTGGTCGGCGTGACAGTGGGTGACGAGGATTGCGCGGACGTGCTCGCCGTCCAGTGCCGTCGTCAGCGCGTCGCGATGCGTATCCAGGTTCGGCCCCGGGTCGATCACCACGACGTCGCCATGGCCAACGACGTACGTGCCGGTTCCGCGGTAGCTGTACTTGGTCGGGTTGTCGGCGATGACCCGGCGGATCCACGGCGTCATCTGCTCGACAGCGCCGTACCGCACGTCGTCGAGCGGCGGCACGAACGGGATGGGCGTTGTCACATCGTCGAGTCTTGCCGACTCACGCAGGGCCACTGCCGTCGAGGAGCACACGCACCTCGCCGACCTCGCGACCGTGACCCATGATCGGCTCGTGCACGTACTGTGCTACGGCGCCGACATCGACCCCGAGGCGACGGAGTGCTTCGACGACGATCGGCGGGCAGGCCCGGTGGTTCCCATCAGCGACCTTGACCGCGACGGTGCGCCCATCGGGCAGGGCTGCGGCGAACACGGCTTCCGCCCCGTCCTTGGCGACCAGACCAGGTACGTGACGCATGAAGAGGGTGACGTCACGTTGCTCACCGCCGACCAACTCCGGATACGAACGCATCGCCACCGCGACGCGCGCCGCATCGGAGTCCGGCTCGGCGACGGCGATCGCCCGAAACGCACGCGCCAGACCGAGCAGCGACATCACGTGCGCCGGGGCACCACAGCCGTCGATGCCGATGTGACCGAGCGGTTCGCCGGTGAGGTGGGCGATGTCGTCGTCGACCGCCAGCTGCAGTGGATGATCGCTGTCGAGGTAGCTGCCGAGCGGCCAGCCGTTGATGACGCAGGTCGCCAACATCCCGCTGTGCTTGCCGCTGCAGTTCTGCTGCAGGCTCGACCGCTCGCCGCCCTCGCGCAGAGTGCGCTCTCGAGAGCCGTCGTCGAGCGCGAAGTCGGGCGTGTTCTGCAGTGCCGACTCATCGAGCCCGGCCGAGGCGAGGATGCGCCGGACGCCGTCGAGATGCACCCGTGTGCCGTCGTGGCTCGCGCACACGAGCGCGAGCAGGTCGGGCGGCAGCGTCAGCCCGTTGCGCACCATCGCGATCGCCTGCATCGGCTTGTTCGACGAACGCGGGTAGATCGCCACCAGTGGATCGCCGGCGCTGAAGGCCACCGTGCCATCACGCGCGAGGGCCACCACGACGCCGAAGTGGGTGGATTCCGCGACGCCCGACCGCGTCGTCTCAGCCAGGGCAACGAATGCGTCAGACCTCGTCATCGGATGCCGCCTTCGCCGCCAGCCGCTGAGCCCGGCGCACGGCACGGCTGACATGCTGGTTGCGCGCCTGCACCTGGGTGAGTGGGTTGTCGATCACGTCGTGACGCGCACCCCAGTCGCTGCCCAGGGCCTGGGCCATCGCCGCCGCCGGCAGGGCCAGGATCGCCCCGACCGGGCCGAGCACCGCAGCACCCGCCAGGGCGGAACCGAACGCGATCGCGGGGTGCAGCTCCATCGTCCGCGCCGTGATGCGCGGGGCGAACAGGTAGTTCTCGATCTGCTGGTAGAGGACGACGAACGCGGCCACGATCACGGCCTCGAGCGGTGAGTCGATCACCGCGAGCAGGATCGGCAGCGCACCGGCGATGTAGGTGCCGACGACCGGAAGGAACTGGCTGATCAGCCCGACCCACAGCGCCATCGCAACGGGAGCCTGGAGACCGATCGACTGGAACAGCACCCAATGGAAAAACGCCGACAGCGCAGCCAACAGTGCCCGCGAGTAGAGGTAGCCGCCGGTCTTGGTGATCGCCAGCTCCCAACCCTTGAGCACACGCTCCTGGCGGACAGGGGGCAGCCGGCTGCAGATGCTGCGCCGCAGACGCGGGCCGTCCGCAACGAGGTAGAACGTGAACAGCAGCACCGAGAACAGCTGCAGCAAGAAGCCCAGCGCCGTGATCGACAGATCGAAGACGCGGTCGCGCTGGGAGTTGATGAACCGCTGGAACGGACCATTGGGATCGTTGATGTTCTCGATCACCCGGCCGGCGCTGATCTTGGTGCCGAACAGGTCGTTGATGCCGTTGACGGTCTTGGTCACCGTTCGCTCGCTGTCCTGGAGCAGGTTGGCGATCTGCCCGCCGACGAGGGTGCCGATCGCGACGACGAACACGATCGTGAACACGAACACGACGAAGAGGATGAGGACGGTCGCCCGGCCGCGTCGCCAACCACGGGCCGCGAGACGGTTCACCCCGGGCTCGATCGCCAGGGCGAGGAACAACGAGACCAGGAGCAGGGTCAGCAGACCGGTCAACCGGGAGAACACGAAACGGCCGGCGACCGTGGCGAGGAAGCCGAGCCAGAAGATGGCCACGGCTTTCCAGACCCAGCCGGGCATCTTCTGCCGAACCGGCAATGAGACGGGGACCGCGCCGTTCTCGACAGGGAGCTCGGCGTCGGTCATCGCGACCGAGGTTAGAGCGGCGGAACCCGTGCAGGGTGGGACTCACTGACCGCGTGATGTCGTTCCGCAGACGAGATCACGCGGTCGAACATCTGTCAGCCAGCCGCTATCGCGGACGCGAGCGACGCGGCCAGATCACCTCGGGGCTTGACCTCGATGCGTTCCAGACCGAGCCAGGTCGCCATCAGGCGCAGCTCGGCGACGAGCTCGGGGACGATGACCTCGTCGGGCACACCGGGCTCGGCGTAGGCGCCCTGGACGACGAGTGTGCTGTTCTGCCGGTCCGACTTGAGGTCGAATCGGCCGACCAGTTCGTCACCGAGCAGGAACGGCAGCACGTAGTAGCCGTAGACCCGCTTCGGCGCTGGGACGTAGATCTCGATCCGGTAGTGGAAGCCGAACACCCGCTCGGTGCGCTCGCGGTTGAACACCAACGAGTCGAACGGGCTCAGCAGTGCCCGGGCCGAAACCCGTCGCGGCCGACGGGCGTCAGGATGCAGGTAGGCCGGCTGGCCCCACCCCTGCACGGTGACCGGCAGTAGCCGACCCTCCTCGACGAGCTCGTTGACGAGCGGGCGCGATGCCGGCTTGTTCTGGCGGTGGTAGTCCGCCAGATCGCCGATGGTGGCCACGCCGTGGTGCTTGGCCGCCATCACGAGCAACTCCTTGCGCGCCTCGTGCTCGGTCGGCACCTCGCGGTCGAGCGCGGCCCGCGGGATCCACCGTTCGCTCAGCTCGTAGCGCCGGGCGAAGTCGTTGGGCCTGCGCCGTGCAGTCAGCGCGCCGGACCAGAACAGGTGTTCGAGCGCGATCTTGGCGTCGTCCCAGTCCCACCAGGTGCCTTTCGGGCCGACCCGTGCGTTGAACTCGCCGGACACGACGGGACCGCCACTCTGCACGCGCGAGAGCACCTCGGCGAGCAGCTCCGGGCGGCGGTCCTTGAGTTTGGCGACCTCGCCCCAACGATGCTCGCGAGCCATCTTCCAGCGGTACAGGTGGTAGTCCTTGGTCGGCACGTGGCTGGCCTCGTGCACCCAGTACTCGAACAGCTCACCCGCGGCCGCAGCCTCGTCGATCAGCGTGCGCGGGTGCGGCCCGAGCCGAGCGAACAGCGGGAGCTCTTGGCTGCGAACGAGCACGTTGACCGAGTCGATCTGGATCAGCCCGATCTGGTCCATGACGCGACGGAGATGCCGACGCGTCACTGCGCCGGTCGGACGGGGAGCCGCCAGACCCTGCGCAGCGATCGCGATGCGACGCGCCTCGTTCGCCGAGATGTCGGCCTTGACGGGCGTGACTGCCTTCGCCACGGCCCTGGTCACAGGATCAGTCGTCGGAGACGGCGATGGTGATGCCGTTGATGACGACGTCCTCGTGCGGGCGATCGCCGCGTGCGGTCTTCACGTTCTGCATCGTCTCGAGCACGTCGAGACCCTTCACGATCTGGCCGAAGTGGTTGTACTGCGGTGGCAGGCCGACACCGCTGGGACCGCTGATCAGGAAGAACTGGCTGCCGTTCGTGTTCGGGCCGG
>JANXUX010000425.1 GCA_025351965.1 Actinomycetes bacterium | reverse complement strand
CACACCACTGCTACAGCCGAGAGCACACCGACGCGCAACGGCAGCGTGGTCCGGTCCGTTCCGATGAGTAGAAGGTGCACCGTGCTGGCGAGGAACAACGCGAAGCTCAGGTAGTGGATGCTGCGCCACAGCTTCTTGCCGAGCCGACGGCGCAGGAGCCAGGTGACCTCGACCGCGAGCAGGAGATACATCGCGACGACGCCCCAGGCCAACTCGTTGATGTGATAGCTGCCCGTGAAGGGCAACAGGATGTTGACGATCGTGATCGTGACGTAGCTGTCGGCGATCAGTGCCAGGACGTGGATCGCGGTGAACACCACTGCGAGCCCGCCGAGGAAGCGGTGCAGATCCAGCATCCAGTTCGGCTTGGGCTTCTTGCCGAGGAACCGGCTCGACAACGCAACACCCCAGAACATGCTCGCCGCAAGGAGCACCCAGGCGACGATGCCTCCGGATCGGGCCACGTACCACCAGGTCTGGCTCGTCATCGGGGGGTGCTCGTTTCAGTCATCGGGAGAATCGCCGCCGTCGCCGGCATCATCGACGCGCGGAGCCGTGGATGGCACCGACGCGAGCGGCGAGGACGGCGTCTCGGTCCACTCGACGCTGATCCGTGAGTCGCGGAGCATGGCTGTCGCACGCACCGACGTGGTCGCGGACGCGAAGTCGACGACGACGGTGCCGGCGTCGACCGACGTCAGCGCCGCCACGGACCAGCCGCCGGCAGGCTCGATCGCAACCACATCGAGGGTGCCGTTCGCGTCATCCAGGGTGAGCGTGCCCGAAGCACCCACCATGAAAACGGTTGTGGCCGCGGCCGGCACAGAGCTCTGCGCGCCGAGTTCGATCGATGCGAGCGAGGTGGTGGCGCGGCCACCCGAGCCGGCGAGTGCCTGCGCATTCACGAGCGCCGCAACCAGACCAGCGGCCAGGACCCCACCGATCGAGAGCACCGTCGCAGACCGCGTTCGCATACGGTCACCGTACCGAGCACCGATCCTGCGCACGTCGGGCCGAGATCCAAGACTTGTCCAAGATCGAGTAGATCTCCTGCCCAGCCTCCCCGGTCATGGCCGGACCGCATGTCGTGTCCGCCACACTGTCGATGTGCACATCCTGCTGGTCGAGGACGACGAATCGATCGCCGTCTCGTTGACGGATGGGCTCCGCGATGCCGGGTTCACCGTCACTCATGCTGCGACGGGTGCAGCCGCGCTCAGCGCCGATCCGGCCGATGCGGTACTGCTCGATCTCGGGCTCCCGGACATGGACGGACGAGACGTGTGCCGGGTCCTGCGCAGTCGCGGCAACGTCCCGATCATCATGCTCACGGCTCGAGGCGACGAGTTCGACCGGGTGCTCGGCCTGGAACTCGGTGCGGACGATTACGTCACCAAGCCGTTCAGCCTCCGCGAACTCGTCGCCCGTGTCCGTGCCGTCACCCGGCGAGCCGGCTCATCCGCTCGTGGCACAGCAGTTCTCGACGTCGGGGGCGCACAGGCCATTGGCCTGCTCGAAATCGATCGCCGCACGCGTCGCGTCCGCCTCGACGGTGCCGAGGTGATCCTCACGGCGAAGGAGTTCGATCTCCTCGCTTACCTCGCCGTGGATCCGGGGGCAGTGTGCACCCGCACCGACATCCTCGAGAACGTCTGGGATGTCAACTGGTTCGGACCGACCAAGACCGTCGATGCGCACATCGCCGCGATCCGCAAGAAGCTCGGCCATCCCGGCTGGATCGAAGCGGTCCGCGGCATCGGGTTCCGATTGGAGCAGCCACGGTGAGAGGTGGCGATTGGTGGCGGTGTTCGTGACGATCACCGTCGTCGTCCTGGCTGCGCACGACATCCCGCTCGCCGGTCACCTCCGCACCGTCGAGCGCGACCGGCTCGTGACCGGGCTCGAGCGAGACGCGTTCGTGATCGCGGGTCGCGCCGAGGAACTGCTCGAGACCGGCACGGGGCGAGGTGATCCGGGACTGCAGCGGATCATCGACACCTACCGATCGAACAGTGGGGCACGTGTCGTCATCACCGACCGCATCGGCATCGCGACCTCGATCTCCGACGAGGAGGTGGCAGCGGGGGCGAACTACGCGACCCGACCCGAGATCGCAAGTGCGCTCGCCGGCTCACCCGCAACGGGTGAGCGCTACTCCTCGACGCTCGGGTTCCGCCTCCTCTATGTCGCCGTACCGGTCCTGTCGGGCGAGTCGGTGGTCGGCACCGTGCGCCTCACGTATCCCGCCTCCGAGGTCGGCAACCGCGTCGCAACGCGCGTTCGCGGGCTGTTGATCGTCGCCCTGATCTCGATCATCACCGCGGCGGGGGCGGCGGCGGTGCTGGCCGGCACCTTCACCCGCCCGATCCGCCGGCTGCGTTCGGCGACGGACCGTCTCGCCGCCGGCGACCTCACCGTCACCGCCCCGACCGACGAAGGCCCACCGGAGATCCGCGGCCTCGCCCACGCATTCAACGCGATGTCGACCCGGATCCAACGACAGGTCGACGGACAGCGGGCCTTCGCCGGCGATGCGTCGCACCAGTTGCGCACGCCGCTCACCGCACTGCGCCTGCGACTCGACCAGGCGGCGGAGATGGTCGACACCGACCCCGCCGGCGCACGGTTGCGTCTGGAGTCGGCGAGCGCGGAAACCGAACGGCTCCAGCACCTTGTCGACGGGCTCCTCGCGCTCGCCCGCGCCGACGGACGAACCGGGGTCACCGAGCCGATCGACATCGCCGTCCTGGCCCGCGAGCGGACCGAGGTGTGGTCGTCGCTCGCCGACGAGCAGGGCGTCGTACTGACGGCCCACGCTCCCGACCGAGCCATCGCGCTGGCCATCCCGGGCGCAGTGGAACAGATCATCGACAACTTCATCGACAACGCCCTCGCGGTCACGCCCCCCGGCGGCACGATCGAGGTGTCCGTCGAGATCGAGCAGTCCGGCGACGCAACGTCCAGCGGTGACCATGTCACGCTCCACGTGCGCGACACCGGACCGGGGATGACCGACGAGCAGCTCGCCCGGGCCTTCGACCGGTTCTGGCGTGCGGGCGGTTCCGGAACGACCGGATCCGGTCTCGGGCTGGCGATCGTCGCCCAGCTGGCCGCCGCGTCCGACGCCGTGGCGACCATCGCCCGCCGCGCGAACGGCGGGATCGACGCCGCAGCCGCGTTTCGGACTCCCGACATCGCCACGCAGCGCTCGTCGGTCAACCACCGAACCAACGAGGGATCCAGATCATAAGTATGAGACACAGCGAACTGCACCGTTCGGACCGAATCGGCTGGCTCCGCGCCGCGGTGCTCGGCGCCAACGATGGCATCGTCTCGACGGCGAGCCTCATCGTCGGTGTCGCCGCCACCGGCGCCTCACGCTCTGCGGTGATCGTCGCATCGACGGCAGGACTGGTGGCTGGCGCGATGTCGATGGCTGCCGGCGAATACGTGTCGGTCAGCTCACAGGCCGACACCGAGCGCGCCGACCTCGGGCGCGAGGAACGGGAGTTGGCCACAGATCCGTCGAGCGAGCACGAGGAGCTCGCCCGGATCTACGAGAGCCGAGGTGTGAGCGCCGAGCTTGCTCATCAGGTCGCCGGCGAGCTGATGGCGCACGATGCGCTCGGTGCGCACAGTCGCGACGAGCTGGGCATCTCGCACACCATCACCGCACGACCGCTTCAGGCAGCCGGCTCGTCGGCCGTGTCGTTCACGATCGGCGCCCTGCTGCCCGTGCTGGTGGCGGCGATCACGCCGACTGCGCTGCGGGCGTGGATGGTTGCGCTGTCGGCACTCGTCTTCCTCGCGGCACTGGGGGTCATGAGCGCTCGGCTCGGTGGCGCCAAGGTGGGTCGGCCGGCGCTGCGGGTGACGGTGTGGGGCGCGGCCGCGATGGTCATCACCGCGCTGATCGGCAAGGCGGTCGGCTCGGTGGTGTGACGGCGGGTCAGGCCTCGAACGAGGCGAGCGTCTCGCTGCGGTGGATGACGCCGTCATCGCCGACTCCGAGACCGGCCAGGCCAGCGGCCGCCAGCATCGCCATCGCCCGGGGTCCGTCGAGCATCATCGCCGCCTTGGCGAAGATCTCTGCGGTTGCTGCATCACCGGCAACCACCGTGACGATCGAGAGACCGCCGCGAGACGGCTTCGACGTCGTTGGATCGATGATGTGGTGAGCATTCGATCCATCGGGCGCGATCCATGTGCGGATGGTGGTACCCGACGTCGCGACCCCGCCGCAGCCGAGGCGTAAGCAGGTGAGGTGGTTCGCACGATCTGAGGGATCCTCGATGCCGAGGTACCACGACTCGCCCACTCCCGGGACACCGCAGACGGCGAGGTCGCCACCGATGTTGACGAGCGCACCGAGCACACCGTCGGCGACGAGGTCCTCGGCCACGACATCCGCGGCGAATCCCTTGCCGATCCCGCCGAGATCCAGGGCGGCGCCCACCGGCACGGTCAGGGTCGACCGGGCGAAGTCGACCACGATCTCTGAGCTCGCACCAACGCGCGTGGCGGACACGGCCGGGGCCGGGGCCTTGGTGACGACGCTGTGGGTGTAGCCCTGATCGAGGAGGCGGGGCAGCATCGTGATGTCGAACGAACCGGCCGTCTGACGACACCCCTCGATCGCCCGGGCCACGACCGCAAGGGTGTCTTCGTGAACGCGCACTGCCCGGCCCGCGGCCCGATTGGCGACGGTGATGTCGCTGGTGTCGATGAACCGGCTCCACCGCGCCTCGTACTCACGGATCCGGCGCTCGGCGGTGACCAGCATGTCGGGACGGCCACCGTGTACGACGATGTGCGCTGCGCAGCCCATCGCCCGGAACGAGACCTGCAGTGGTTCGCCGACCAGGGCCGGCGCGGGACCGACGTCGAGCGGGGTCATGATCAGCCTCCACTCGGGGCCGTGGTGGCCGCCGGGGGCGGCGGAACGGGCGCATGGGTGACCACAGGCGCTGGGGCCGGTGTTGCCGGAGCCGGGGCCTGTGTTGCCTGGGCCGGGGCCGGTGTTGCCGCAGTTGCTGCCGGAGCCGGTGTTGCCGGAGCCGGCCGAGCGGCAGGTGCCACCGGAGCCGGAGCCGGGACCGGTCGAGCCGCAGGTGCTGCCCCGGCGGCGGCCGGTGCAGTAGCCGGGGTGGCAGCAGGCGCAGCGGCCGGGGCCGGCGCAACGGGCAGTTCCGGCACCGCGAGCACGATTGTCTCCGTCGTCGGTGCCACCGACACCGGGGCCGGAGCAGCGGTCACGGATACAGCCGCGATCGTCGGCGTCGTCATCGAGGGGGCATCGGCGACCAGTTGGGTCGCCAGTGCGGCCGGCAGTGCGGCAACGACGACCGGCGTCGTGGCGCTCGGCGTGGATGGTCGGTTGGCAACTGCCATCACGGCGGTCAGCCCGAACATCCCGGAGACCGCGAGGCCGGCGGCCACGATCCGGGCGCTACCTGCGACATGTCGACGGCGGGTTCGTGACGGCGCTGTCGTGCGACTGGTCGGGGCCGGACGGGCGGTGGCGGCGCTGGGCGGCGGTTGCGGCACGGGGGACGGCGGTGCCCACATCGCCGAGGTGTTGTCCGCGGGCCGACGCGGCGTCAGGTCGGCCGCAGGCTGCCCGCGGCGGGCACGGAGTGCGGCGACACGGGCGAGGTTCTGGTCGTCAGTCATCATCGCCACCCTCGGACTCGCCGCTGTAGCTCGAGTGGACGGCCCCGTTACTCGCGTACTCGCCGTCGTTGTCGCCGGAGGTGCCGGCCGACGACGGAGCGCTGGTCGAGGCGGCGCGGGGAGCGACAGGAGCCGGCGTGATGACCGGTGCAAGGGCGGGCGTCGCCGGTACCACGGTGTCGAACGACGGCGCGGTCGCCGGCGCCGGTGCGGTCGTCCGGGCGGTCGTCGAAGACGGCACTGGCGGAGCTCCGGAGCCACCGATGACGGACACCACCAGCGGGTCGATCGGACCCGGCGCACCCGGGAGCCGATCGTTCGTGACCGAGACCACCACGTCGGTGCCGACGAGATCGGCACTGAACCCGACGACGCGTTCGGCGTTGGCGAACTGAACGTCGAGGTGCACGTCGCTGTTCGACATCGCCCCGATGGTCCAGCCGCCGGCGGGCAAGAGCCCGCGGCTCGTCAGCACAGAATCGGCGACGTCGACGGTGACCGTTCCCGCATCACCGACCTGGTACGAGATCGTCCGCCCGGACGTGGCCGCCGTGGCCGCCGGTGTGATGTCGGCTGGTCCGGCCACAGTCGCGTAGGCCGCGCCGCCGGTTCCGACGACGGTGGCCAAGGTCAGGCCGGTCAAGAGCTTGCGATTCATGAGTTCCTCCGCACAGTTGGTGTTGCTTCTGTGATGAGTGAACGACATCGCCAGCCAAGGGTTTGCCGTTGCTGATCCAAGGAACGTCCAAGACTCGGCGTTCGTTCGCCGCGCCCACGTCGAGGCGCTCAGTGGATGGCGTCGTGGGGCTCGTCGGCAAGAGAGAGGAAGTTCTCGTCCTCCTGCGCGAAGTGCAGTTCGAGCAACGCGTACAGGCCGTACAGGAGGCGTTGCAGGTCTCGAGTGTCGGCAGCATCGGGCGCTCCGTCACCGACGCGCTCGAGCACCATCGCGACCTGTGCGGTGAGCCGCGCGATCTCCGAGTGCGCCCGGCTCATCGTCCCCGTCGGATCCACTCCCCCGAGTGCGCTCGCGATCACGGGGTAGAGCACGAGATCCTCCTCGGCCTCGTGGGGACCGATCTCGTCGACGAGCAAACGGTGGGCGCGACGCACCGTCGTCATCGCTGCCGGGCAAGGACCGGCGCCGAGCTGTTCGGCGGCGGCCCGCAAGAGGGCGACATCGGGACGAAGCCTGAGGTGCTCGCCTGCGAAACGCTGAGCGATGGCTTCGCCCGATTCGTCGAGACGCACTTCATCGCGTCCGGCGCGCAGGGCGCGGAGCGCGTTGAGGATCACGCCGACATCGATGACCTCCTGGAGCAAGGCGCCGGCCGCAGGAGGAAGCACTCCGACCGCCGCGGCACCCATTGCGACCAGCGACAGCACCATGCCCGCGATCACGCTCTGCACCGCGATGTGCCGGGCGCGCCGGGCGATCTGGTGCGCCTCGCCGAGGCGGTCCAACCGGTCGATGGTGAGCACGATGTCAGCCGTCTCCGACGACGCTGTCGAGCCGCGTGCGCCGATTGCGACGCCGACGCTCGCTGCAGCGAGCGCAGGCGCGTCATTGACGCCGTCGCCGACCATGATCGTCGACCCCCTGGCTGACTCTCGCCGGACCACGTCCACCTTGTCCGCAGGCGTCTGTTCCGCTGCGATGTCGTCGACGCCGAGCATCGACCCGACAGACTCAGCGATCTCGCGTCGGTCACCGGTCACCATCACCACCCGACGGATTCCGCTGCGGCGCAGGTTGCGGATGGTCCGCGCCGCGTCTGCGCGGATCGGGTCGGCGAGGATCACGGCACCGGCGGCCGCTCCATCGACGCCGACGAAGACGCACAGGGCACCTTCGAACTCCGACAGTGACCGGCTGCGGACCACCCACGGCTCGTCACCCTCCACGCCGGTCCACGAAGCATTGCCGACCGTCACCAGATGCGTGTCGACACGGCCGCGAACACCGGAACCGGCGAGCTCGGTCGTCTCCGTCGGCAGCACGAGCGCGAGGTCGCGTTGGTGGGCCGAGCGGACGATCGCGGACGCCAGGACGTGCGGTGACACCTGGTCGAGGGATGCGGCCAACCGAAGGACCTCCTCGGGCTCGAAGCCGTCAGCGGCGAGGATCTCGATGATGGTCGGCCGACCGGCGGTGAGGGTGCCGGTCTTGTCGAACAGCAGCACGTCTGCACCGGCCAGGGCCTCCAGTGCACCACCACCCTTGACCACCACACCCCGGCGAGCGCATCGTGACAACCCGGCCACGATCGCGACCGGCGCAGCCAGGATCATCGGGCACGGAGTCGCCACCACCAACACGGCCACAGCGCGGATCGCATCACCCGACACCAGCCACGCCAGCCCGGCGACACCGAAGGAGACGGCGAGGAACACGAGGGCGAAGCGATCGGCCAGGCGCACGAACGGGGAGGTCGACGCTGACGCCTGTTCGACGAGGCGGATGACGCCGGCGAACGTGGAGTCGGCCGAGGTCGTGGTTGCGACGAGGTCGAACGGGCTCCCCGCGTTCACGGCGCCGCTGCGGACCACATCGCCGATATCGCGTCGTATCGGCAGGGACTCCCCTGTCAATGCGCTCTCGTCGATCACGGCGGCGCCGGCCGCGGTGCCGTCCACCGGCACCACCTCACCGGGCTGGACCAGCAGCACATCGCCGGCGACCACGGCCTCGAGCGCGCAGTCGACGAGCGCCGTGCCGACATGTCGATGGGCCAGCTTCGGGCCATGCTCCAGCAACAGACGGAGCTCGCGTTCGGCACGTCCGCCAGCCCATCCCTCGAGTGCCCGCCCGGTGGTGAGCATGACTGCGATCAACGCGCCGGCGACATATTCGCC
Source organism: Actinomycetes bacterium (assembly GCA_025351965.1). Taxonomy (GTDB): domain Bacteria; phylum Actinomycetota; class Acidimicrobiia; order Acidimicrobiales; family Ilumatobacteraceae; genus WLMZ01. Next base: position 2,678 of record JANXUX010000425.1, on the reverse strand, counting down.
GACGAGCACCGAGCCGACCAGTGCTGCAAGGGCGATGAGGTCCACACCGAGGCGACGGCGAATGAGCGCCTGCACCACCCAGGTCCCGGACAGGACCGCACCGACCCCCGCCGTGGACACCAAGAGCACATCAGCCAGCGGATCGAGCCCGATGAGCCACGCCAGCACGCCCCCGAACAGCCCGATGGTGGTCGCGACCAAGGACCACACCCGCACGAGTCGAGAGGCCGTTGCCTGCGCAGTTCGGGTCATGGGTTCAGCCTGCCGGTGACTCGCCCTCGGTGCTAGAGCCGGAGGTCCCAAGACACGGATCCACGAGCCGACAAGTGACATTGGCCCCTTGTCCGCCAACGGCGATGGGTGCAACGGTCGCTCATGCGCTCCTTCTTCGGCATCCCGGCCCATCCGCTGCTCGTCCATCTTCCAGCGGTGCTCTTGCCGCTTGCGGCCATCGGCGTCGTCGTCATGGTCATCCGACCCGCGTGGCACCGGCGCTACCGATGGGCGGTCCTCGCCATTGGATTCGTCGGCGCACTCGGCGCGATCCTGGCAGCGCAGGCGGGTGAGAGCCTCGAGGAGCAGATCACCGCCAAGGAGGGATCCGCCGCAGCAGCCGGTTGGGAGGACCATGCTGCGGCCGGCGAGACCGCCAGACTGTTCGCGATCATCTTCTTCGTCGTGCTCGCCCTGTTCATCCTGATCCCGTGGTTCATCGAGCGGCGTGCCGCCAGCGCCACCCCCCAGGCCCTGCCGAAGTGGGTCACCCTGCTCCTCGCAGCACTGGTTCTGGCCGGATCCGCCGGAACAGTCGTCACCGTCATCCTCGCCGGTCACAGTGGCGCTAAGTCCGTCTGGTGCGAGACCAACACGCCGCCCAACTGCGACAGCGGAGGGTGAGCCAGACACCGGCCGGGAGCGCCATCAGACAGCGGATGAGACGTCGACGCTGCTCGCAGATGTCCGCTCGGGGCGACATCCGCTGCATGGATTTTCACGTCACACGATGCCGTTGACCTCCCTTTGCGCGAACTCCACTACTTTCCGCGATACTGTCTGACCTCTCTTGCGCATGAATTCATGAATCTTGCGCCCCCAAAGGGGCACAACATGGAGGGGACCGTCATCTTCGCTCAGCTCATCACGACTCTCGCGCTCTCCGTCACCGGCCTGGGCCTCGCCGGTCCGACGCCCGACGTCGCCGCGGCCGACGGCGAGGCGACGGCACTCGATGCCGTCAACCACTTCCGGACCATGGCCGGAGTCGCCGCAGTGACGCTCGACCCGGTGCAGGCGCAGGCTGCCATGGCGCACTCGTGCTACACGCTCCAGAACGGCTTCTCCCACGACGAGGTGCCCGGCCGGCCCGGATACACCACGGCAGGCGACGCTGCAGGCAACGCCGGCAACGTCGCCGTCAGCAGTGCGACCTCGATGTCCGATCGCGCCTACGTGGAGCTGTGGATCACAGGCCCATTCCACGCAATCGGGATGCTGCGCCCTGAGCTCACCTCGGTCGGATTCGGCACGTGCTCGAATCCGGACGCGAGCCCATGGCGCTCGGCCGGCACCCTGGACGTGATGTCAGGGCTGTCGGGCAGCGGTGCGATCGCTGCACCGATCGTGTGGCCAGGCGACGGGACGACCACCAACTTGAACCACTTCATCGCCGAGACGCCCAGTCCTGTCTCGATGTGCGGCTGGCCGTCCGGTGGGGGTCTCCCGGTGATCGCGATGATGCCCGAAGCACCGTCTCAGGTGTCGGCCAGCATCACGGGTCCCGACGGCCCGCTCGAAACCTGCGCGCTCTACGCCGGCAACGTCCGCGACAGTGACGCTGCATCGATCCTCGGTGGCGCGAACGCCGTGACGGTCCTGCCCCGCAACCCGCTCGCCCCTGGTCTCTACGCCGTGACCGTGACGACGGCGGCGCGGACCGTCAACTGGTCGTTCACCGTCGATCCCGCTGTCGCCGACATGCAGCCCGTCGCACCGGCCCCGCTCGTCGACGCCAAGATCCTCGCCGCGCCCGGCGGCTTCACCGCCGTCGATCCATACCGTCTCGCCGACACCCGCACTGCCGGTGGCGTTCGCCTGGTGCCGAACACCGTCCGGCGCATCCAGGTGACCGGTACGGGCAAGGTCCCGTCCGGAACGACCGCCGTGAGCACCAACGTCACGGCCGTGGCCCCCGACGGTGCCGGCTTCATCGCCGCCTACTCGTGCACGCCGGACGTTCCGACCGTCTCGACGGTCAACTTCTCGGCCGGCGCTGTCGTCGCCAACGCCGCAATCGTCGCGCTCGACTCGGCGGGTGGACTGTGTCTGTCAGCCAACGTCGCTGCCGACGTCGTCATCGACGTCAACGGCTACACCAGCACGAACAGCCTCGGGCGACTCGTGCCGATCGCACCCCGACGCTTGCTGGACACGCGCGTCGGGCTCGCCGGCTCGCGGCTGAGCTCGGACGGGATCCTGTCGGTGAACGTCGCGGGCGGAGGGACCGACATCCCCGATGGCGCCCGCGCAGTGGTGCTCACCGTCACTGCGGTCAGTCCGTCGCAGTCGACGTACATCACCGTCTACCCCTGCGGCATGGACAGGCCGACCGTCTCCAGCCTCAATGTCGTCAGGGGGGCGACCCAGTCCAACACGGTCATCGTCCCGGTTGGCGATGCCGG
>JANXUX010000409.1 GCA_025351965.1 Actinomycetes bacterium | reverse complement strand
ACCCGCTGGGCCGAGATGATCTGAGGCCACACTCCCCCGACCGTCGGCGCCCCAGCGGTCGGGCGGACCCACACGGTGTCGCCACTCTCCAGACCAAGCGCCTGGTAGTGGGTGCGGGTCAGGGTGACCAGCACGGACTCGTCACCGACTGCGACGTCGACGCGCACCTCGAACCCGACCCGGCTGACGCGGGTGATCCGGCCGAGCCGTGACCTGCCCGGGTCCGAGGCGTGCAGCTCCAGATCGTGGGGCCGCACGAGCTGGCCGCCGAGGCGGGTCACCGGGCCGAGGAAGCTCATCACGAAGTCGTTGGCCGGCTCGTCGTAGAGCTGATCCGGGCTGCCGATCTGCTCGATCCGACCCTCGTTGATCACGACGATCTCGTCGGCCACCTCCAGCGCTTCGTCCTGATCGTGGGTGACGAGCACGGTCGTGACGCTGACCTCGTCGTGCAGGCGGCGCAACCAGTCGCGCAGTTCTTTGCGCACCTTTGCGTCGAGCGCGCCGAACGGCTCGTCGAGGAGCAGAACCGTCGGCTCGACGGCGAGCGCCCGGGCGAGCGCCATCCGCTGACGCTGTCCGCCGGAGAGCTGGGCGGGCAGGCGGTTGGCGAACTGGGTCAGGTGGACGAGGGCGAGCAGCTCGGCGACGCGGGCTGTGACCTCGGCCTTGGGACGCTTGCGGATCTCGATGCCGAACGCCACGTTGCGGGCCACCGACATGTGCTTGAAGGCCGCATAGTGCTGGAAGACGAAGCCGACGTTGCGTTTCTGCGGTGGCAGGTGTGTCGCGTCGACTCCCTCGATCTCGACCACACCGGAGTCTGCGAACTCGAGCCCGGCGATGATCCGTAGCAGCGTCGACTTGCCGCCTCCGCTCGGTCCGAGGAGCGCGGTCAGCTGGCCGGTCGGGATGCTCACCGACACGTTGTCGAGCGCGGTGAAGTCACCGAACTGCTTGTTGACGTTGCGGACCTCGATGCTCACTGGTGTTCCTTCGGTCTGATGATCGTCACGATGATGATGCAGGCGACAGCGACGAATGCGAGCAGGAACGACGTCGCGTACGCCGTGTCCTGATGGAAGTCCTGGTAGGTCTGCTCGACGACGAGCGTTGCGGTCTGGGTCTTGCCGGCGACGTTGCCGGCCACGATCTTGACTGCACCGAACTCGCCGAGGGCACGGGCCAGGCTGAGCACGACGCCGTAGACGACGGCCCATTTGATGGACGGCAGCGTGATCTTGCGGAACGTCTGCAGCGAGCTCGCGCCGAGGCTACGCGCCGCCTGTTCCTGGTCGATGCCGATCTCTTCCAGCACCGGCACGATCTCGCGGATCATCAGCGGCAGCGAGACGAACACGGTCGCCAGGATGATGCCCGGGTTGGCGAACAAGATCTTCCAGCCATGCGACTCCAGCGTCGTGCCGAGCCAGCCGTCGCGCTTGTTGTACGTCAACACAAGTGCGAGCCCGACGACCACCGGCGAGACCGAGAGCGGCAGGTCGATCAGCGCGCTGAGGATGCGCCGGCCGGGAAAGCGGCGACGCACGAGGATCAGCGACATGCCAACGCCGAAGACGAGGTTGATGACGACGGCGATCACCGAGACGTAGACCGTGAGTTCGAGTGCGCTCGTCACGAGCGGATCCTCGAGCGCCTGACGCAGCGAGGTCAGCCCGTCGGCGAACGTGTTCTTGGCAACGAGAGACACCGGCCAGGCGACGAGCATGAACAGGTACGTGATGACGATCGCCCGGAACACGTAGCGGATCGTCCGTGGGGCTTGCCGGCGGTGGGTCCGAACGCCGATCGGGTCGGACGTCTCGTCGCCATCGTCGGGATCGAAGTCCTCGAACGGGTCGCGGGTCAACGTGTCAGTCACGTCGGGCCACCCGGCGTTGGATGACGTCGACGAGCACGATCACTGCGAGCGAGATCAGCAGCAGCGTCGACGCGACGGCCGCCGCCGCTGCGGTGTTGCCGTTCTCGATGTAGGTCAGGATGCGCACGGAGGTGACCTCGGTGCGCAGGGCGAGGTTGCCCGACAGCAGCACGAGCGAGCCGTACTCGCTGATCGCCCGCGCGAACGACAGCGCGGCGCCGGCGCCGATGGCCGGCGCGAGGCTGGGCAGTACCACTCGGCGGAACGTGGTGAAGCGACTCGCACCGAGCGAGACCGCGGCCTCCTCGGCCTCCTGATCGAGTTGCTCCAGCACCGGCTGGACCGTGCGCACCACGAACGGAACGGTCACGAACGCCAGGGCGAGGAACACGGCCTTCTCGGTGTTGGCGATGTTGATGCCGAGCGGGCTCTTCGGGCCGTAGAGCGAGAGCAGAACGAGGCCGGCGACGATGGTCGGCAGCGCGAATGGGATGTCGATGACCACCTCGAGCGCGCGCTTGCCGATGAAGTCGTCACGCACGAGCACCCAGGCGATGAGCGTGCCCATCACGACGTTGAGCACCGTCACGAGCAGCGACTGCTCGACCGTGAGCTTGATGGCCGCCCACGTCTGGGCGTTGGTGATGGTCTTCCAGTAGGCGTCCCATCCGCCGCCCTGGGCCTTGACCACCACGGCAGTGAGCGGGATCAGCACGAGCAGGCTGAACCAGATCATGCCGACGCCGAGGCCGAGACCCGAACCGAGCGTCAGCGCGCCCGGGCGGGGAGCACGGCGCCGGCGCGTCCCGCTCCGTGCACGGGCAGGTGTGGGCGAGCCTTCATGGATGGACGCCAGGCTCACGAGGTCTTGCCGGTCTCCTGCTGGATCAACGTCACGATGCCGGTGTCATCGTCGAAGAACTTCTTGCTCGCAACGCTCCAGCCACCGAAATCGTCGGCGACGGTCAACAGGGCGCCCGGGGCCGGGAAGGGATCGGTCGGGTCGTTGGCCTTGTCGACCTCGACGCCGGTGACGCGGTGACCGACCGAGCGGAAGCCGCGCTTGACGAACTCGGTCTGGCCGGCGTCGCTGAGCACGAAGTCGAGGAACGCCTGAGCACGCGGGTTGGCGTCCTTCAACACGGCCGCCGGGTTCTCGATGAGCAGTGTCTGATCGGGCACCACGTAGTCGAGCTCGGCACCGGACTGGCGGGCTAAGATCGCCTCGTTCTCGTACGAGATCAGGACGTCACCGGTGCCGGCGAGGAACGCAGTCGTCGCATCCCGACCGCTGCCGGGCAGGGCCACGGTGTGCTCGAAGAACTTGGTCAGGTACGCCTTGGCGTCGTCGTCGGTGCCGCCGGTGGCGATCACGTGTCCGTAGGCGGCGAGGATGTTCCAACGCGCCGAGCCGGACGAGCCGGGGTTCGGGGTGACGATGCCGACGCCGTCCTTGATCAGGTCGTCCCAGCCGGTGATGTTCTTCGGGTTGCCCGGGCGCACGGCGATGACCACGACCGAGGTCGACACGATGCCCTTGTTCGGGCCGGCGTTCCAATCGTCGGCGACGAGGCCCTCCTTGACGAGACGGGTCACGTCGCCTTCGAGCGAGAAGTGCACGTAGTCGGCGTCGAGCCCGGCCACGACCGCTCGGCTCTGGTCGCCGGACGCTCCGTAGGACTCTGTCCACGTCGTGCCCTTGCCCTCGGGCGTGTCGGCGAACGCAGCCTCGATGGCCTCGTTGGCGTCCTTCGGCACGGAGAACGCCACCAGCGAGAGGTTCACGTCGCCGGCGTCGTCGGCGGACGACGCCGTGCTCGCTGCCGGCGACGCCGTGGTCTCAGCGCTGCCGCTACCGCTGTCCGAGCCGCACGCGGCGAGCAACAACGATCCGCTGACTGCCAGGGCAAGGACGACGCTTCGGCGGGTTCTCATACGGTGATCTCTTTCAGTGGCATTCACGAAGATGGTGCGCTGCGCACCGACCGACCCCGTTACGTGTTGGGCGGGGACGACTCTAGCGAATGCCGACTAATTTGATCGAGATTTAGTTGAATTTCATATTCAGGAAGCTGCTGCCACAGAATGCGTCCGATCTGGGCGCAGCCGGCGCCGGGATCAGCCGCCGAGCCGCTCGGTCGTGAACACCTCTTTGCCGTCGACGGTGCCGGTGAAGTTGCCATCGAGCGTGACCACGGACGCCCCGGGGACCTCGCTGGTCGAGCCCGTGAGCTCGGCCTTGCCGCCGCCCTGGGTGGTGCCGGTGCAGCTGATGTCGAGCTTGGAGACACCGTCGTTGACGGTGGCCTCGCAGGTCAGCGGGCCGTCGAGCGTCTGTCCGGCATTTTTGAACTGCTCCTCGCCCTGTTGGGTGGCGATGTTGCGGGCGAGCACCTCGACGGCGTTGTTGGCCGCATCACCCGCAGCGTTGGCCACGTCGCTGGCGGCAGTCTGGACGTCGGTCTTCAGCGATTGGCGGGAGTCGGAGCTGCAGGCGGAGACGGCGAAGGAGGTCGCAACGACAAGGCTGAGTACGAACGGGGAGCGTGTCTTCATGGCCGCGACGGTCCCCCCGTCGAGGTCCCGGCGAAACCTGTGCTCCGGAACGTGCCACGTCAGCCGACGGTTGCCGCAGTGTCGATCCGCACGCTGCCCGACGCGCTGGCACCGACGTGGAGGGACTCGCCGTCGGGGCCGGTGGAGTCGGTGACCTCGATCGAGTCCTCGTCCTGGGTGATTCGTCCGTCACGACCAACGGCCCACGACACCGTCGAGTCGAACGTCGCCCGTGATGCGCATCGGCCCTGGAAGATGGTCGTGTAGTCGCGCTGGCCGGCAGCGGCATTCGGTGCGTCGTAGCGGACGAAGGAGGCCTGGACGAGCTCCGGAACACAGCCGGTGATGCTCGGCAGCGCAGCAATCGTGGACGGGGCGAACTGCAGGGTCGGAGTCGGTGACTCGTTCACGTACTCGAACTCGACCTGAACGGCGATCGAGCCTGCATCGACCGACGATGCCGTGACGGAGAGGCGACCGGACGGCTCGTCGTCGGCGCCGGCGGAATAGCTGACACCGGCCACAGCGCCCGAACCGGTCTTCGACGTGCCGATCAGCGGACCGACCGCGAGCGCCGAGTTCGCAGTCTCGAACCACTGCTGTGCGGCGTCGTCGAGCGCGCCTGCGGCCTGTCGCCAGGTGAGCGAGAACGTTGCCTTGGTGCCATCGGAGCCGGCGGTCTGGGACGCCTCGAGGCCGAGCACATCGGCGGCCACGAGGCCGTCGGGCATTGGCCAGGCCGTCGGGAAACCCATCGTGGCGAGCAGTGCCGGGACATCGTCAGCGTCGGTGATCTCGGAGGATCCGGCAGGGATCACCCCGGCTGCGAGCCGAACGGGATCACCTCCCACGGTGGAATCCGACGGGACGGATTGCGAGGACGGCGCGGTGTCGGTCGTCGTCGCCGGAGCCGATCGGTCGTCGCTGCTGCACCCACCGACCGCCAGGGTGAGTAGACCGGCGGACACGAGGGCAATGGATCGCAGGCGCATGGGTCGGGAACGTCCGGCTACATCGAGGGCGGGGGCAGCGGCGGGTTGGGGTTCTCGAAGTGCAGCTGCTGCAGGGCCATCAGGTCCTGGAACTGCTTCTCCATGCCGTTCGGGGAACCGTCGAGGAACATGACGTTGCCCTTGCCGAACTCGGCGACGTGACGGATGGACTCGGTCCACATACTGAACAGGATCAGCGCCGAGTCGACGTGGTTGGACTCCATCTCTCGTGCCGCTTGGGCGAGGCCACGGGCCACCTCCTCACGGAACAGGGCGACACCCTGACCACGCAGCTGAGCGGCAGTGCGCTCGGCCTCGGCGGCGATGCGGATCGCCGTGCCCTCCGCTTCGGCCTCCTTGGTCTTGCGGATCAGCAGAGCGTCACCTTCGTTGGTGGCAGCGGCCTTGAGGTTGTTCGAGGCCACGACCTGGGCCATCGAGGTCGTGATTGCCTGGTCGAAGGTGATGTCGTTGAGCTGGAGGTCGATGAGGTGATAGCCCCACGTCTCGAGCGTGACGTCGAGGTTCTCCTTGACCTCCTTGACGATCTCGCCGCGCAGACCGAGGATCTCGGCCTGCTTCATCGTCGCCACGAAGCCGCGCGTGCTGCCCTCGACGCTGCGCACCATCGCGGTGAGGAAGTCCTTCTCGCTGACGAATTTGAAGGCGACCTTCTTGATCGTCTCTTCGTCCTCGGCGATGACGCTGTAGACCATCATCGCGGTGAAGTAGACGTTGGCCTGGTCCTGGGTGATGGCCTGGAACTGCAGTTCGACGGCGCGGTTCTGGATGCTGATCCGCCGGAAGATCTTCTCGACGAACGGGATCAGGAAGCTCAGACCGGTGCGCCGGGTCGAGTGGTACTTGCCGAACACCGTCGTGACCGCGACCGTGCCCTGGGGCACCGTCTTGACCGACGAAAAAACCAGGAACATGAGAATGACCACCACGACGATCCCGGCGATCGCGGACCCACTTACCGCTGCAAACATGCGTGCTCCTTCACCAGAACGACGAGGCCCGCCCTGCGGGCTCCGCGAAGACTAGGCCATATCAGATGCGCCGGGGTTCCACCCGTTGTCCGTCACCAATCGGCCGCAGGCCCGGCACGCGTGCAGCTCGATACGAGTCGTACTCCCGACGCGCTGAGACGTTGCGCGCCCTCAGGCGCGAGGCATCCCGCCCAGCGGGACCACAGCGCCCCGAGGGCGCGGTTCGTCCCGCCGGTCGCGGTTCGTCCCGCCGGTTGCGGGGACCGCCGGCGACGGCGGACGGGCGCGTCAACGGTTCAGCGCATCACCTTGACGTACACCTTGCGGAGGGTCTCGGTGACGATCCAGTAACCGACGAAGCCTTGCGGCGTGACGAGCACCGAACCAGCCCGGAGCGAGAAGATCTGCCCGTTGGTGGCGGTCATCGTCGCCGCGCCGCCGAGAATCATCATCGCCTCGTCGTAACCGTCGCGAGAGATGCCGAAGCTGCCCGGCTCGCACTCCCAGACGCCGACCTCGAGACCGTTGTGGACCCACTGCTCGCGCAGGATCTGCTTCGGGTCACCCGCCAGCGGTTTGGGGTGCGACACGCGGGTGCCGACGTCCCAGATGTAGGCGTTGGCGAGGAGGTCCGGCGGTGCCGTGCCGTTCGGGCGGCCGTCGATGACGTACATCTTGCGCACGGCCTGGTGCACGGTCCAGGTGCACGGCCAGCCACGCGGCTTCACCCAATTCGTGCCGGGCGTGAGGTCGTACTCGCCTCTCTCGTGGGTCACCGTCGCCCGGCCCGATGCGATGAACATCGTCTCGTCGAAGTCCACCCCGTCGCGCACCCACGTGCCCGGGCTGCACTCCCACACACCGACCTGGACCTCACCGTCGTCCATGAGCGTGAAGTTCGAGGTCAGCGCCTGACCGGGTTCGGACTCGTCGGCGGGACCGGTCGGAGCGAGCGGTAGGGACAGGATCTCAGGCACGTACATAGTGCCCGACAGTCTGGCCGATGCCACGGCCGCATGCGAAAGGCCCCGAACGCATCGTCCGGGGCCTTCGTCTGAGAGCGGGTGACGGGGATCGAACCCGCAT
>JANXUX010000399.1 GCA_025351965.1 Actinomycetes bacterium | reverse complement strand
CGAGCGGATCAGGATGATGCGCGTTCCAGCACCGTCGACTGCTGCGCTCAGTTCGTCGGTGGACGTCACCTCGGTCACGGGCAGCGAGTGCGCCGCCGCCAACGCAACGAGGTCCGCACCGTGGGGCGTGCCGAACAGCGTCTCGAACCGGTCGGGAGCGAGCGACGACGCCTGCGGGAGGAAGCTGAAGATGCCACCGCCGTCGTTGTCGACCAAGACGATGCACAGGTCCAGCCGGCGCGCGCCCAGGGCGGTCAGCGAACTGCTGTCGTGGAGGAACGCGACGTCACCGATCAGCAGGTACGTGGGCGAGCCGGTCCCGATCGCGACACCCGTCGCCGTCGCCACCACCCCATCGATGCCGTTCGCGCCGCGGTTGGCGAACACCGACGCATCTCCCACCCGATGCGCATACCACTCGATGTCGCGGATCGGCATCGACGACGACACCACCAGGTTCGCTCCGGCGGGCAGGGCGCGGCCGAGCGTACGCGCAACGGTCGGTTCGCTCAGCCCGTGCGCGGCCTCGGTGGTGACGCTGTCGATCGCCGTCTGGGCTGCGGCCTCGGCGGCCAGCCAGTCGGCGAGCCACGACGGATCGGTCGGGACCGCGGAATCGGCGAGGGCCAGGCACACGACCGTGACATCCGCGGTGAGGTGGCGGCCGATGACACCGTCCGGGTCGGTCCACGTCGGCGTCACCGAGACATGGACCTGGTCGACGTCGGCGGCAGCCAACCATTGGCCGAGCACCTTCGACGCCGGCGGCTCGCCCAGGCGCAGGACGAACTCGGGGCGATGGGCATCGGTGAAGGCCGCGCTACGGACGATGTCGTCGAACGCAGCGATCGCGACGCCGCGGTGGGCGGGCAGCCCGGTGCGCAGACCACTGCGGACATCGGCCAGTACGGGCCAGCCGAGCGCCGCTGCCAGCCCGGCGACAGCGAACGGATCGCCACAGCCGCGACCGGCGACGATCACGCCTCGTTTCTCGGCGACGAGCGCGCCGAGGTCTGCGACGGCGGAGGGGGCCGGAACGAGCGAAGACGCGAGGGATGCAGCGCCATTGCTCCGGCGCGGCGGCAGCTCACCGACGTGGCCGACGAGTGGCTCACGGAAGGAGAGGTTGAGGTGGACCGGACCCGGCCACACACCGACGGCGGTGGACAGCGCATGTGCGGCAGTGGACCGCCAGGTGCCGGCGGCGCTGAAACTGGCGACACCGGGGTCGTGGAACCAGCGGACGACGTCGCCGTAGAGCTTGGTCTGGTCGATGGTCTGCGGAGCCCCCACGTCGCGCAGCTCCGGCGGCCGATCAGCCGTGCAGATCAGCATCGGTACGGCGCTGAGATGGGCCTCGACCACGGCTGCGTGGAAGTGCGCGGCGGCGGTACCGCTGGTGCACAGCAAGAGCGCGGGCGTGCCGGTCGACAGGCCGATCCCCAGCGCGGCGAACGACGCCGAGCGCTCGTCGTGGAAGACGTGGAGTTCGAGCTCGATGCGTTCGGCGAGGGCGATCGCAAGCGGCGTCGAGCGCGATCCAGGCGCGACCACGGCGTGGCGCACACCGTGCTGGATCCACTCGTCGACCAGAGTGGCGCAGAATGTCGCGGCGACATCCTGCGGCGCCATCCCGGCCCGATCCGTGTCTGGCGTGTGGGTCGATGACATCGCATCTATCGTGGCACGTATGCAGGTCGAGATCTGGTCCGACGTGGTGTGTCCCTGGTGCTACATCGGCAAGCGCAGGTTCGAGACCGCACTCGCACGGGTGTCCGAACGACGCGACACGAGCGCGATCGAGGTGGTTTTCCGACCGTACCAGCTCGACCCGACAGCCCAGGTCGGCCGCTCGCAGCCGGTTGCGGAGGCGTATGCCAAGAAGTTCGGCAGTGCCGAGCGGGCGCAAGAGATCTTCGATCACGTGACCGAGGTCGCGGCTGGTGACGGCCTCGAGTTCTACATGGACCTCGCGCTACGCGCGAACACGCTGCTCGCCCACCGTCTGCTGTGGCTGGCGGAGTCCCGGGGCAACCAGCTCGCGCTCAAGGAGCGCCTGCTGCGCGCCTACTTCGTCGAAGGCGTCGACATCGGCGATCCGACGGCGCTCGCGGGCTGCGCCGCCGATGTCGGCTTCGATCTCGACGAGGTACGCGAGTTCCTCGCCGGCGATGATGGTCATGGCGAGGTCATCGAGCAGCTGGCCATAGCTGCGGCGAACGGCATCACCGCAGTGCCGACCTTCGTGTTCGACGAGCAGTGGGCGTTGCCCGGCGCCCAGGACCCTGAGCTGTTCGAGCGAGTGCTCGACAAGATGCTCGACACGATGCCCGCCACGATGCCCGCCACGATGCGCGCCACGATGCCCGCCATGATGCGCGAAGCAGCCGGCACCTCATCCGGGCCGGACAACACGAACTCCGTAGCGGGCTGACCCCGATGTCCACGCTGCCGCCCGGCTGGGTGCCGCACGAAGGTCCGCTGGCCTCGATCCGCAGTGGCAGCGGTCCGCGGCTCGTGTTCGTCCACGGATTCACCCAGACCGGACGTTCGTGGCTGCCGGTCGCCGATGCGTTCACCGCCGATCACGAGGTCGTGCTCGTCGATGCCCCCGGTCACGGTCGGTCCAGCCATGTGCGCGTCGATCTGCGACTCGGTGCCGACCTGATTGCAAACGTCGGCGGCCCGGCGACCTATATCGGCTACTCGATGGGTGGCCGTTTCCTGCTGCACCTGGCCCTCGCCTACCCGCATCTCGTCCGTTCGATGGCACTGCTCGGCGCGACGGCCGGCATCAGCAACGACGACGAGCGCAACGACCGCCGCAACACCGACGAGATCCTGGCGACCGAGATCGAGGAGTTCGGGGTCGATGCGTTCTTGGAGAAGTGGCTCGCGCTCCCCCTGTTCGCCACGCTGCCCGACTACGCGAGAGGGCTCGACGACCGCGCCCAGAACACCGCCAGCGGGTTGGCGAGCAGCCTGCGCCTGGCCGGCACCGGTGCCCAGCTGCCGCTGTGGGACCGTATCGGCCACATCACCGCGCCGACGCTGACGATGGCCGGCGACCTCGACCTGAAGTTCACCGCGCTGGCCCAGCAGTTGGCGAGCACTATCGGTCGAAACGCCGTCTTCCGCCCGGTCCAGGCCTCCGGCCACGCGGCCCACCTCGAGCATCCCTTCGCCGTCGTCGCCGTGATCCGCGACTGGCTGACATCGATCCGCCAGAACCCTCGCGCTGCATCCGTCGTCGCCTGAGGAGTCAGGGTCGAGGCGTCAGGGCCGTGGCATGCTGCGGGCGCGCCCGACCAAGGTCGCCCCGCCGAGCGCCACCACTGCGCCGAGCGTGAGCAGCGCGTTGCCCGCGGCATGTCGCCGGTCGAGAACGACGACGAGCGCCCACGTCGCGATCGTCCCCACAGCGACCACGACCGTGCGCCAGAGCCACGGCCCGAGGATCTCCCGGCCGAGCACCCCGGAGCGCGAGGTGACGGCCATCAGTGCGGTCGTCGTGTGGAAGACGAGCAGGGACATCGCCACGGCGATCGACCATGCCGTCGCCGGATCATCGACCCGGGCCAGCCAATACCAGACCACGGCGACCATGACCAGCGCGCCGACGTGCGAGTCCGGCCGCAGCGACGATCCGAATGCCAGCAGGGCCACCAAGGACGTGACTGCGGCGGATGGCTGCCCGGACGCGGCCCCGATCGCAACGCATCCGAGCGCCGGTGCGATCACGCTCGCCAGTGCGAGCATCCACCGCTGGCCCTGTGTGGCGCGGACCTCGTCGAGCAACTCCTGAGCGGTGCTCATCGAGTCGCCATCCGTGGCGCCGACGCCCGACGTGAGACATCGCGCAAGAACTGGTCGAGGCTGCCCGGACCACGCCAGGCAACCACGGCGACACCGAGCTCCTCGGCGCGACGCACTTCACGGTTGCGCTCGAGCAGGCGGATCCGCCAGGCCAGGGTCGTCAGCGGATCCTCGTCGTCGGTGACGTGCTCGGGCAGCGTGTCGACGACAACCACGGCCACACCACGCCGAGCGAGCGCAACAGCACGGTCGAGCGGCGCCACGGACACGAGCGGCGAGAACAGGATCAGCAGCGAGTCGGCCGGGGCGAGGAGGTGACCGCGCGTTCTGAAGCCGCTCGGGTCGCTGCCACCGCGGACACCGGACAGTTCGTCGAGGATCCGGCGCAGCTGATTCCGTCCGCTCGCCGCCGGGACCGTGCGCGCCGAGGACGAGCCGAAGACCCGCAGCGTGACCCGATCACCGCGCTGCACGTGGTGCTCGGCGATCGCGCCGGCGGCCCGCACTGCGCTGTCCAGGCTCGACGCCCGGCCGTCGACACCGCCGCTGATCCCGATGTCGTCGGTGGCGTCGACCTCGAGGACGACGAGCGTGTCCTGGTCGGCCCACGTCGATGTCACATGCAGGCTGCCTGCGCGCATCGACCTCGGCCAGTTGATGCGGCGCATCCGGTCGCCGCTCTGGAACGCGCGGATGCCTGCGAAGTCGGTGCCATCGCCTGCTCGTGACGACCGGTCGAGCCCGACGAGTCCGCTGGTCCGCCGGATGGCCGCCGACGAATCGAAGGTGTTCGGCAGGGGAAGGCTGATCAGCGACAGCACGGACGTCCGGTCGGACCAGACGAATGCGCCCCATGCGCTCGACGCGACGATGGTGACGTGCGGGACCTCGTGCCGGCCCCAGCGCGTCGACCGTAAGGCGAGCGCGAGGTCGGCCGTGTCGGCATCGGCGTCGACGTGGGTCGAGACCACCCGACTCACCGGGCGGGCGACGATCCAGGACGCGTGCGGCATGACGGCTACCAGCGTGTCGATGCCGCCAGCGTCGGTCACCGTTGCCCGCCATGTCGTCGCCTCGCCTTCGCGCAGCGCCGGGTCCGCCAACCGGGCCGTGACCTCGGGCGGCCCTGGCGGCCTGGTCACCATCGACCACGCACCGATGATCGCGACCGGGGATGCGAGCACCAGCAGGTCTGCGCGCCGGGCGAGCACGGCGACCAGGGCCAGCACCACAGCTGTGAGACTGGCGCGGATGTGCGACGCGGTCGGCCGCCAGATCGGTCGGACCGACAGTCGCGGGGCGATGCCCATCATTCGCCGCGCAGGCGTGACTCGAGCGCTGACGGCGTCGGGACCGAGGCCACGACGCTGTCGACGACGGACGTACCAGACGCCTTGCTCATCCACAGCTCCGGCTTGACCGTGATCCGGTGGGCGAGGACGGGCACGGCGACGAGCTTGACGTCCTCAGGTGTCACGTAGTCGCGACCGGCGACGACTGCCGAGGCCCGGGAGCAGAGCATCAGGGCCAACGCACCACGCGGCGACGATCCCATCATCACGTGCGGATGGGACCTCGTCGCGGCCGTCAGCGCAACGCAGTAGCGGCTGATGCTCTCGTCGACGTCGACACCTTCGATCGCCGCCTGCATCGCCAGCAACGTCGGCCCATCGGTCACCTGGCCCAGCGTCTGCTCTTCCCGGCGGCGACTCACCCGCCGCTGGAGCACGTCCAACTCCTCGTCCGCCGTGGGATAGCCGAAACTGACGCGCAGCATGAACCGATCGAGTTGCGCCTCCGGCAGCGGGTACGTGCCCTCGTACTCGACCGGGTTCGCCGTGGCGAGCACGTGGAACGGCGCCTCCAGCAGGAACGTCGAGCCCTCGACAGTGACCTGACGCTCCTGCATCGCCTCCAGGAGTGCGGCCTGCGTCTTGGGCGGCGTGCGATTGATCTCGTCGGCGAGCAGCAGCCCGGTGAACAACGGACCCCTGCGGAACGAGAACTCACCGCTGCGCTGGTCGTAGACGAACGAACCGGTCAGGTCGGCTGGCAACAGGTCCGGCGTGAACTGGGCCCTCGTGAAGTGCAGACCG
>JANXUX010000375.1 GCA_025351965.1 Actinomycetes bacterium | reverse complement strand
ATCCGTCGGCGGGCGGCGCGGGCGCCGTCCTCGTCGAGCAGGCCGGCCGCGAGATCGGCATCGACGGCCATCTGCTTGCCGGGCATCGCGTCGAGGCTGAACCGGGCAGCCACTTCGGCGGCACGCTCGGAACCCTTGGTGATGACCATCAGGTTGACGACGGTGAGGACCAGGAAGATGACCAGGCCGACGACGACGTTGCTGCCGACCACGACCTTGCCGAAGGTGCGCACGACTTCGCCGGCGTCGCCGTGGAGCAGGATCGCGCGGGTGGTGGACACCGTCAGGGTGATTCGGGCCGTGGTCGTCACCAGCAGCAGCGACGGATAGGACGAGAACTCGACCGGGTCGGCGACGTTGAGGACCGAGGCCAGGGTCACGACGCCGGCGACGATGTTGATCGCCAGGAGGACGTCGAGCAACGCGAGCGGCATCGGCACCACGAGGCAGAGCACCATGCACACGATCATCAGGGGCAGGGCGAGGCGGGTGTTGTTTCTCATGCGATGGCGCCGTTCATCTTGTTCCTGCCCGTCTCGTTGCGAGGCTTGGTCGTGCTGTGCTGGTTGTTGCTGTGCTGGCCGGGGCTCGTGGTTGGACCGGCTGCCACGTGTTTGGGTACCTTGCCGCGCCGCCAATAGGCCGCGACCAGGACTTTCACGACGTCGTCGAAGAACTTCTCGGGGACATAGCCACCGATGGGCACCTGCCGGTGCAGTGCTCGGGCGAGCGGACGGTTCTCGATGATCGGGATGCCATTGCGGGTGGCTTCCTTGCGGATCTTCTTGGCCATCCGCTCGGTGCCCTTCGCGATGACCTGCGGCGCGACCGAACCCTCGGCGTAGGACAAGGCCACGGCGTAGTGGGTCGGGTTGGTGATGATCACATCGGCGGCGGCGACGCCCATCACCGAACGGCGGCGGCGCAGCTCCATGCCGCGCCGCTTGCGGGCGGCTTTGGCGTGCGGGTCGCCTTCGCTCATCTTGGCCTCGTCGATGACTTCCTGCTTGCTCATCATCAGGTCTCGGCGCCACTTGCGGCGCGTGACGAATTGGTCGATCGCGGCAATGAGGACCGCGCCGAGCACGACGCGCATCAGGATCGCCTTGATCGTTGTGCCGGTCATCGCCGAGGCCTGGGCCAGACCCGACGTGCCCGGCAGCGTGTTCCACAGTTGCTGGATCGGCGAGACGAGGGCGCCCCCGACGATCGCGAACTTGAGCGTGTTGCGCAGCAGCGTGTACGACGCCTTCTTCGGGTTGAGCTGCTGGAGGCCACGGGTCCAGGACAGCTGCTTGAGCGACGGCTTGGACTGCTTGGAGCCGAGGACGATGCCGCCCTGGGCGATGGTCACGGCGATGCCGGTGCCGGCAGCGGCGACGACGGGTGCGGCCCAGGCGAGCGCCAACGTGGTGACCGAACTGGTGAGCGCTGAGAACCGGAGCCCTGTCTTGCCATCGGCGGTCGCCAGCCAGTCGTGCATCACGTTGCCCGTGGTGCGCAGAGCGCCCGGCGCCGTCGAGACGAGCGTCAACGCGGCAACCACGGTGACGAGCATCGAGTTGGTCTCCTGCGAGCGAGGGAGGTTGCCGTCCTTCTTCGCATCACGACGCTTCTTGGTGGTCGCCTGCTCTGTCTTGCCGTCACGCTTGCCCATGTCAGCGCCCCAGCAGCCGTCCGGCGGTCTGCAGTCCGCCGACGATGGCCTGATCGGTGTAGCGGGGGAAGATCACACACGCCGAGCCGAGCAGGGAGAGCGTCATCAGCGTCTTCACCGGCAGGGCGATCAGGAACATGTTGATCTGCGGGGCGAGCCGGCTGAGCAGACCGAACGCGAGCTCGCTGACGAACAGCACCGACGCGACGGGCAACGCCAGCTCGACGCCCTTGCGGAACATCAGATCGAACTGGTGGGTCGCTTCGGAGCCGAGGACGCCGAGACCGCCGAGGTGGCCGTCGAGGGGGACCGCCTTGGTGCTGACCCAGAGGACCTGGACCAGCACGGTCAGCCCGCCACCCGCGATGATGAGGGTCTGCGCAGACAGCGTGTAGAAACGCGCGAAGGGGCCGGGTGTGTTGCCGGCATCGGGGTCGAAGACCGAGCCGAGGCTGACGCCGCTGGTGACGTCGACGACTGAGCCGGCGACCTGGAACATGAAGGCGAGCAGGCCGACGAACCAGCCGAGCACGCCGCCGATGACGAGGTTCGTGACCCCAGCAACGACAAGGTCGGAGGTGCTCATCGCAGCGGTGGTCACCGGCTGGGCGATGAACAGCCCGACGGCGAGCGCGACTGCGGTGCGCCCGAGGCCGGGGATGGTGCGCGGGATGAACGCGCAGAGCGCGATGAAGGCTCCGGCGCGGATCACACCGAACGCCAGCCCGAGAGCCCAGGTCACAGAGAGGTCGAGCTGCATCAGTTGACGTCCGGTATGCGCGCCCAGAGCGTGGTCACGAAGCTGGTCAGGATCTGCAGCATCCACGGTCCGGCGATGATCATGAACACACCGACGGCGGCGAACTTGAGGACGTAGACGACCGCCTGCTCTTGGATCTGGGTGATGGTCTGGATCAGGCTGACGGCGATGCCGACGGCGAGGACGATGGCGAGGATGGGTCCGGCGACCTTCAGTCCGGCCATCGCCATCATCTTGAGCACATGCACGATCTCGAGGTCATCCATGGGTCACATCACCGATTTCAGGAGTGAGCCGGCGAGCAGCGCCCAGCCGTCGACGAGTACGAAGAGTGCCAACTTCACCGGAAGCGAGACGACAACAGGGGGCATCATCAGCATCCCCAATGACGCCAGCACCGTGGACACGATGAGGTCGATGAGCAGGAACGGGACCCAGATCAAGAAGCCGATCATGAACGCGGCGCGCAGCTCGGAGAGGATGAACGCAGGGATCAAGAAGCGCGGGCTGATCTTGCTCTGCTCGCTCGGGCGGGTCGTGTCTGTCAGGTCGTAGAGCATCTTCAGGTCCGACGTGCGGGTGTGGTCGAGCATGAAGTCGGCCAGCGGCTCCCAGCCCTTCTTGATCGCTTCGCCCTGGGTGAGCTCGCCACGGATCGCAGGCTGGACGGCGGTGTCGTTGATCTTGGAGAACGTCGGGGCCATCACGAACAGGGTCAAGAACGCGGCGAGGCCGGCCAGCACCTGGTTCGGTGGCGTCGTGTTGAGGCCGAGCCCCTGCCGGGCCAGACCGAGCACGATCAGGAACCGTGGGAACGTGGTCGTGAGCATCAAGATGCCGGGCAGGATCGAGACCAGGGTGACGAGCAGGACGAGGAGGACCGCGTTGCTCGTGCCCTTCGGCGTCGTCAGCGACAGCGTGTTGTCGGCGCTCGAGGTGTCGGCGACCTTCGGGGTCTCGATGGTGCCCGGTCCGTCGACACCGATGTCGGGAACGCCGTTGATCGTGGTGCCGCCTGATGACGCGCTGCCACTGCTGCTCGAGTTGGTGCCGCTCGTGCCGCTCGCGCCGCTCGTGCCCGGGTCGGTGACCGGGGTTCCCGGGGTGCCCGGGTCGGTGACCGGGGTGCCGGCCGCGGCATGCGCCGGGCTGGGTGCGGCATGCGCCGAGGACGTGAGTGCGGGCAGCGCTGTGAAGGCGAGCAGGGCTCCTGGGACCAGGAGCCACCGGAGATCACGGGTCACGTCGCGCCACCGGGCTGGTTCGGTAGACGCAGACGTGGCTCGACGGTGCGGGTGGTCATCCGCCGGACACGATCGACGAGCGTGGTCGGCTCGTCATCAACGATCTTCGGGGCGCGCGCGGCAGCAGGTCCCGGTGATCCGGTGGACCCGGTGGTGCGCCCGGCCATCGGCCGCGGCTGAGGTGGCTGGGCCTGGTGCGGCGGGCGCGGCGTCTCGTGCTGCAGCGGAGACAGGGTCCCGGTGCGCAGGTTCGAGTCGGTGCCCTTGGCCGATGTCAGCTTGGCCAGCGCGGCGGCCGCCGAGAACGGCTTCGCGGTGAGGGGAGTGTCCACTGACGGGTCCTCGGGAGCCACGGCGTCCAGCTCGGTGATCAGGTTGACCTGGTTGGGCGCTGCGCCGACGAGGAGCCGGCGCCCGTCCACCTCGACGACCGCGATCATCGAGCCGCGGCTGATCGTGACCCGGGAGGTCACCTTGATCGCGCGCAGCGTGGTGGTCTTCCGATTGCGAACCCTGAGGACGATCGCGACCGCTGCGAGGAGCAGCGTCACCACGATCAGCCGGGTCATGACGGTCGAACAGAGAGGACTTCGACGATGCGGACGCCGAGGTCATCGCCCACCACCACGACCTCGCCACGAGCGACGAGCGAGCCGTTGGCGAGCACCTCGACGAGTCCGCCGGCTTGGCCGATCTCGACGACCGAACCGGAGCGGAGCTGGAGCAGCTCCTGCACCGTCATCTTCGCTCGGCCGAGGGCGACGACGATCTCGAGCTGCACTCCTGCGATCAGGTCCATGCTGGCCGTGTTGCCGGGAGGTGTTCCATCACCGAAGGCTGTGAACTGGGCTGGAGCTGGAGTCGGCGTTTCGAGCATCGTGCTGCCTCGCTTCTTGATCGTAGGCAGGCACGTCATATGCCTGCTGGGTGAGACCGTGTTGGCCGAACGAGCCGGTCGGCCCAGCCGACACCTGGTTGGTGACATGATTCGTCGGTGCCAGGACGTGGGCCGGTGCGGGGGCGTCGAAGGGATGCTCGGAGATCGAGATCGCGAGTCGTGAACCGCGGCGGCCGAGATGCCCACGCATGACGGGCAGGGTGCCGATCGCGAACGTGGCTGGCTGACCGACGCGATGGTCGAGCACGACGACATCGCCCGGCGTCAGTGCAGCGACCGTGCCGGCCGACATGACGGTGCGCGCCAGCGTTGCCTCGAGGACGAGCGGGACGCGCTCGGCGACGCTGCGCATGATGAACGGATCCACGTCGGCACCGGCGCGTTCGGCCGTGTGCGACATGATCTGCTCGAGGATCGGGGTCAGGGTTGTCAACGACAACACCACGGACAGGTCGCCGGCGATGCCGCAACCGGGGATGTTCAGGCTGTAGCCGAGGACGAGCACCATCTGCGATGGCGCCGCAAGGCCCACGAGTTGCGGGCTCAGGTCGATCGCCTCGAGGTTCGACTCGACATCCACGAACTGCGACAGAGCGTCACCGAGTGCTTCGACGGCGACAGCCCCGATGCGGCGAACCGCAGGGATCTCGAGTTCGCCCGGACGACGGGGAGCCTCGACGCGGCCAGAACCGCCGAGGAGCCGGCTGGACAGTGCGAGTGACAGCGACGTGTCCATCTCGATCAGCATGTCGCCGGGTAACGGTGCTGCTGACGCTGTGATGAGCGTGCTCACGACGGGGAGTGTGCGCATGTACTCGTCCCAGCTCAGCTGGGTCGTGCGGATGTTCTCGATCGCCGTCGTGGAGCGGGCGAGACG
>JANXUX010000407.1 GCA_025351965.1 Actinomycetes bacterium | reverse complement strand
CGCTCGGCATCCGCACGGTCCACGAGATCGAAGAGCTCGGTGCGCTGCTCGCCGAATTAGTCTGCGATGAACCTGATCGTGGCCCTCGGGCAGTTGGCCTTCGGGCAGTTGGCCCTCGGACACTTGGAAGGACAGATCTCTGATGAGTGAGTTTCCCCCACCGAACATCGGTCCCGATGCCGGCGACACTCCTCCGCAACAACCGTTGCTGCCCGGGACGACGCCCCGACCACCGAGCGGCTTCCAGCCGGGATCGTTCCATCCACCGCAGCTCGGCCCGGTCGGCGGCCAGGTCGGCCTGCCGGTCTCCGGCCTGGACGCCGGTCCGCAACCGAGCGGCAGAGCCCCCGGCTCCAAGCGTCCACTGATCATCGTCAGCGTCGTCGCGGTCTTCGTGCTCGCTGCCGTCGGAACCTTCCTGGCAACGCGCAGCGACGACTCGGACAGCTCGTCGTCGGACACCGCCACTGAGCAGACCAACGACACCGCCTCGACCGACGTCGGTGACACCGCAACCGACGACACGATCGCCCCCGACACCACCGTCGAGGACACGTCGACGACCGAGGAGGCGACCACCACAACCGAGGCGCCGACGACGACGAGCGTGTTCGCCGTGCCCGACGGCGCGATCGACCTCGGACACCAGGTGTTCCTCCCCATTCCGTCAGGCTGGTCACAGACCAATGATCCGGGCGACGTGGTCGTCATCGCCGACGGTGCCGGCTCGTCTGCCTCGTTCCAGGCCCTGGCCCGGGATGCCGGCGAGGACATCACCGCCCTGACCCAGGAGTACACCGACACCTTCGACGCCGACTTCGGTGCTGTCGGCTTCGGCCCGATGCGTTTCGTCCGCCAGATCGACGGCCCGCTGCCCGTCAACCAGTACGGCCTCTACTACACGACGTACGACCCGGGTCAGGTCGACGGCATCGACGGTGCGGTCAGCATCTTCGTCCGCAGCGACGGGCTCAGCCTGGTCTACGACTCCTACACCACCGTCGATCTCATCGGCCTGCCGGATGATTCGTACCAGGGGATGCTGAACAGCCTGCTCGAAGCGGAGCCACTCGGGCCGAGTGTGCCGCTGGTCCAGCACGATCCGTTCCGGGTCACGTCACTCAGCCCGTTCCTCGAGGTGCAGGGCGTCATCGGCTTCACCACGACTCCGGGCTTCAACACGGTCACAGCCGGCGCAGGCCACGCGTTCACCTCGAACGGCACCGAGGACATCGAGGTGATCACTGCCAACACTCAGCCCGACACTGCGACGCTGATCGCAACGGCGCAGGGCTATCTCGCCACGAACTACACGAACACGACGTTCACCGCCCCGGTCGAGGACGCACCGGACCTCTACGGCGTCGTCCACGGCCGATTCACGTGGTCGGGCACCTACATCGACGGCACGGCATCGGCAGGCACCATCGACTACTCCCTCGACCCGGCGAGCCAGAACGCGTATGTGATGTACCGCAACTGGTTCACGACTGCCGGCCCTGACGAGCCGTTCGCCGCCGAGGGCGCGTTCATGCAGCGTTGCTTCTACGACTCACTGACCACGATCCCCTGACGGTGTCGGTCGGAGAGGCGTTCGCACTCGTGCTCGCTGGCCTCGGGGGTGGGCTGTCGGGCAGCATCGCCGGTCTTGCCTCGTTGATCAGCTATCCGGTGCTGCTCGCCATCGGCCTGCCCCCCGTGACCGCGAACGTCACCAACACCGTCGCGCTCGTGTTCAGCAGCACGGGGTCTGTACTCGGTTCACGACCGGATCTCGTCGGCCAACGTGGGCGGGTCAAGCAGCTGGCCGTTGCCGGCGTGCTCGGCGGCGCGACCGGCGCCGTCCTGCTGCTCGTCACACCGGCCGACACGTTCGAGTACGCGGTCCCGGTCCTGATCGCCCTGGCCTCAGCTGCCATCCTCGCCCGCCGACGACTCGTCGACGGCGCCGTCAACGCCTCGCACCGATTCGGGCCAGGGGTCGTTGCCGGGGTCGGCGTGGTCGGCGTCTACGGCGGCTACTTCGGAGCCGGCGCCGGCGTGATGCTGCTCGCCCTGTTGCTGTTCACGACGGGCGAACCACTCCCGCGCTGCAACGCCGTCAAGAACGTGGTCCTCGGCCTCGCCAACGGTGTGGCGGCCGTCGGATTCGCCCTCTTCGGTCCGGTTCGCTGGTCGGTCGTGCTCCCCCTCGGCCTCGGGTTCCTGATCGGCGGTCGCCTCGGTCCCGTCGTCGTGCGTCGGTCACCAGCTGGCGCGCTCCGCATCATCATTGCCGTCGCCGGCCTCGGCTTGTCCGTCAAGTTGGCGATCGACACCTACTGGTGACGGACTGGCGACGACCGAGTGCCGACTGGTGACGTCGGGGTGGCGTCGGGGTGCGGTACTGGATCCGCCGAACCTCGTACCGCGCAGCCACGGTCTCGTCGACCGGATACCGTCGACCGGATGCGCCGCCGGTTCGTCGTCTTCGTCAACGCCGCGGCTGGCTCCGTCGACGAGGTCGATGACGATCTCCGCACCATCGAGCAGGCCTTCGCAGCAGCCGACGTCGATGCGGAGGTGTCCGGCATCGACCCGAAGGACCTCGCCGACGCGATGCGCTCGGCATGGAACGCTCGTCCTGATGCAATCGTGATCGCCGGCGGCGACGGCAGCGTCAACGCTGCAGCAGGAGTCGCCGTCGAGCACGACATGCTGCTCGGCGTGTTGCCGATGGGCACCTTCAACCACTTCGCCAAAGATGTCGGGACACCGACCGACGACGTCGCGGCCGCCGCGGCGTGGCTCGCAGCCGGGGTCGAGACGCTCGTCGATGTCGGCGACGTGAATGGCCGGGTCTTCGTCAACAACGCGTCGATCGGCGTTTATCCGCACATGGTCGCCGGCCGCGATGCGATCCGGGCCGAGCGCGGCTGGGGCAAGGTCCGCGCTGTTCCCGTCGCGATCGTGAACACGTTGCGCGACCTCCCCGTGCTGCACCTGCGGGTGACGCTCGACGGTGGCCGACCAACTCCGGTCGT
This sequence comes from Actinomycetes bacterium, assembly GCA_025351965.1. GTDB lineage: Bacteria > Actinomycetota > Acidimicrobiia > Acidimicrobiales > Ilumatobacteraceae > WLMZ01. The sequence continues at coordinate 3,096 of JANXUX010000407.1, read as the reverse complement.
CACGCCCTTCATCTTCATCGGCAACGGATTGTTCGACCGGGGCGGCGGCCGGCTGGGCACGCGCATCTCGCTCGATGACCATCTGCTCGGCGCCTACGCGATCACGACGGCGGGCAGATGGCGGCTCGTCGCCAACGCGATCACGGCACGTTTGCGCGGCATCGATGCCGCTCCGGACACCCAGCGCCAACCGGCCGAGACCATCGTGATCGAGTCCGCCACCGGCACGATCGACGTCGCAGTCGACGGAGAACCAGCACAGATGGCGTCGCCGCTTCGGTTCCGGTCTCGTGCCGGTGCACTCCGCGTCCTGGTTGGTCCCGAGACGACCTGACCCACAGCGGCCAGACTGTTCCGATGTCGACCGATGACCCAGGATCCGATCAGGCGCGTGACGTCAAACAGGTGATCGTCATCCGCCGCGATCTGCACATGCGGCGCGGCAAGGAGATCGCCCAGGGCGCACACGCATCGTCCGCCTGGCTGATCGACCTGGCGGTGGACCTCCTCGCCCCGGAGGGGCGCGGTATCCCGGATCTCGACGACGCAGCACTGCAGTGGATGACCCGCTCGTCGAAGAAGGTCGCGGTCCAGGTCCGGACCGAGGACGAGCTCGTCGCCCTGCACACCGAGGCGCTCGGCCACGTGCTGCGCAGCCATCTCATCCGCGACGCCGGGACCACTGAGTTCGGCGGCGTCCCCACGCTGACGGCACTGGCCATCGGCCCGAACTGGTCAACAGACATCGACGAGGTCACGGGCTCGCTGTCGCTCTACTGATCGCCCATCACGCTCTCGGTCGGCAGCCACCATGGCTGGGGGGCTCAGAGATCCGGGAGTTCGCGGGGCACGAGGTCCTCCGGGGCCAGCCCGTCGACATCGAGCAACTGGCCGGTGGTCCACGACGACGCATCTGACGCCAGGAACAGCACGGCGAGCGCGATGTCCATCGGCGTGCCGTTGCGACGCATGGGCGTCCGACGGGCCATCTCCTCACGGATCTCCGGACCGACGTAGTTGCGCAGGGCAGCGGTCTCGATGGCGCCGGGAAGCACGGCGTTGACCCGCACACGTGGCGCCATCTCGGCGGCCATCAACCGAGTCAGCTGTGACACCGCCGCCTTGGTCAGGCTGTGGGCCAGCGAACCACGCGCCGCGCGCCGGCCGGCGGTCGAGCTGATGTTGACGATGGAACCGGTTCCGGACTCGAGCAGGTGGGGCAGCGCCAGACGGCTCAGCTCGAACGCGGCGGACACGTTGAAATGGAATGAGCTCTCGAGCTGCTTCACGGTCGTCTTGGTGAACGGTCTCGACATCGAGCCACCCGCGTTGTTGACGAGGACGTCCAGCCGGCCGAACTCCCCGACGACCGCAGCGACGGAATCGGCGAGAACGTCGAGGTCGTTGACGTCGCCGGGGATCACCAACGCCTGTCGTCCGCGCGAGCGGACCTGCTCGGCGACGGCCTCGAGGTCGGCCTGCGTGCGGGCCATCACGGCGACGTGTGCTCCGGCGTCGGCGAAGGCCAACGCCGTGGCCTCGCCGATGCCCTGGCCGGCACCGGTGATGAGCGCCACCCGGTCGTCGAGGCGGAACGCGGATTCGGTCGGGGACATCCCTGCATCCTGCCGCGTGACCCGGGCGACCGTTCGTACCGGACGCTCGGGGTGTGTCGATGGCGCGTCAGGCGCCGGTCAGGTCCCGCCATTTTCCGGTCGCGTACGCCGTCGTGGCCGCCTCGGGCGTGAGCCGTAGCGTCGACTCCGGGACGAGGTCGGCGATGACCCGGCCCTCGGTGTAGTGGTGGTTCGTGTTGGCGACACCCTCGAACAGCGCACTGCGGCGGGCGACGAGATCGGCCGATGCCGCGCCGTCGAGCCAGCCCCAGATCGTGAAGGCGATCGTCAGGTCGTGCACGACCGGAGCGCGACCGAACAGCGAGGCGCGGCGCAGGCCGATGTTGATGCAGCCACGGATGGCGTCGTTGACCGACTCGCCAGGGGTCACGATGATCCGGTTCCGGAACCGCTCGGACAGGGTGAGGACATAGCCCTGGTCCGGTCCCTGGTAGCCGAGCCGGGCACCCTCGGGTTGGCGCCCCTGGATCTCGGCGGGACGGTCCGGCGACCAGGCGTCCGGCACGTACTCGGGCGACTCGTAGGTGCGCACGACGTCGGTCGGCGAGACTGGTGCGAACTTGGGTGCGGCCATGCCCCAGTTCTACTCGCCCGAGTGCAACAGGCCAAACACCAACAGCTCCTCGAGCGCCCGCCACGAAGCCTCGATGATGTTCGCGCTCACACCAATGGTGGTCCACGAACGGTCGCCGTTGGAGGCATCGATCAGCACGCGCGTGATGGCTCCGGTTGCGGTCGCACCGTCGAGGATGCGCACCTTGTAATCGGTCAGGTGCACGCTGCGCAGCTGGGGGTAGCGCTCGGCGAGCGCGCCTCGCATCGCCGTGTCGATCGCGTTGACCGGGCCGTTGCCCTCGGCGGTTGTGACGATGCGCTGGTCACCGATCCAGACCTTGACCGTCGCCTCGGTGTTGAACTCGCCGTTGGGCATCTCGTCGGTGATCACGCGCATGCTCTCGACCCGGAAGAAGTCCTGCTGCCAGCCGGTCGCCCGGCGCATCAGCAGCTCGAGCGATGCGTCCGCTGCCTCGTAGTGGTAGCCCTCGTGCTCGAGCCGTTTGAGGTCATCGATCACCTCGTTGATCGCCGGAGCATCCATTGTCAACCCGAGCTCGGTGGCCTTGATCGTGATCGTGGCCCGCCCGGCCATCTCGCTGACGACGAAGCGGGTGCCGTTGCCGACCAGCTCGGGATCGATGTGCTCGTACGCGTCCTTGGCCCGGACGATGGCCGAGACGTGCAGGCCGGCCTTGTGCGCGAACGCCGAGGAGCCGACGTATGGGGCCTGAGGGTTGAGCGGCCGGTTGAGCACCTCGGCGATGTGGTTGCTGACCGACGTCAACCGCTCGAGGCGACCCTCGGGCAGACACTCGATGCCGAGCTTCATCTGCAAGTTGGGGATGACGGTGGTGAGGTTGCAGTTGCCGGTGCGCTCGCCGAGGCCGTTGAGCGTGCCCTG